>JBEHXA010000402.1:0-7204 GCA_048498935.1 Myxococcota bacterium
TTTCCAGCGCCTGCGCGCTCGCTGCTTGCAGCTCCGACCCAGGGCCGGGCGCAGGTGGCGGCGGGCAACCTGGTAGCGGCGGTAGCGCCAGCACCGCGGGTACCGGTACGACTGCCGGTACTGGCACGACCGCCGGCACTGGCACCACTGCAGGCTCGGGTGGTGGTGGCAGTGGCTCGGGCGGCGCTGGCGTGGCCGGCTCGGGTGGCGCCGGCGTGGCCGGCAGTGCCGGCACTTCGGGCGCCGGCGGCGGTGGCGCGGGCACGTGCGTTGCCGCCAAGATGGACGCGGACCAACCCATGTTGTTGAGCCAAACCGGCTGCATCGACATGAGCGATCCGAGCAAGCCCGCCCCGGGGCTGATTCCGTACGGCGTGCGCAGCCCCCTGTGGTCCGACGGCGCGACGAAAGAGCGCTTTCTGCGTCTGCCCGAGGGCGGCAAGATTCACGTGCTGGATTGCGCCACCGAGGTCGATGCGTGCAAGCCGCCGGGTATGGGCGGTGTCGGCTCGGATGACGGGCATTGGGACATGCCGATGGGCACCGTGCTCGTGAAGAACTTCAGCATCGAGGGCAAGCTCGTCGAAACGCGCTTGCTGATGCGCCGCTCGATGACGGTCTGGAAGGGCTACAGCTACGAGTGGAACGACGCAGGCACCGACGCGACGCTGCTGCCGGACGACGCGACCGGCAAGGACAAGCCGGTCGGAACCGGGACGCAGGTTTGGCACTACCCCAGCCGTTCGCAGTGCCTGGAGTGCCACACGCCTTACACGGGGCGCTCACTCGGCCCGACCACCGCGCAGCTCAACTCCGATTACGCCTACGCGGACGGGACCATGAACCAGATCGAAAAGTTCAAGCAGCTCGGTCTGTTCGACGCGCCACCGAAGAATATCCCCGGTCTCCCGGAGCCGATGGGCGCCGGCACGGTGGAGGAAAAAGCGCTCTCGTACCTGCAGACTAATTGTTCGATTTGCCATCGCCCCGGTGCCGAAGGCAGCCAGCTCGACTTGCGCTACGGCACCGCCTTTGCGGACCGCGGCCTGTGTGCCGTGTCTGAGCGCGATGCCGGGGTCGTCCCGAAGTATCGAGTCGTGCCGGGTAATACGGACCTGTCCGCGCTGTCGTTCCGTATGCACCAACTGGGCGACGTACGCATGCCGAAGATTGGCTCCAACGTCGCCGACCCAGCGGGCATGAAGGCGGTCGACGATTGGATCCTCGGCCTGCCAACCACGGCGTGCCCGCCCCAACCTCAATAGCCAATCGTCATCTGCGAAAACGCAGAAACAAAACCGCGCGGCATGCTGGCGAGGCTTGCCCGCAACACCCACCGCGATAAGAGTTTGCGTATGTCCGAACGCTCCGAGGTCCTGACTCAGCTGGTCAGCCAGCGTTGGGCTGAGGCTGAGCGCTTCTTCGAACGGGCGCGCGTCGATTTGGCGAAGCCGCACGGTATCGGCTTTCGTGCGTTGTTCGCGAGCGTGCCGCGCCGGCTCGCTGCGCAAGCGCGCGAGGCGGTGACTCCGCCGCACGCCATCGCACCGCTGACGCGCCCGCACTGGACCCTGACCGACTACGTGCGCGCGGCGTTGGTCGCGCGAGCGATCGACGCCATGCCGGTCGCCGAACAACCGGCGTTCGTGCTCCAACTGTTCGAAGCGGGGGAAATCGGCGAGCAGGTGAGCTTGCTGCGCACGCTGCCGCTCTTGCCGGAGCCAGCGCGTTTCGTCGAGACCGGGTTTCAAGCTTGCCGCACCAATGCGCGCGACGTCTTCGAAGCCGTGGTGTGTGAAAACCCATTCCTAGTGGAGCACTTTCCACCGCTCAATTTCAACCAAGCCGTGCTCAAAGCCATCTTCATGGAAGTGTCGGCGCGCCGCATCGAAAACCTCGAGCAGCGCATCACGTCGGAGCTTCAGCGCATGTGTGAAGGTTACGCCAGTGAGCGGCGCGCAGCCGGGCGCCCAGTGCCGGCCGATATCGACTACATCGTGCAATACGGAGCGTGAAAGCCATGCTGTTCGATCCGCATATCCACATGACGTCTCGCACCACCGACGACTACCAGGCCATGGCGGCCGCAGGTATTCGCGCCATCGTCGAGCCCGCGTTTTGGCTCGGCCAGCCGCGCACCCACGTTGGTAGCTTCGAGGATTACTTCTTGTCGCTGCTCGGTTGGGAGCGTTTTCGCGCCGCCCAGTTCGGCATCCGGCACCTGTGCACGATGGGCCTCAACCCCAAGGAGGCGAACAACGCGCGCATCGCCGACGGCGTGATGGAGCTCCTCAAGCTCTACGTCGAAAAGGACGGCGTCGTGGCGGTCGGTGAAATCGGTTACGACGACGTGACCCCGGTCGAAGAAAAGTACTTCGCCGCGCAGGTCGAGCTAGCCAAGGACGCTGGGCTGCCTATCCTGATCCACACCCCGCATCGCGACAAAAAGCGCGGTACCGAGCGCACGCTGGCGCTGGTGAAGGAGTCGGGCATCGCGCCCGAGCTCACGCTCGTCGATCACAACAACGAAGAAACGCTGCAAATGGTGCTCGACTCGGGGTGCTGGGCCGGGCACTCCATTTACCCCGCCACCAAGATGGACGAGCAGCGCATGGTCACGCTGGTCAAGCAGTACGGTAAGGAGCGAATGCTCATCAACTCGGCCGCCGATTGGGGCGTGAGCGACCCGCTCAAAGTCCCAAAAACCGCGCAGGCCATGCGCGAGGCCGGCATCGACGAGGCGTCGGTTGCGGCCATCTGCTGGGACAATCCAGTCGCGTTCTTCGCGCAGAGCGGCCGCTTCGACGTGAAGGCGTTCGAGCAGTCCCTCGCCGTCGATCAGCGGCAGCTCTTCGAAGGTAATTCGGTGCTTCGCGGTCAGGCTCCGCGCACCGACGTGGCCTGATCCCCGAGCGAAGCGCGCCGTGCATCCGACGCTGGTTCTCAACGTGGTTGGGCTGACGCCCAGCATGATCGGCGAGCACACGCCCGCCCTCCGCGCCTTTCGCGACGCCTACGCTGCGCGCCCGCTCGACACCATCGTGCCGGCCGTCACCTGCTCGGTGCAGTCGACATTCGTCACCGGTACTCTGCCGAGCGAGCACGGCATCGTCGCCAACGGTTGGTACTTCCGCGACCTCGCTCAGGTGTGGCTATGGCGGCAGAGTAACCGGCTCGTTCACGGCGAAAAGCTGTGGGACGCCGCGAAGAAGCGCGACCCGAGCTTCACCGTCGCCAAGCTGTTCTGGTGGTACAACATGTACTCCAGCGCCGACATTTCGATCACGCCGCGCCCCATGTACACGGCCGACGGGCGCAAGCTGCCCGACGTGTACACCGACCCGCCGGAGCTGCGCGCCGAGCTCAGCGCCGAGCTCGGGATGTTCCCGCTGTTCAATTTCTGGGGGCCGCGCGCCGACATCTCGTCGACGCGTTGGATCGCGCGGTCGGCGGAGCACGTCGTCGAAAAGAGTGCGCCCACGCTCACGCTCGTTTATTTACCGCATCTCGACTACGACTTGCAGCGCTTCGGCCCGAGTGACCCGCGCGTAGAAAAGACGCTGGGCGAAGTCGACGCCGAATGCGCGCGCTTGTTCGAGCTCGCGAAGCTCAAGGGGCTGCGCGTGGTAGTGCTATCCGAGTACGGCATCACCCCGGTCAGCGACGCCGTGCACGTGAATCGAGCGCTGCGCGAAGCTGGCTACTTGCGCGTGCGTGAGGAGCTCGGCCTCGAACAGCTCGACCCCGGCGCAAGCCGGGCATTTGCCGTCGCGGATCACCAGCTCGCTCACGTGTACGTGAAGAATCCCGCTGATTTGCCCGCAGTTCGCGCGCTTTGTGAGCGCCTAGACGGCGTGGAGCAAGTGCTCGACGACGCAGGCAAGCGCAGCTCCGGGCTCGCCCACGAACGCTCCGGAGAGCTCGTGCTCGTGTCGCGCGCCGATCGCTGGTTCAGCTACTACTTCTGGCTGGATGACGCGCGCGCTCCCGACTACGCGCGCACGGTCGATATCCACCTCAAGCCTGGCTACGATCCGGTCGAGCTGTTCGTGAACCCCGCGCTACCGTTCCCGACACTGACGGTGGGGCGCAAGCTCATCGCGCGCAAACTCGGCTTCCGCAACCTGCTCGACGTCATCCCGCTCGACGCTACCCTGGTCAAAGGCTCCCACGGCCGCATCACCGACCGCCCCGAAGACGGACCCCTCTTCATGTCGTCGACGCCCGAGCTGCTACCCGCCGGTGCAGTGGCTGCCACGGACGTGAAGGGGCTCCTTTTGCGGCACCTCTTCGACTGACTAGCGATCTCGGGGGCTGCCTAGCTGCAGCTCGATTGCAGAAGCTGCCGGGGCGGAGCCAGGTGGCGGTGACCGTGACGGTGTCGCGGCAGCCTTTCCCGTCACGTGCCGGGAATGCGCCGCTGCCACTTGAGGGTGACCAGAAAGCACGCGAGAGCGAAGAGGACGTGCAGCGGCGTGGCGAGCAGGGAGATGAAGAGCGCGTCGACGAGCGAGGCGCCGGCGATCAGGCTCACCACGGCGCGCGGGATGTTTCCGGGGCCGCCGCGCAGGGCGAAGCCGAGGGAACGCAGTGACCAGCCGAACGAGAGTGCGAGGCAGAGCGCTGGTAGGGCGCGGCGCTGCTCGATCACGACAGGGAGTGCGGCCAGGAGCGGGGCGAACACGAAGGCGGAGACCCAGGCGCGATCCATCACCTTGCCGGTTTCGAAGCGGGCGACGTGGGTAAGACCGATGATGTAGAGCCAGAGCGCGGCGGCGCCGAGCAGCAGCATGCGCCCGAGCTGCGGGGAAACCGCGAATGCCGCAGTGACGTAAAGGCCGGCGCGGCAAGCGCCCATCACGATCGGTGACCAGGCGTGACCCTTGTGCCAGCGATTGTACGCGAGCACCGCGCCGCATGTGCCCAAGCCGGCGACCACCACGAGTGGGCCTGGCTGCACCAGCGACAGTGCCGCAGCGACCGCGAGGAGCAGCAGGCCAGCAGCCAGCAGCCCGTAGCCGATGGCGTAAACGGTGGCGCGTGAAACCAGGCCCGACGGGATCGGGCGCCCGGGGCGCTCCCGCGCGTCGACCTCGGCGTCGAAGGCGTCGTTGAGGAACATGCCGCCCTCGTAGAAGGCCGAGCCGCACAGCAGCAGGATTAAGAGCGGCGCTGCCCCGAACTCGGCGCCGCTCAGTACCGCGCCTGCCAGCACGTTCGACCACACCGTTGGCAGGTTCGAGGTGCGGCCGAGCGTGAGGAGGGTGCGGAGCTTCAAGCGGGCCCTACTAGCAGTCCGTCGCCTGGGGCTTCCAGCACGAAATTCAGCTCGCGCGCGATGGCTTGCTCGATTGGTACGTCGCGGTACTCGGCTGGCAAGACGTCCCACGTGTACGTCTCGACTTCCAAGTGCGGGCAGTCGCCTGAGCGCGCCAGCTCGTGCAAGAGCGGCAGCAAGTCGTCCTGGGTGCTCTCGAACACGCCCAGCTCGCGCATGAAGATGGGCACGTGGAAGTGCACGCGCCACTCGCTGTCTTCCGGCTGCCAGCTGCCGAGCGCGTCGGGCAGATCGAGAAAATGCAGTAGACGTTGGCCTTGCCGGACCACCGTCTGGTGCAGGTACACCTCGTTCTCGAAGGCGGAGAGCGCTTGGATGCGCTCGGGCGTGGCTGCCGGCAGGCGCAGCCCGGCGCTGAGCTGCACCTTCGGCACCGCAATGCCGGCGGCTTGTAGCGTGCGGAACGCCTCGAGCGGAGATTCGTACTCCACCGAGGCGTGGCAGGTGTCGAGACATACGCCCAGGTGTCGACGCAACGTGCGCTCCGCCTCGGCGGGCTCGATGTCGGCCGCGCGCACCAGGCGATCGAGCGCGCTCCTCCCGAGCAAGTGTTGCTCGAAGAAGGTCACCGCTTCGGCTGTCGTCTCGAGAAAGCAGTGCGGCTCTGGCTCGAGCGCCAAGGCGATGTGGCGGCCCTTGCTGCGCGCCAGGTCGACCAGCATCGCCACGGCGTCGACCATGGCGGCCGCCATACGGGACGGGGCGTCGGGCGTGACGTTTGGCTTGAAGCAGCCCGGCACGGTGCTGATGCTGCCCGTCACGCCGAGCGGCAGCAGGTCGGCCAGCACGCGCGACAGGACCTGCGTGTAGCGCACGCGCTCCGGGTTCAGCCAGTCTGGCTGATATACTTGCTCCTTGACCCGAGCGTGATGGAAGGCGCCGTACGGAAAGCCGTTGAGGGTGAAGCAGTAGAGACCCTCGGCGGCGAGCTCCTCGCGAAAGCGCGCCAGCTCCTCGGGATCGTCGAGCGCATCTGCTGCCGCAGCCGCCAGCCTCAGCCCGACACCAAAGCGCTGGTCCGGGGAGACCAGCTGCTTCACGCCCGCGACGTGCTGCTTCACGAGCGCGCGCACGGCGAGCAAGGTCTCGCCGGGATGTACGTTGGTGCAGTACGTAAGCTGCGCGTCGTTCAGGTTCCGAAGCAGCATGGCGGGGCTAACCCTGGAGTAATGCTAGGGCGAGCGATTCTAGCCAGCTTGCGCTGCTTCCAGCCAGTTTATCGCCCGGCCGATGGCTGCGAAGTCCATTTCCGTGACTTCTAAGCCCTTACCGATGCTGGTCAGCAGGGTGACGGTGAGGGCGCCGCCCAGGTGCTCCCGAAACTCTTCGAGGCCTCGCAGCACCAGGGATTTGCCTTGTTGCTCGGCCTTCAGCATCGCGTGATACGTGGGGAGCCCGAGCGCCTTCAGCAAACCGTGCAGGCGATCACGCTCAGCGGCCTTCAGCATGCCCTTTTCGACGGCGTAGCAGGCGTCGAGCAGCATGCCGATCGCGACGGCTTCGCCGTGGCGCAGGGCGTGATGGGTCAAGGTCTCGAGCTTGTGCGCTGCCCAATGACCGTAGTCGAGCGGCCGGGCGCTACCGCGCTCGAACGGGTCACCGCCGCTGGCGATGTGCGTGAGGTGCAGCTCGGCGCAGCGCCGCACCGCTTGCTCGAGCGGCATCGGTTCAGCCTCGCGCAGCGCGCCGGCGTGCTGCTCCAGCCAGTCGAAGAAGCTGGCGTCGCGGATCAGCGCGACTTTCACGGCTTCGGCCAGGCCCGCGCGCACGTCGCGCACCGGCAAGGTGGACAGCAGGTCGGCGTCGTTGACCACCGCGAACGATGGGGCGAACGTGCACAAGAAGTTTTCGGAGTTGAAGGCGTTG
>JBEHXA010000403.1:0-7203 GCA_048498935.1 Myxococcota bacterium
GCCTCGGCAAACCCGGGCTGCGCTTCGCGGAGGACGCGCTCGACGCGCTCGGTAGCTACGACTTTCCGGGCAACGTACGCGAATTGGAGAACGCAGTGGAGCGCGCCGCCATCATGACCGGCGGCGAGCACGTGACCCTGCACGAGCTACCGCTGCAGTTTCGCGGCGGCCGCGGCTCGCGCCCCCACCTGCGCGCCGCTGCCATGGACCTCTCGTTCGGCGAAGCGCGCACGCGCTTCGAGCGCGACTACCTCGAGCGAGTGCTCGAGCAATGTGGCGGCAACGTGAGCCAGGCCGCGCGCCGCGCCGGCATGGACCGCTCCAATTTCCGCCGCCTGCTCGACCGCCACGGCGTGCGCGACTCCATCCCCCAAGCCGCCACCGGCTAGTTGCGCGGTGCCCGTGCAACCGCCGTTCAAGGCGCGATGAGTCCGGGGATTTCGGTGTTTGGTCCGGGTTTTTGCGGGCTCGTGTAGAGGTCGAGCGCTTTCTGCATCGCGCTCGCGGCATTCCCCATGATCCGCTCCGGCAGGCGGTCGAGGGCCGTTCGCTCCGCGGCAGCCGCTTCCTCGCGCTGGCCCGCCGCAAACAGGGCAGACGCGCGATTGTGAAAGCACTGCCAACAGTCCGGCCCCAGCTCGCAAGCCCGCTTGCTGTGCTCCAGTGCGTCGGGCACATCCTCGTTCATCAACCGATGGACAGCGACGGCGTTGTGTTGCCGCGCAGTGCGCGCGATCGGCTCCAGCTCGGCGATCAGCTTGCCGACTTGAGGGCTGCGCGCCGCGTCCGCCCAGGCCGCGCCGCCGCGATGGCCCCAAAGCAAATCGATCAGACCGAGCAGGTACTCCGGCACCTGCGGCTCGGTCCGTAGCGCATCTTGGAAGGCGCTCTCGGCCTCGTCGGTTTCGTTGCGCAGCGCGTGGTAGCGGCCGAGCCAGAAGCGCGCCGTGCCGTCCCCGGCCTCACTGGCCTCGCGCGCGGCGTCCAAGTTAGTGCGCGCCCGGCTCGCTGACGGTCCGGTAAAATCGTCGAGGCGCGCCCACAGCACCCGTACTTCGCTCTCTTTCATCGAGCGCGATTGGAGATCACCAGGGCGTGACGGCAGCTGGGCATGATGTTCGCGCCATGGGATGGTCTTTCGGCGATAGTCGTCGAAATCGGCCTGTAACCGCGCCTTAGGCACGGCTCGCACTAGCTCGGCCAGTTGCGCTCCCTTGTGCTGCGATGCCGGCCCCTGCATCAGGCGTCGGAACTTCTGAGCGTAGTCGTGCTCGCTGTGCTGCAGCATGTGCACCAGCAGCCACGCCGCGGCGTAGTTGCGCTTGGTCTTTTCGCGGCCGTCGTAGCTGCTGCTCGCCTGCGGATCCGTCGACGTGCGATAGAATTCGCTGCGCTCGTAGCCGAGCAACTCGTCGATCGGGGGCAAAGTAGAGGCGCGCAGGACCTCGTAGTTGCAAACGATGTCGCCCACCGCCTGTTGCACGCCGCCCGACGCGCACATGTAGCGAGGATCGGTTTCGCCGACCACTGGCTCGCCGTCTTGCCCGCGAATCGTCGAGTAATAGTTGGCGAGGCCCTCGTTCAGCCACAGCGGAGTCGGGCCGAGCGCAAAGTGGTTGAAGCGATGCGTGAGCTCGTGAGCGAACGTCACACGCGAATAAGGATCGAGCGTGCCATACGTGACGAGCGTGGGCGTCGCTTCGAGGTCGTTACTGAGCGAATCGAAGTAGATGCCGCCCACCGCGTCTCCGTAGAACTGTCGCAGCTCCTGGCGTTGCTCGAAGATCACGGCGCTGGTGTGCACCTCCGGAATGACGCTTCGGCCGAAGACCGCCAGCCCGAGTAAGTCGTAGATCTCTTCGAAGCTCGCGATCACCCGCTCGGCCTGCTCTGCGTCGAGGTTGCTCGCCAAGTCGAAATGCTTCGTCTCGAGCCGTTGCCAGCCCGCGCCTCCCTGTGACGGCGGCGTGAGTGGTGGCTTCAGGCAACCGAACGTCAACATCCCCAACGCCGCCGCCCTTCTCCACCCGAGCTTGCTCACCGCTCGACTAGGCCATACCGCGCGCCGCGCTTCAATAGCAGTCCGTCGCACGGTTTCGCGCCGGTGCGCCGCTACCCGCCTCTGCACTTGACTGAGCGGTGGGCCAGTGGCACCTCCTCGCCCTGAAAATGACCGACGCAGTCAACGAAATCCCGAACTTCCCCAAGGAGTTTTCGTCTGAGGAAGTGGAGCAGCGCTGCCGCGCGCTGTGGGACGAGCATCGGGTCTACGAGTTCGATCCCGCTGGCAAAGGTCCGATCTTTTCGGTCGACACGCCGCCGCCGTACGTGTCCGCGTCGCACCTGCACGTCGGCCACGCCATGTCATACACGCAAGCCGAGATCGTCGTGCGCTACCAGCGCATGCACGGCAAGCGCATTTTCTATCCGATGGGCTTCGACGACAACGGCCTGCCCACGGAGCGCTACGTCGAAAAAAACTTCAAGATCGACAAGCGCAAGATCACGCGCAGCGAGTTTCGTGAGCTGTGCCTCAAGGTGACCACCGAGGGCGCCGCCGAATACGAAAAGCTGTGGCGCGCGCTCGGTCTCTCGGTCGACTGGAGCCTGCGTTACTCGACCATCGACGAGCACTGCCGTCGCACCGCCCAAAAGTCGTTCGTCGAGCTGTTCGAGAGCGGCCGCATCTACCGCTCGGAGGAGCCGGTGCTGTGGGACACATCGCTCGAGACCGCGCTGGCCCAAGCCGATCTCGAGACGATGGAGCGCAAGAGCACGCTGCACGACATCGCCTTCACGCAGCCCGACGGCTCCGACGCCATCATCTCGACCACTCGCCCCGAGCTGCTGCCGGCGTGCGTCGCCCTCTACTGCAACGAAGAAGACGAGCGCTACAAACACCTGCACGGCAAGACCGTGCGCGTGCCGCTGTTCGACTACGAAGTGCCGGTCAAGACCGACAAAGAGGTCGACATTGCGTTCGGCACCGGCTTGATGATGGTCTGCACCTTCGGCGACGGCGAAGATGTGCATCGCTGGAAGCGTGATCACTTGCAAACTCGCACCTGCCTGGGTCGCGACGGCAAGATGACCGAGCTGGCCGGTGAATTCGCGGGTCTCACGGCCGAGTTGGCCCGCAAGGCCATCGTCGAAAAGCTCAAGGCCACGCCCGCTTACAAGGGCGGCAAGGCGATCACGCAAAACGTGTCGGTTTCCGAGCGCACCGGCGTGCCGGTCGAGTTCGTGATGGCGCCGCAGTGGTTCATCCGCTGCCTCGACATGAAAGAAGAGCTCATGGCGCGCGCCCAGGAGCTCACCTGGTTCCCCGAGTGGATGAAGGTCCGGCTCGAGCAGTGGATCACCGGTCTGCGCTTCGACTGGAACATCTCGCGCCAGCGCTTTTACGGCGTGCCATTGCCGGTTTGGTTCTGCGCCAAGTGCGGCACCGCCGCGCTTGCCAAGCCGGAGAGCTTGCCGGTCGATCCGCTCGAGTCGGCTTGTCCAGTGGCGAGCTGCCCCAAGTGCGGCGGCAGCGACTTCAACGGCGATCCGGACGTGATGGACACTTGGATGACGAGCTCGCTCTCGCCGCTCGTGCTCTCGAACTGGGCTGGCACGCCGGGCCGCAAGACCTCGCCCGAGGTCTACCCGATGAGCGTCCGCGTGCAGGCCTTCGAGATCATCCGCACCTGGCTCTTTTACACGGTGATCAAGTCACACCTGCACACCGGCAGCCTGCCGTGGAAGGATGTGATGATCTCCGGCTGGGGCCTGAACGAGAGCGGCAAGAAGATCAGCAAGCGCGATCTCGAGCAGTACACGGACGCCACCACCGGCTACAACCGCTACGAGCCCTACGGCGTGGTGAAGAAGTTCGGCGCGGACGCCGTGCGCTACTGGGCAGCCGGCGGCCACCTCGGCCACGACATGCGCTACAACGAGCGCGACGTCCAAAACGGCCGCAAAATCGTGGTCAAACTCTGGAACCTCGCGCGCTTCTGCACCCTGCAGATGCAAAGCGAAGGTCAAAGCAGCGGCGCTCCGGCGCCCGTCCCGCTCGCCCAGCGCACGCCCGAAGATCGCTGGATCGTCGGTCGCGTCGGTGCGGTGGTCGAGAAGGCGCGCGAGTCGTTCGAAAGCTACGACTACGCGCACGCGCGCGAAGCCATCGACAAAGTCTTCTGGGACTTTTGCGACGACTACGTCGAAATCGTCAAAGATCGCTTTTGGCGCACCGAGCGCTACAGCGCCGAAACGCGCGCCTCCGCGCGCGCCAGCCTCTGGGAGTGCCTGCGCGCCCTGCTCGGCCTCTACGCCCCCTTCCTGCCCTTCGTCACCGAAGAGCTGTACCAAATCCTATTCCGCGAGAGCGAAGGCGCGGTCTCGATCCACGTCACCCCGTGGCCGAAGCTCGACACGTCCGAAGCCACGCAGGTGCGCGAGGTCACGCTCCTCCTCACCGTGCTCCGCGCCGTGCGCGGCCTCCGCTCCACCAAGAAAATCCCGCAAACGCGCGAGCTCGCCGAGCTCATCATCGACGCCACCGAAGCCAGTCCCGAAGTCGCCGCCGACCTCAAAACCATGGCCGTCTCCATCCAAGCCAGCGCGCGCGTCCGCCAAGTCACCTACGCTGCCGCCGACACCGCCACCGAAACTGCGGGCCTGCGCGTCGCCATCACCGAATAACGCCCTCACCCTCGAATTTTCGGGGGTAGGCCCAGTCTCACCCGCACGAGGCTGCCCAGCTGGGCAGCCAGCAACGGCACTGCGCGGCACTGGGCTTGCGAGTACGCGCCATCACGGCGCAGCCAGTACCGCGCTAGCGCGGCACTGATCGATTTTCGATCACTTAGAGCGGCTCGAGGATCCATCCGCGCGAAGTGCTACCGATGAGGTTCGAGCTACACCTCGATGGCTACGTGCACGTAGCCAACAAGTCGTGAATGGTCCCACTTTTGGGGGGTGCTCGGTGGCTTATTGGATACGTGCACGTAGTGACTTTCGGAATGCGTCAGGGGCTTGCAGCGCGCTCATACTTTGCGGGGTCCCTCAGCGCCCGCGCGCTACTTCGCGTCCGAATCAACAGGGAGGCGGGGAGTTCTTGATTCAGGTCTCGTTCTGCCAATCTTCGAGCTGTAGGTTCGGCACGCTGCGCAAGTGCTTCACGTTCGCAGTGACGAGAGTCGCGGAGTTGGCGACGGCGTGAGCCGCGATGGCGACGTCGAAGTCTTCGATGGGGCGCCCCTTGCGTTCGAGCGCTGCCTTGATCTCTCTAAAGGCTGCGCTCACCTCGTCGGTCCACACGACGCGTTCGAAGGTGCCACGGATCAATTCGAATCTCTCCTTTAGCAGGCTCCGTCGCTTCGACCGTGGCAGACGAGCGAGCCCGTATTCGATTTCGGCCACCACTGGTTGGGCAAGAAGCACGTCGCGTCGGTTCGACTGACGTAGGCGCGCGATCACGTTCACATCTGTCTTCATGACTGCGGAAACGACGTTGGTGTCGAGGACGTACCTCATAGCTTCATGGGTCCTTTCGACTTGCGACCCGCTTGGATGGCTTCGGACATCTCGTCCACGGCGTTGATCAGCTCGGCATCTGCTGTGGCCAGCTGGTCGAAGAAGCCGGCAGGCCAGTCCGCGCCCGCGGTCATTTCGCGCTCCAGCGCTTGCACGATCAGCCGATTTCGGCTCACTTTTAGCGCCCGCGCGCGACGGTCGACTGCTTCGAGCAGAGCCTTGGGGATATGGACGCTGGTGGCCACGAATATATTGTAGAGTATACTCGGCTGACCGCAAGCGGGCCGAAGGCCGTGATTCGCTTCGGGCTGCGCGCGTCAGGTGCCTTTGCGCGCGTCCACCATGCCCAGGTTGAAGCTGATGATGATGCGATCGTCCTCAGATTCGTTGGGCTCGGTGGAGTGCGGCAGCCACGCGGGAAAGATCACCATTGCGCCGGTTTTGACCGATTGAACGTGCAGTGTTTCGACGGCTGGGAATTCGGTCATGTTGCGCATGAACATGATCTTGGCGACGGACGACGGGTCGCGGAACACGATGTTGCCGCAGTTCTCGGTCGCCTTGGCATAGAAGACGCCGCTGAGCAGCGCGTTGGAATGCACGTGCTCGGGCACGTACGCGCCCGGCGGGTAGATGGTCGTCCACATGTTCATGATCGAGGGCTTGGAAGCGCCGTCGTTCACGGTGCGGATCATGCTGCTCGCCAGCGAGTAGATGAAAGAGGCCACCTCCTTCCACTCCGGCTTGTCGGTGAGCGAACCCGAGTTGAACGACGTAACGCCCTTCTTCTGAAAGTCCGCCTGGCTCGAAGACCTGGTCCCGCGCGTCCACTGGTCGGAAACCAACGACGCGTCCTGCGCCTTGGCCCTGAACGCATAGGCCAAGTCGCAAATCTTTTGGCACATCTCCGGGTTGTCGTTCGCTCCGATCAAGAGCGGGGTCGGGAAGATCGTGCGAAGAAACGGCTGCGTCGTCATTCCGGCAACCGCGATGTTACCGCATAACTTCGGCGTTCAGGGGTGACCTGGGGCGCTACGGCAGCTTCTGCGATGGGGCTGCGGTGTGGCAGCCCCATCCGATCAGGGGAGCGAGGTCCAGAACTTCCAGAAGCCTTGGGGGGAGAGCTTGGTGTCGCTGATGGTATTGGTGTGGCCGCCGGGCGTCGGGCACCACACGACCGGGTAGCCGGGCATGCAGCCCTGGTACTCGACGCACGAGCTGGTGTTGAACATCGTTTCGCCCGGCAGCCAGGGCTGGGTGGTGGTGGTGCAGCCGTTGCGCATGATCAGGCTGTCGCGCGCTGCTTCCGTCTGGGCGAGCGGCGTGCCGTTGTCGTTCACGCCGCGCGTGATGATGGCGGCCACCGGCCCCGTGCACATGTCGTGGTTCATCTGCAAGCCGGCCGCTGCCCAGCCGACGCCGCGAATCACGCTCGCGCGGTTGCACGACATGAGCGCCGAGAACCAGCCGCCGCTGCTGTAGCCACCGACGAACACCTTCTTCGTGTCGATGCAGTAGTCGTTTAGCGTTTCGGCCAGCACCTTGTCGAAGTAGGGGAGCTCCGGCGTCTTCGCGTCGTCGCCGTCGGGGCCGGCGTAGTAACAGTGGTTCTGCTGGTTTTGCGGAGCCAGGAGCTGCACCTGAATCGAGCCCCCAGCGGCGGGGCCGATCGTCATCGGTGTG
>JBEHXA010000404.1:0-7199 GCA_048498935.1 Myxococcota bacterium
ACGAGAGCGAGCCATAAGGCGCCGCGCCCACGGCCGCGGATGCGGTAGACGAAGGCGAGCACTTCGGCGACGGCGGCGAAGAAATCGGCGGGAATCGTGCGACCGACTCGCACCTTTTCGGCGAGGCCACGCGCCAGGGGCACGTTTTCGACCATCGGGACGCCCAGCTCTTTGGCGAGGCTCTTGATGTGCTGCGCGACCTCGTCGTAGCCCTTGGCGACCACGATGGGCGCGCCTTCGGACGGATGGTAGCGGAGCGCGACGGCAACGTGGGTCGGGTTCGTAACGACGACGGTCGCCTCTTTGATGGCTTTGCGGATGCCGCGCTTCATCATCTCGCGGGCGCGCGCGCGCTGGCGCTGCTTCACCTGCGGGTTGCCGTCGGATTGCTGCATCTCCTCCTTCAGCTCCTGACGCGACATCTTCAGCGACTGCTCGTGCTTCCACCACGACTGCGCGTAGTCGATCGCTGCCAGCACCCCGAGCGCCATCGTGCACCAGGCCGCCACCTTGAACGTCACCGCGCCGATTTGCATCGCGGCCATGGTGAGCGTGCCGCGCGACGCAAGCGCCAAGCGCGGAAATTCCCTTTCGAGCACCGAGTAAGCTACCGCCGCCACCACGCCGACGCGCAAGAGAGCGAGTGCCGTATTGACCACGCCCTCCTTCGGGTTGATCAGCTTTTGCAGCTTGCCGAACGGCTCCAGACGCTCGAACTTGGGCTGAATCGACTCGAAATTCGGGTGAAAGCCCGCCTCGGCCACGCTCGCAGCCAAGCCCGCCAAACACGCGAACAGAGCCACTGGCAAGCACGCGAGCACCAGCACTTTCACGGTCTGCTCCAGCACCAGGGTCATGTCCCCATGCACGAGCATCTGCGGCTCGTGAAAGCAGAGCAGGCAGAATTCCCGAATCTGCCCGACCAAGTCTCCCCAGATGCTGCTCAGTACGAGCAGCACCGCAACGGTCGACGCTACCGCGCCCGTGTCCTTGGCGCGGGCGAATTGCCCGTCATCGCGGGCCTTCTTCCGTCTATCTGGGGTAGGTTCCTCTGTTTTTTCATTGTCATCGGCGCCGTCAGACATGGCTCACGGCTCCTTGACGGCCATGACGAGCTTTTCGAGGCGCTCGCCGGCGCGCGACATCTCGGCCACGATGTCGTAGCCGAAGTCGGGCATGGTAACGATGAGGATGGCCGCGCCGAGCGCGATCGTGATCGCGAAACCGATCGAAAACACCTGAATCGCCGGCGCGGCGCGCGACACGAACGCCAGCGCCACCTGCGTGACCAGCAGCACCGCAATCAGCGGGATCGCCAGCTTGACGCCGGTCGAGAGCGCGTTGGTGCACAGCGCCAGAATCAACTCGGTGAGGTTGCGGGTCGAGCCGATCGAGCCCGCCGGGACGGCGTGAAATGAGCCAATTACGGCTCCGATTACCACGCGGTGCAGGCCTACGAGCACGCCGAGCAGCACCGCCAGGTTGCGGAGCAGCGAGGTGATGACGTTCTGGCTACCGTGCGCGTTGGGATCGAAAATTTGCGCGACACCCAAGCCCATCATGGGCGCCACTTCTTCACCCGCCACCTCCACGGCCGCGATGATCAGGCGTGGCACCAAGCCGATCGCGACGCCCAGCACGAGCTCATTGGCGACGCAGAACGCCAAGCCCTCGAGTGGCCCCTCGCTCACCGGGACTTGCCCGAGGTCGCCGTGCGCTGCCAGCGTGAGCAGCACGACGAGCGCCGCCTTGACGCGCATCGGCGCCTGAGTCCAGCCGAGCGGCGCGATCATCACCATGCCAGAGACGCGGACGGCCTCGAGCAGCACGGTGGCGGCCTCGTTGCGCAGCAGGAGCTCGAGCCCGTTCATGGCTTTGGCCTCAACGGGTCACGTCGGCGACGCTCTGGATGGTGCGCGACGTGTACTCGACCAGCTGGTGCATACTCCACGAGCCGAGCACCGCCATGGTCAAGCCCACCGCCAGCAACTTGGCCAAGAAGCTGATCGAAGCCTCGTTCACCTGGGTGGCTGCCTGCAGCACACCGACGATCAAACCGGCCAAGAGCGCGGCAATGAGCGCCGGCCCGCAGATGATGCAGCACACCATGAAGGCGTTGCGAAACAGCTCGACGGCGCCGTCCGTCGTCATGAGCCGGCTCCGCGCAGCGTCCAACACCGAGACGCGGTCAACTGTAGCTCCGCAGGAGCGAGCCAGCGACCAGGTTCCAACCGTCGACCAGCACGAACAAGAGCAGCTTGAGCGGCAGTGAAATGGTCGCGGGAGGCACCATCATCATACCCATGCTCATGAGCAGCGAGGCGACCGCCAGGTCGACGACCAAGAACGGCAGCAGAATAATCACGCCCATCTGAAAGGCGGTGGTCAGCTCGGAGATCACGAACGCCGGCATGGCCAGGCGCAGCGGCACGTCATCGGGCCCTTGCGGCAGCGCGGTGCCGGTAGCGTCGTAGAAGAGCTTCAGGTCGGCTTCACGGGTTTGGCGCAGCATGAAGCGCTTGAGCGGCATGCTGCCGGCGTCGAACGCCTGCAGCTCCGTCATTTTGCCGGCCATGTAGGGGTCGATGGCGACCGCCTTGATCTGGTCGACCACGGGCGACATCGTGAACAGCGTCAAAAAGAGCGACAGGCCGATGATGACCTGGCTGGGCGGGCTCGACTGCGAGCCGACACCCTGGCGCACGAAGCCGAGCACCACCACGGTGCGCACGAACGACGTCGTCGTCAGAATGATGGCCGGCAGCAGGCCCAGCACCGTGAGGACGAGCAGGACCTTGAGCGGCGGCGCCAGGCTCGTTTGCTCGAGCAGCGCGGTCGTGTTCGCGATCGGGAGCGTGGCGGGGCCGTTCATGCTCGCGGCCCCGATAGGCGACGAACCAAGCCTTGCGCCTGACCTTCGACGTCCAGCATGCGCACGTTCGAAGCGACCGGCTTGCCGGCGACCACGTCCTGCGTCTCGGCCGCGAGCACCAGCGCGGCGTCGGTCTCGACCTCGACTGGGCGCTTCTTGAAGGCGGTCCGGAGCATGTCGGAAAATGATCGGCCCTGGGCGGCTGCAGGCTCGGCGGCTCGCGGAGCGGCCGCTGCCGAGCGCGCGGGAGGCGTGATGTCGGTGGCGCGAAGCCGCGCGGGCTCCTGGTCGCGATCCTCTTCGAGCTCATCGATGAACGCGAGGCGCTTGACCGAAGAGTCGGTGACACCCAAGAGCATTTGGCGGCCCGCAACCGTGATCACGACGGCGTGCGCTTTCGGGCCAATGCGAGTCGACGACAGCACACGTAGCCGCTCCGGCTGCGCTGCGCGCTTCGCGTCCGTACCGCGGCCGCGGCGCTTGAAGTACAGCGTGGCGGCGCCGAGCGCGCCGAGCACGAGCAGCAAGCCAGCTAGGCGACCACTCGACGGCAACGCCGAACGACCAGTCGCGGGCTTGGGCGCCGGCTTGGGCGCGAGCCAGGCCGGCGACTTGGCATTGGTGGCGGCAGGCTTCGGGGCGGCCAAAACCGGCGCCGGAGCCGGCTTGGCGGCGGCAGCGAGTGCGGCGGCTTCGGCTTCGGCCTCGGCCGCGGTCGGCGGACCCAGGGGTGCGAGCGGGTCGGCCTGAGTGGGCAGGGCGATCGACAAGCCCGCCGCGACGACCGCCGCGTGGAAGGCCTGACGCAGGGGTGTCATTCCTTTGAACCTCGGCCAGGGCGCTCGTCGCCGACCAGCACCTCGGTGAGGCGGATGCCGTAGCGTTCGCCGACCACCACGGCTTCACCGCGAGCGATCAAGCGGTTGTTGACGTACACGTCGAGCGGCTCGCCGTTGGCCTTCGAAAGCTCCAGGATCGAGCCCGGCCCGAGCCGCAAAACCTCGCCAATCTTCGCGGTTTTTCGACCGAGCTCGATGGTCACCTCGACCGGCACGTCCATCACGAAGGAGAGCGTGTCGTCGCGGCCACGCTGCGGCGTGAGGTCGGCGGGCGGCGCCGAGAGCGGCGTCACTTGGCGCGGATCGGGAGCGGAGTCGGGTCCGTGGTCACCGCCGCGCGCGTTCGGTTCGTTCATGACCGACGCTTATTTCAATCTTCGTGCCGACCCCGAACTTCGACAGCGAGCTGTCCCCGCGAGATCACCGGCACGCCGCGGAACTTTTCCACGCCGGCCACGCGCACGATCACCGGGTCGTCCACGGCGGTCGCCAGGCGGAGCACTTGTCCTACCTCGAGCGACAGCACCCGACGGAGACCCAGCCTGACGCGGCCGAGCTCGGCTACGACTTCCACCGGCACCTCGGTGAGGGCCTCGGCCATACGCGGGTCGTGCTCGTCCTCGGGCTCCTCGTCGCGGTCGTTGGCGGCCGATTCCAGCGCCTCGGCGCCCATCGCGATCGCGATGCGCGCGTCACCGGCGATGCCTTCGAAGGCGCATTCGGAGCGCAGCCCATCCGGGAAGATCGCGTCGCGTTCGTCGCCGGTCGGAATGCTCCGGGCCGACGTCGGCTTGAGCGAGATCCCCACCTCGCTCATCACGGCAGCCGCAAAATCCTCGGCCAAGCGGCGCGCCAGCTTGCCCACCAGCGCAGCTTGCGCGGTGGTGAGGTCTGCGCCGATACCACTGCTCGCGGTCTTGTCGCTCGCTCCGAGCGCGCCTTCGAGCATCACGCCCAGGGCCTCGGGCCCCAGCGTCAAACACGCCCAAGCCGGGCCGTCCTCGGACTCGAGCAAAATTTCGAATACTGGTCCGCGCTGAACGACGCGCTCAGCACCCAAGTCGACGATGCTCACCGGCTCGGGAACGAGCCGCGCCCTCCGCTTGACCAGGAACGGCAGGGTCTTGCGGGCGCCGCGCGCGAAGCGCTGCGCCACGTGATTCATCGCGTACATGGCACCTTTCAGGTGCCGTTCGCGTCCCGTGAGGTCGACGCGTCTCAGGTTGTCTTCAGCTTCGGCGAAGGCTGGCATCGCATGGCCCTACTGGGCGACGAAATCGGTGATCACGACGCGCTTCGCACGCTTCTTTCCCACGGCGGCGATGATCTCCTTGTTGAGATCCTTCACCACTTGCGTGAAATTCTTGGGATCCGAAAGTTGCTCGAAGTCGCGCGTGCGAAAGTATCCAATCGCGGCTTCGCGAGCTCTCGGAACGTAGGACTTGATCTCGGCTTCCGGCACGCCTTCCACCAGCTCGATAGTCAGGCCCACCTTCACGTGACGGATGTTGCCGTCGGCCGCGCGGGTGTCCACGACGATGGGTTCGAGATTTTGGACTTCGTGCACGTCGCCTGCGGAGTGAGATTTCTTCTTCTCCCCCTCGGCTTCGGCGTCGGCTTCTTCGTCCTTGGACACGCCGTCCGAAGCTTCTTCCCCGTGGCCTTCGCCCTCGGAGTCTGCATCTTCGCCCTTGTCGGCGGCTTTGGCGTTCGCATGACCGCCACTGAGGTACTTGGGAGCAAGTACGGCACCGGCCGCCCCAGCACCCAGGATGAGTGCTAGGGCGACCAAAATACCGACGAGCTTTCCCTTGCCCTTCTTTTTCTCCACCGGCTTATTGGGCTCCGAGGCTTCTTCCGACATTTCTCCGTCCTCGTAAAGAGCGGGGAACTACGCTCGGCGCCTATCAGCGCTTGATGTTGATGAGCTCTTGGAGCATCTCATCAGCCGTGGTGATCGTCTTGCTGTTCGCAGAGAACGACCGCTGGTGCTGAATCAAGCCCACGAACTCCTCGGCCAGGTCGACGTTCGAGCCTTCCAGCGCGCCAGAAGAGGTCGCACCGCGACCGCCGCTGCCCGCCGTGCCCATCGCGGCCGTGCCCGACTCGCGCGTCTCGATCCACAGGTTCTGACCAGCGCGGCCGAGGCCGTCGTTGGAGCGGAACTTGGCGACCGCGAGCTGAGCCATCGCGATCTTCTGACCGTTGGTGTACAGGCCCTGGACCACGCCGGTGCCGTCGATGGCGACGCCGGAGAAGTCACCGGACGCATAGCCGTCCTGGTCCTGGCTCGACACGTTCGACGGTGAGCCGAACTGCGTCGTGCCGTCGAGGCCGGTGCCACCAGCGGCGGTGCCGGTGCCGAAGTTGAGGTCGATGGTTTGACCCTGCGTCGCGCCGCCGGCCCAGTTCGCCGTGAGCTGGAGACCAGTCGAAGCGTTGAGCGAGCCGTCGGTGTTGAAGGTCAGGGTGCCGGTGCCCAGCTGCACGTTGGTGCCAGCCGTGCCGCCCGTGGTCTCTGCGCCGTCAGTGAGGGCGTAGAAGGTCCAGGCGTTGTCCGCGGTCTTGTTGAAGTACACGTCCACCGTGTGACCCGTACCGAGCGAGTCGTACGTGGTCATGGTGGTCGAGAAGTTGGAGGTCGCGGCCGGGTTCTGCAGGTCGAAGGGGACCGGAGGCGTCAGCGTGCCCTTGGCGATCGAGGTCGCGTCCAGGTTCGCGGTGATGTTCATCTCGGTCGTGGCGCGCGCCGGCAGAGCTGCCGTCGGAGCGACGATGTCCGAGACGGACGCGGCGAAGGTGCCGTCGCCGTTCGACTTGTAACCTTGGACCTTGAGGCCGTTGGTGTTGGTCAGGTTGCCTTCGTGATCAATCACGAAGGTACCGGCGCGGGTGTAGAAGTTCGACGAAAGACCGTCGACCGTGCCCTTGACCACGAAGAAGCCGTCGCCGTTCAGCGCGACGTCCGTCGAGACGCCCGTGTTCTGGAGCGTACCTTGGGTGAACATCTGTTGGATGTCGCCCACTCGGACGCCCGAGCCTGGCAGAGACGACGAAGTCCCGGCGAGGATCGAGTGGCCCAGCACGTCTTGGAACAGCGCACGCTGGGATTTGAAGCCCGTCGTGTTCACGTTCGCGATGTTGTCGCCGACGACGCCCAGGGCTTCGCCCTCAGCGCGCAGGCCAGATACGCCCGAATACATTGCTCTCAGAACCATGGAGCCCTCCTAAAAAGGCTTATTTGTTGTTACGGTGTTTTGGGTGGAGATTCGACCCGGAGAAGGTCGGATACTGGTACAGATACTCCGTTCGACAGATGTAGAACGGGGTAGCCCTTGTCGAACGACACACCATTGATGGTGCCTGTCGTTTCCTGGGAGACGATGACGGTGCCGTCATCTTCGTCGGTCGCCTTGACCTGCACCGAATAGGTGCCGGCGGGCTGCACGAGCCCCTGGTCCCTGCGTCCATCCCAGTTGATCTTGTTG
>JBEHXA010000405.1:0-7186 GCA_048498935.1 Myxococcota bacterium
GCCCGCTCGGGTCCAGCAGCGGCACCGGTGGCGCCTGCTCCAGGGCGCGCGCTTCGCTGGCCTCGGCGGGTGCCAGATCGGTCGCACCGGGCGCGGTTTGGGGGGCGGTCGTCTCGAGCCCCAGCGTGCTTTCGCCCACGGCCGCCGAGCTGGGCGGGGCTGCGACAGCCGCCGACTGGGTCTCGTCCACGGGGCGCTTGCCGAACAGGCGGTAGCGTGCGAGCGCGGGGGTGAGCTCGAAGAGCAGCGCGCAGCTCGCCACCGCGAGCGCGGCCAGCACCGGTCGCGAAGCAAACACGGCGCGCGCCGAGGAGCTCTGCTCGCTAGGCGGCAGCTTGCCGTCCGAGGGCGTGCCTGCTTGCAACGGGTCGGCCCTAGTTCGAGCAGCTGGCGTCACCCAGCGCGCGGCAGAGCGCGTGCAGCCGCTTCAAGTCGCTGTCGCTGGCGTTGCCGCTCTTGGCCTTGGCTTGCAGCTGATTCTTGGTTTGCATCAGCTTGCTGCGATCGGTCGTGCCGCTGTCGGGCGCGGCGACCGGGATTTCCGCCGCACCCGGATCGTCGAACGGGTTCTTGCGCACGAGCGTCGCGGGTCCGGTGCTCACCTTGGCTGCAGCCGGGGGCTCGTTGCGCTCTGGCTCTGGCGCAGCGGCGCGTGGTGCATCGCTGCCCGCCCGCGCCGTGGGGGTGTTGCTCGAGCCGCCGCTATTTCGCACGCGCGGCGCGCTGGGCAGCTCGTTCACGTCGATCGTCTCGCCGCCGAGTGCAGCCAAGTCGTTGGCGGCGCGCTTGCGACGGATCGAGTCCACGCTAGTGGCGCGCGCTACTTCTTCGAGTAGCCGGCGCTTGTCCGCCGGATCTTCGGCCTGAGCTGCCTGCGAGAGCAGCAGGTCGGCCCAGGTCGATTGAATGGCGCGAAACTCGGGCGAGTCGCGCAGGTTGCTGTCCTCGGGGATTTGATTGGCGCGCTGCCGCGCAGCGGCGACCTCGCCCTTGTCGAGCAGCGCTTTGGCCTCGGCGAGGAGCTTGGCGCTGGCGTCGGCTTGCTCGCCTTTGGGGGCGCCGAGCTTCACGTCCGCCGGTTCCTCGCCGTGCGAGACCGCTACCACGACTAGGGTCGTCAGTAGCGCCGCAGCGCCGAGGCCGATCAGCAGCTTGGCGCCCGTCGTCATGCCGCGCGCGTCGCCCGCGCCAGCTTCGAAGCCACCCAGCGCCGAGATCTGTTGGCTCTCGTCCGCGCCCGGGACGTACACGTCGCCCGCGCGGATGAACTTGAACACGACGTCCCCGAGCTCGACCATGTCGCGCGCGTCGAGCAGGCCACGTGGCAGCTCGACGCCGTTGACGCGAATGCCGTTGGCGCTCTCGCAGTCGACCAGCTCGTAGCGACCGTCACCCAGGGCGTGCACCTCGGCGTGCACGCGGCTGACCGAGGGGTGGTTGACCGAAATGCTGCACTCTTCGCCGCGGCCAATCACGTGTCGATTCGCGCCGTTGAGGGCGAACTCGGCGCCCGGCGTGGGGCCGACCAGCATCACGAGGCGATCGGGCTGCCCCAGGAGAGACTGCGAGCGCGGCGCCGCCGGCAAGGTGGCCTTGCTGTCGAACGGCACGTTGGGCACGGGCACGTGCTCCAGCGTCTCGTCGACCAGCTCCAGTCGGTAATCGCCGAGCTGTACCAGGTCGCCGTGCGACAGATCTTGCCGCTGGCTGACGCGAGCGCCGTTGACGTAGCAGCCGTTGTAGCTGCCGGAGTCGAAGACGACCCAGCGCTCCGCTTCGCGCGCAATCCGGGCGTGGCGCCGCGAGATGTTGCGCTCCGTGAGCCGGACGGTGTTCTCCTCGCCCCGACCGATCGAGTACTCGTCGCGAGCCAGGGGGACGACCGTTCGGTTTGCTTGGTCATCCTCGATGGTGAGCTTCCACATGAGGACTGGTGCCTGCCCATTTCCCGGCCGGAAATGAACGGGCTGATCCTGTCATGGGTTGGGGGGCCCGGGCAACACGTCCCTTCCGGCTCCCAGTTGGCTCTGGCCGGCTTTCTCGAACAGCGTGTCGTGTACTAGCGGCCGAGCGGCTCGGATGCGGGGGTTATCGCGCGTGGGGCAGACCCGATTGGTGAGCAGAACCGTGACGATGCCGGCCCCGGGGTCGCACCAAAGGCTCGTGCCGGTGAAGCCCAGGTGCCCGAAGGTCCGCGGGCCCGCGAGTGAGCCGGCCGACGAAGCGCTCTCCGACTTGCCGTCGAAGCCGGCGCGGAGCGTGCCGCCGGGGCGCGGCTTCACCAGGCTCCAGAGCGCGGACTGGTCGAGCCACTCGCTTTGGCCTTCGAGCACCGACAGGAGCTCGGCACCGAAGCGGAGCACGGCCTCCGCGGTCCCGAACAGCCCGGCATGGCCGGAGCTGCCGTGCCCCGAGAGCGCCCATGCGTTGTCGTCGTGAACCACGCCGCGGAGCGTGCCCCCGCGAGCCAGCGTCACCTCGGTGGGGACCACGTCGCGCGCAAAGCTCGGTCGCGACCGGTAGAGCTGCCGAGCCGAGCCGAGCTCGATTCCCAGCGGCACGCTGACTTCTCGGGCGACCAGCGCATCGAGCGGGGCGCTCGTCGCAGCCTCGAGCGCGGCTCCCACCAGCATGTAGCCGAGGTCGCTGTACAGCGGCGCGAACCCGCCTTCAGGCGCGGGGCCCAGGCACTCGGCGCGGCGCGTTTGGGCCGCCGAGCGCAGCACCTGCTGGATGCGCACGGGCTGTCCGGCCGACACCGGAGCGAAGTAAGGCCGGTGTGCCTCCAAGCCCGCGCGATGGGCGAGCAAGAGCTCGAGCGAAATGTGTTCCGAGGCAGTGCCGCGCGCTTCGGAGAGCAAGCTCCCGAGCGGCTGACCCAGCTCGATGAGCCCAGCCGCGGCCAGGCGCGCCGCTGTGCAGGCGACGACAGGCTTACTGACCGAAGCGAGATCGAAAAGGCTGTTCGATTCGACAGCGAAACCACCAGGTAAGGTCCCGGCCGCGCCGATGCGCGGCGCGCCGTCACTTCGCGATGCACCTATGTAACCGGCAGTCGCGGCCGGCGCCACGCGCGCGTCCACGACGTTTTCGCGCAAAACCTCGGAAATTTCAGGAACTTTGACCGCGGTCAAAACTGGCCGTTATTCTTACTCGGCAGGACCAGGCAAACCACTTCATGGCTGAGTTTACATGGGAAGCACGCGCACGCACCGGTGAGGTGCGCAAGGGCGTGATGGAGGCGGAGAACGAAGACGCCGTCAACGCGCGTCTTCGTCAGCAGCAGCTGAACCCCGTCAAGGTCAAGAAGAAGTCGGCGCTGATGTCCTTCCAGTTCGGGTCGGGCGTCGACACGAAGGACTTGGTCACGTTCACGCGCCTGTTCGCGACCATGATCGACGCGGGGCTCCCGCTCATTCAGTGCCTCGACATCCTGAGCAACCAGCAGACGAACAAGAACTTCGCGGCGGTGCTCAAGGACATCAAGAACAACGTCGAGCAAGGCGCAACGTTCTCCGAGGCCCTCAAGCGTCACCCGCGCGTCTTCGACGAGCTGTTCACCAACCTGGTTCACGCCGGCGAAGTGGGCGGTATCTTGGACAGCATCATGAGCCGGCTCTCGATTTACCTCGAGAAACGGCAGAAGCTGATCCGCCAGGTGCGCGGCGCGATGGTCTACCCGTCGGTCGTGATCGTGATCGCGTTCGGCGTGATGGCGGTTTTGCTCACCTTCGTCATTCCGGCCTTCGAGAACATGTTCAAGGAGTTCGGCGGCGGCAAAGACGCCCTGCCGGTGCTCACGCGCGTGCTGATCAACATCTCGAACGGGTTCGTGACCTACCTGCCGTTCATCGTCGTGGCACTGATCGCCGGTGTGGTGGCGGTGACCTACGTGAACCGGCAGCCGCAAGGTAAGCGCTTCTTCCACAAGACCTTCCTGCAGCTGCCGGTCATGGGCTCGGTGCTGAAGAAGATCGCCGTGGCGCGCTTCACGCGCACGCTCGGCACCCTGCTCCAGTCCGGCGTGCCGATCTTGGATGCGCTCGAAATCTGCGCGCGCACCTCCGGCAACGTCGTGATCGAGAGCGGCATCATGCACGTGCGGCAGTCGATCAGCGAGGGTAAGAACATGGCCGAGCCGCTGGCAGCAACCGGCGTCTTCCCGGACATGGTGGTCCAGATGATCGCGGTCGGTGAGCAAACCGGTGCGCTCGATCAGATGCTCAATAAGATCGCTGATTTTTACGAGGAAGAGACCGACGTCGCAGTCGCCGCGCTCACCTCCGCGCTCGAGCCGATTCTGATGGTCGGCGTGGGCGGCATGGTCGGCGTGGTGCTGGTCGCCATGTACCTGCCGATCTTCTCGCTCGCCGGCAACATCAAGGCCGACTGACACGGCGCGGGCGTCCCAGTGAAGCTGACGCTGGGCATTCCGGAAATCGTCGGTGCGGCGGCGTTGCCGCGGCGCTTGGCCTGGCTGACCGGGGCGCGGCTACTGTTCATGATGGTGGCGCTCGGCTTGGCCGGTGCGCTCTACCTGGGCGGCCAGTACGCGATCCGTCCGTACACCCTGCGCGTTTTGCTAGCGACCTTCGTGGTCGGCTTCTCGCTCACTGCGCTGTACGCGGTGCTCTTGCGGGGGGGGCGAGGTCTAGAGCTGCTGGCCGACGCGCAATTGGTGCTCGATCAGATCACGTGGACGGCGATCGTCTACTTGACCGGCGGCGCGGCGAGCGGCGCCACGTCCTTCTATGGTTTGAGCTGTCTGGTCGGCGCCGCCTTGAGCGGCATGCGCGGCGCGAGCGTTGCGGCGGTGTCGGGTGGGATTTGCTACGGGGCGCTCGTAACTGCGCTGTCCAAGCGCTGGTTGGTGCCGCCGCCCGATCAACCTTCGGCGCTCTACCTACCGTCCGCCGAGGAGCTTTCGTTCTACGTCACCATCAACTTGCTGGTGCTCGTGGTGGTCATGCTGCTCGCCGGCACCTTGGCCGATCGCCTGCGCTTTACCGGCGGCGAGCTGGTCGCCGCCACCGAGCGCGCCGATCGGGCCGAGCGCATGGCCGCGCTGGGCCGCCTGGCCGCCGGCCTGGCGCACGAAATTCGCAATCCGCTCGGTTCGATCGCCGGCTCGGTGCAGCTCCTGCGCAGCGGCAAGGGCCTCGACGACGAGGAGCGCGAGCTTTGCTCGATCATCCAGCGCGAGACCAATCGACTGAACGATCTCGTCACCGACATGGTGGACCTCTCGAAGCAGCGCAAGCCCGAGCTTCGCACGGTGGACGCCGCGGAGGTCGCGCGCGAGGTCGTAGCGCTCGCTTCTCAGTCGGGCCGCGCAGTCTCCGACGTCTCCGTGCGCTTCGAGGGCGACGGTGACCCGGCGCTGGTGCGCGCCGACAGCGCGCAGCTCCGCCAGCTCATCTGGAACCTGGTGAGGAACGCGGTTCAGGCGAGCGGCCCTGGAGACTTCGTGACGGTCTCGGTCGCGCGAAGCGAGTCGGAGGTGACGCTCACGGTGAGCGACCGCGGCGTCGGCATCGACGAAACGCAATTGCCGCGGCTCTTCGATGCGTTTTTCACGACCCGCAGCCAAGGCTCGGGCGTGGGCCTGGCGGTGGTGAAGCGCATCGCCGACGAGCATGGCTTTGCCATTCAGGTGGAAAGTCAGGCCGGGCGGGGTGCGACCTTCCGCGTCCTCCTGGGGCCTTTGGCCACCCCGGTGTCATCGTAACGCCCCGAATTGTCGGATAAATCTGGCGCATTTCGAGACAACTCACGACGCGCGGGGAAAGATTTTGCCGAGGCCTTGCGTATTGGTGTTTTAGAACCAAAAACAGCCGAGGATGCCAGTGACCGCCCGTCGTAATTTTCTCACTCTCGCCGTGTGCTCCCTCTGCCTGGCTTTGAGCCCCGTGGCCTTGGCCGCGTCCGCTGAGGACTTCGTGAAGACCAAGCAAGCGGAGCTAACCAAGCTGGTCAAGCAGGGCCGACCGGACCCCGAGGTCGACAAGGTGTTCGACCAGGTTCTGGACTACGCAGCGCTGGCTCAGGCCACCCTGGCCGACCACTGGGCGGATCGCACCGAGGCCGAACGCCAAGAGTTCACTGGTCTCCTCTCCAAGCTCGTGCGCGCCAGCTACCGCAAGAACTTGAAGAAGACGCTCGGCTACGACGTTACCTTCAAGGGCACTGAAAAAGGCAAGGAGGGCGAAGTCGTCCACACCGTCGCCAAGAGCACCTCCGACGCTCGCGAGGAGCCTCTCGCCATCGACTACGTCGTGCGTAGCTTGAGCGGGGGCCAGCGCATCGTCGACGTGGTGACCGAGGGCTCGAGCATGGTGAACAACTACCGCTCGAGCTTCAACCGCATCATGAAAAAGGGCGGCTTCCCCGAGCTTATCAAGCGCATGCGTAAGAAGGCCGATAGCGGCTCGGCCACGACCGACTGACACCCGCTCTTTCGAGCCCGCTGAGCGCTGCCGAGCGCGTGGCGAGCTTTTTCCGGGGTTTGCGCGGAATTTGCTCGCTGCCGGCCAGGGGCTGTTACGATTTCGCGGCCAAGTGGGCTCCTCCGTCCGACCCTCCAGCGCGCCGCCTCGCCCGGTCGCAAGCGCCAAGCCCCTCGTGGGGCCGCCCGAGGATCCGCGCGTTCCTCTGCGCCTGACGGTTACTCGTGGAGCGCTCGGCATGGAGCTCTACGAACCGATCGAGGTCGGCCCGCTCAGCGTCGAGCGCCTGTCGCTTACCTTTACTGGGCTCCGCTTTCCGGTCGATCTCTCGGGCGGGGTGCCGCGGTTTCGCAATCGTCGCGGCGAGCTGCAGGAGGTGGTGCTGCGGTTGCGCCTCGCCGAGCTCGGCCGCTTCGTTCAGGGCCGGGTAGGTGAGCCGTTCGGGCCGTTGGTCAAGCCGCCCGCTGTGTTCGCCGTCCCGGGCGGCATCGGGGTAGGGCTGGTCGGCGAACGCGGCGCGCTGGCGTTCGATCTGTTGTGGGCTGCCGATCACGGCGCCGCGCGCTGGATCGTGGCTCGCCCGCGGGCGGTAGGTTTGGATGGCCCGGCGCTCGGCGCGGCGCTGCGCGCGTGCGACGCGGTGGTGGCTGGCTTCGGACGTCGTACCGGTAGGCTGATCGAAATCTCCGACGTGGGAGCCCGCATCGGGCGAGCGCTCTTGCCCGCTGTGGGCGCGCGCG
>JBEHXA010000406.1:0-7147 GCA_048498935.1 Myxococcota bacterium
GGTATGGGTGAGCTCCTGGTCGGCCGCGTTCCACGTCCACGACTCCACCACCGACCCACCGGCGTCATTGGTGGCGGTCCGCGACGTCCGGTTGCCGCCAGCTTGCCGAAGCCGACAGGATGTCCGCCATTCTCGGCGTGGCCAGCAGGAAGCTCGGTTGAGTGATGCTTCCCTCTTTCGGCTCGTCAGCGATTGCATCGAACTGAAAGCGGCGGTCCACGGCGACTTCATGGCGCCAGGCATCCGTCAGTCGTAGAGAGGAGGCGAACCGGGGCGCGAGATACTCGCGACCCGCAAGGTTCGTATCTCACAGCCAGATCGATGTCGCTGATCGGTGTGGTCAAGCCGTGGAGCGTGACCTCGCCGCCGGTGAGCCCGAACCCGCCCTGATAGCGCGGCGCCGAGAGCGGGCCCTGCAAGTTGAGCTTGCCGGAGACCATGCCCTCGGCGCGCTCGACGCGCGGCACCACGCCCAGCATGGTGGCGAGCGGCAGCGCGCGCAGGCCGAAGCTCACGTCGACTTCGGCGCCCTCACCCAGCTTGTCGACCTTACCCGAGACATCGAAAGTGACCGCTTGCCCGCGCGGCGTGTTCACCTCGAGGACCAGCGCGCCCAGGTCGAGCTTGCCGTGTTGCAGCCCGAGCAGGCTCGCTCCGGGAGGCACGCGCAGCCGATAACCGGCATACTCGGCGCGTAGCTCGCTGAGCTGCGCTGTACCGCTAGCGCTCTTCGGATCCTCCAGCTCGTAGTGCTCGATATCCAGGCTACCCGAGAGCGTGCCCGTCGGGCGCACATCCGAGAGCGCCAATTGCGGCAACATCTCGGAGGCTGCGCCCAGGTTGAAGCTCTTGAAGTGCACCTTGCCCGCGACGTTCTTCTTGCGCTGGCGCGTGATGCTCACATCCTCGAGCTGGATCTGACCGCCCAAGAGCTGCCCGTCGGCGTGAAACACACCCGCAGCCTTGTCGGAGTCGTACGCCGCGCGCTCGAGCGGGGGATAGACCGGGAGGCCACACTTGCTGGTGCCGATCGGTTTGACCTCCTCGTGTATCGGCTCGAGCGAGATGCTCAAGTCCGAAGGCGGAAAGGTGGCGCGCCCGAGCCGTAGCTCAGAAATCTTGGCGCGCGCCGTCAACGCCAGCTCATCGAGCGTGCCCGAGAGCGAACCGCTCGCGGTGACGCGCCCGTCGGCTGCTCGCAGCAGCGGCGGCAAGCTGTCGAGCTTCGACAGCGGCACCTCCGTGCCCGTCAACGTGCCGCTCACCTTGGCGCCGCGCCGCAGCCCGAAAGAGCCCAAAATCAAGCCAGGACCCTTGCGCAGCGTGATGCTCGGCACATCCAGCTCCACGCCCTGAATCGTGGCGTCGCGATCGAACCAGTTGAAGTCGAACTCGCCCTCGCCACCGTCGTAGCGCTCGCTGAACACATCGAGGTCGAGCACCTTGAGCCGACCCTTGGTTTGCAGCACGCCGCCGCCGCACTTGTCCTCGGGCCCGCCGAACACGTAGCGCACCTGCGCATCGAGCCCGACCTTGCCCTTCACGTCGTCGAAGCGCGGGTCTTCGTCGAAGTGCCACATCGCGAAGAAGTCGCGCAGATCGAAGGCGTCGCTCTTGGCGTTCACGTTCACGAGCACGCCGGCTTTGGTGCCGAAGTCCAGGCGCGCGCTCGGTGCTCGGTAGGTGCTGCTGCCCTTCTTGGCGATCAAGTCCATGAACTCGACGTACAGCAGCCGAAACTTCACCTTGCCGGATTCGATGCTGCCCACCGGGAAGCCGCCCATCACCAGGTCGTCGATCTTCACGTTGCCGGTGAGGGTGGGGTCGCCGTCCGGCATCACCATCTTGGCGTCGATTTTGGCGCGCCCCGAGAGCGGGATGTTGGTGAGCGGTGAGATGTCGGAGAGCTCGAGCTTGGTGAGCGTCTCCACGTCGAGCGTCACGTCGCCCGCGAACGAAATGCTCACCAGCTTGGCCAGCATCGCGCTGCTGCCGAACTCGGTTTTGGCGTCGTAAATCTCGAAGGCGTGCGGGCGCACGCCGATGCGCGAACGCACCGTGATCGGGCTCTTGATGCCGATCATGTGCGAGCGCGTCGGCTGCTTGTAGCCCTTGTCGAATAGCTCGAATTCGTGAGTTTCGGCGAATAGCTCGGCGTCCACCTTCACGGGGTTCAAGGTGCCGCCGATCTTGGTCACCTTGGTCGTGGTCAGGTTCCAATGCACCCACGCCTCGGGCGACACGCCGAGGTCGCGCATCATGGCGTGCAGGGTCATGCCCTTGCCGTCGACCTTCTCGGCGCTGATCGGCACGCCCGGGGCGAACGGCTGCAGGTGCGCGCTATAAAGGTTCACGTCGCCGTCGGCGAAGCGCATGTAAAAGTGCGGCACGAACACTTCGTCGTCCTGCAAGTTGACGTCGAAGTCGAGCTTCTCGGCCAGGCGCGTGAAGCCGATGGTCACGCCGCCGCCGGTGACCTTGCCCTGCACGGCGGGCAACTTGTGCACGCCGTCCCAGCGCACGTCACCCGCGAAGGCGACGAAGCCGGCGAGCTGCGTCGCCTTGACGAAGCGATTCACGATCGGCAGCGGGGCTCGCATCACCACGTGCCCGTCGACGCGCGGCGGCGCGTTTTCGTCGAGCGAGAGTCGCACCTGGCTGAGCCGCGCGAGCACCTGACCTGGGCGCTCTTCCCCCTCCAAATCGCAGCTCGGGCGCGTGCCGGGCGCTGGATCCAGGTCGGCGTTTCCGAGCAGCGAGAGGCGCCGCAACAGCACGGTGCCGGGTTCGTAGTGCAGGCGCAGATCGAGCCGGCACAGCGCGTCTTCTTCGTGCGACACCGGCGGAGGTGGCGGCTCCCCGTACAGCGCCTTGGTGAGCGTTGGGTGGCTGCGGTCGACGCGCGTCGTGCCGGCGCGCAGCGCGATCTCGAACGAGTTGCCGGGCTCGGCGAACACGTCGAGGTCGATCGCGTCGGTCTCCACCTGCACGCCGTCCACGTCGATCTTGAAGCGCCCTTCGCCGATCGAGAGCGAGCCGAGCGGTGACGTCTTCGGGCGCTCGCTCTTCGACTTGGTCTCGGGCAGGCGATAGCGCAGGTTTGCGAGCTTGCCCTGGCGCAGCACGATGCGCGCGTCGGGCTGATCGATCTCGATGTCGCCCAAATCGAGCTTGCCGGCGAGCAGCGAAAAGAAGCGCGGTGTGATCGACGCGCTCTTGGCGGTCAGGAAAGGCGAGCCGCCGTCGGAGGCCGGCACATTCAAGTTTTCGATCGCGAGCCGGAGCGGCAAAAGCCGCACCTTCACGTCGAACGTGGCTGCGAGCCCGAGCTCACGCTGGAGCGCGCTGCTCGTCTGCTGGGCGGCGAAGCGCGCGGCCGGCTCGGACGTGAGAAACGCGGCCAGCCCGACCGGCACCGCGCCCACGAACGCGAGCGCGAAACAGAGCAGCCGCGTCACGAGGCGCACCAGGTCGCGCGGCTGATTCTGGCGAGGCGACCACACCTCGGTAGACTAGTCCCGAAGCGCTGGCAGGGCCCGTTTTCTGCGTCGCTTCGTCACCAGGGGCAGCGCGGCGCGGCGCTTCGAGGGCGATCGGGGTAAGATGGCGCGGAATTCTCAGAGAGATCTTGCGTCTTTCCGGCTTGCGCGTAAAACGGCCGGCCCCGCTGCATGACGACCCCGTCCCAAGCCCCGCTCAGCGCGCCCGACCGCGATCGCGCCGTCCACGCTCTGGAGCGCGCTGTCGCCTGTGCTGAACGCGGCGTCGCCGACCGACCGGTCGTGCTTATCGAAGCGGGAGACTTGACCGAGCTCGCGCCCCGGGACATCCGCGCCTTGCTCGACCGCGTGATGCTCGGCCAATACGCCGACGAAGGGCTCGACTCGCTGCTCGCGACCGGAGTGCTCGACGGCATCTTGCCGGAAGTGAAAGCGATGGTCGGCTTCGGCGACGGCGAATGGCGCCACAAGGACGTGTGGAAGCACACCAAGCAAGTCGTCACGCAGAGCGTGCAGCGCATCGAGGTGCGCTACGGCGCGCTCTTCCACGACATCGGCAAGGTGAAAACCCGCAGCATTTCGCCCGACGGTGAGGTGCATTTCTTCGGTCACGCCGAGGTGGGCGCCCGCATGTTCGACAAGCTCGAGCGCCGCGGCAAGCTCTTCGGCCACGAAGAGGCGCTGCGCAGTGAGGTGCGGTTCTTGGTGCTGCACCACCTGCGCGCCTCGCAATACGACGGCAAATGGACCGACAGCGCGGTGCGCCGCTTCGCCCGTGAAATCGGGCCATCGCTCGACAACCTGCTCTGCCTCTCGCGCGCCGACATCACCACCAAGCGCCCCGAGAAGAAGCGCCGCGGCATCAACATGATCGATAGCCTGGCCGAGCGCATCACCGAGCTCGCCGCCATCGACGCCAAGCAACCGCCGCTCCCGACCGGCCTCGGCACCGAGCTGATGAGCACCTTCGGCATCCCGCCGTCGAAAAAGCTCGGCGACATCAAGCGCGCGCTCGAGCTCGCGGTCGAAGCCGGCGAAATCGAAGAGCGCCTCGAGTCCGCCGCGTACATCCAATTCATCGCCGAGCGCAAAGCCCGCTTCGGCCTCGAATAGGTTGGGTAGGCCCAGTTACGGGCGCGGCCGCTGCCGCACCCCGCACCCTCGACGGCCCTGCGAGCTCTCGCAGGTGCTTGCGAGGAGCTGCCAGGACAGAAGCAGCCCGAGGCCCGTCGACACCTTCAAGAGCCGTTCAAATCGAGGAGCATATCGGCGCAGAGCACGACGTGCTCGACGGGTTCGGAGCGGGCCACGATGGCGCGTACCTCGGTCAGGTAGGCTTTTTGGAGCTCGCGCAGCCGGTCGAGGTCGGCCGCCGAGACGCCGAACAGGTTGTACATCAGGCCACGCTCACCGGCTTCGATGCGCTGGGCGCCGCGGCGCAGCCACCAAGCGCGCAAGCGCCGAGCGGCGTCCGGATCGCGCCGCGTGTCGAGCGCCAGCACATTTTCGATACGCCAGCGCCTGTCTTGCCAGACGATTTGCCCGCTGCCGGAGAGCCGCTCGATGCAGATCGCCTCTTCTTCGGGCGTGATGCCGATGCGGCGCGCGATCCACCCCGCCTCGTGCTCCGGCAGCGCCGCGTAGCTCGAGAGCTCCAGCGCGCGTAGCACAGCTTGTGACCAGGGCTCGTCGTAGGCCAAGCGTCGCGCAGCAGTGAGGCGCTCCCAATCGCCGCGCACGCTCGGCAGCACTCGCGGATCGACCAGCTGCTCCACGAAATCGAGCAGGCGCAGCGACGACGCTTCGATCAAGCGCAAGAAGTCGGGCAGGCGCGGCTCGGCGTCGCCCGACAGAAAGCGCGCGACCGCGAAACGGCTCTTGCCGCTGTAGCGCGCAAGCTCCACCACGCTGGTCTGTCCACGCAGGTCGGACAGGAATGCAGCAACACCGGCCGGTGACGTGGGGGCCAGCTCGTCGAGCCAACGCGGCGGCGTGCGATAGAACTCGCGAAAGGCCGCCGGCACGTCCACACCGACTCGCCCAGCCACCTCGAGCGCGCGCGATGCGGTCGGAAAGCTGTGCCCGCGCTCCCACTGGTGCACCACGTTGCTGCGCGTTCCGAGGCGCCGGCACAGCGCCTGTTGCGAGCGCTTTCCGCGCAATCCGCGCAGCAATTCGGCCGCCAATCGCTCATAATCCATGTGTAGAGTTTCGCACATTATGGCGCGCTGTGGAGCCATGATATGTGCGAACTGGGTATTGCGCAGGTGGGGCTGCGGCCGTACTCTCAATTGCACCCCGGAGGGTTTGGCTCATGCGTCTTCGACCAATCAGTTTGATCGGGCTCTCATTGCTGGCAGCGGCGTGTAGCAACGCTGGCGGGCAGACTGGCGACCTCTCGGGTCAGAACGGGCAGGAGGGCGGGGGCACCGTCGACAGCCCGGCCAATTGCAAGGAAGAGCGCCGCAAGCTCGGCAGCTTCGACGAAGAGACGGACCTCGGCACCGCCAACGGGCTGCTCTCCTTCGCCGAGCGCTCCTTCGACGCGCCGGTCACGTGGCAGCCGCGCACTGGGCAAACTTGGCATATCGCTCCCGAGAGCGGGCAGGGCTCGATTCACGTCGAGGTCACGCGCGGTGAAAATGCTTACTACGTCACCAGCACGCCCAAGGTGAGCGAGAACGACCGCGCCGACGGTCCCGGCACCGGGCTCGCCGCTGCGCTCTGCCCGGCACCGCGGTTGGCGGTTGACGCACACGTCACCGTGAGCAGCGATGGCGGCGCGCTCGCCGAGAGCTTCGACACTACGCTTTATGCGAGCTACCGCGGTGTCGCGAGCTTCAGCGTGCCAGTCGATCTCGACAAGCTCGATGGCACCCTCTCAGTTGCTTACGACGACCCGCAGACGGAGCTGGTGCAGGTCGGTCTTGGGGCCACGTTGACCGAGGCCGGCATGACCGGCAGCCTCTCAGGCATCCTGCAGCGCACTACGGCCGATGCCGTTTCGGCCATGCCGGGCGGCGGTGTGATCGCGGTTTGGCCGGCGAGCGCCGCCTGTGCATCTGAGCCCTACGGCGACCTTTCTGGCATCGGGGTCACCGGCGACCAGAACGCGCTGGGCATCACGGGCAATGCCGCGGCCGAGCTACTCGCCCAAACGACCCCCGCGAGTGTCACTTGGCGCGACGGCACCTCGACTCAGCTCACGCTCGCAGTCGAGCTCACGGGCGAAGGCTGCCTGCGCGCCTCCACCATCTACGGCCTCGACGGCAGCGCCCGGTACCCCGCGCATTTTACGCTCACGAGCGCCGACGGTCGCTTGAACGCTGCGTACCGAGGCGTGCTCGAAAGCACCCCGAATGGCGATGCCAATGGCGTGCACGGCGAAGCCTTCCTCGAGCTGGAGCTCGACCAAATGACGCAGAGCGGCTTCGAAGGCGTGGAAGTGCCTTCTTCAGCAGAGCGACTCGGTGTGCGCTTCTCGGTGGATGTCGACGGAGCTGGGCAAACGTCGGGTCTCGTACAGCTGAATGGCCTTGCCGATCCGCCGTGTGTTACTGACCCAGCGCCCGTGCCAGAACCGGGCTCGGGCTCTGGGGCGGGCTCTGGGGCGGGACAGGGACAGGGACAGGGACAGGGCTCGCCCG
>JBEHXA010000407.1:0-7147 GCA_048498935.1 Myxococcota bacterium
CGAAGCTCGAGGTCAGGTCCGCGATACGCAGCGTACTGGTGCTGCGGTCGTTGGTGACGTAAACGACGCGCCGTCCGTCGGGGCTCACGTCCGGGTGCCGCGCGCGCGCGCCGTGCGTGAGGTGCTGGCGCGTTTCGTCTTCTTCGCGCGAGGACGTACCGGGCAGCTGGCGAAACAGGTCCTGAAAGGTGTAGCGGCGCTCCGAGACGGCCACGTGATCGAAGAGGAACGAGCAGTCGGGGAGCAGGCCGATCTGGGTGCCCGCCGCGCGCGCCCGCAGCTTTCCTGCCGGATCCGAGCCGTCGAGCGCGAGCTCGTAAAAGCCGCCCGTAGTGTGGCCGTCGTCGCGCTCGTAGATCAGGCTCGGTTTGCCGAGCGTCGAGCAGCCGCCGGTCAGCCGTGCCCCGCTCGCGCCCTGCCCGCGCCACGTGAGTCGTTTGCCCTCACGCAAGCCGCGCTGCGAGATCGCGGCGGCCTGGGCGCCGTAGCGCTGCTCCAAGCTCTTCACCCAAGCTTCGTGCAGCTCCTCGTAGGTGCGACCCGTGACGCGACGCACCGAGCGGTTGATGCCCCACGGGATCACCTGTGCTCCGTAGTCGTCCGCCACCGCTCCGAACACGTTGGGGCCGTAGGTGTCGCGAATGAAGCTGATGAAGCTGGAGCCGTACAGGTACCAGAGGTTGCCGCCCGGCCAGACGCGCGGCTGGCCCGACATCTGGTCGAGGCCGTGCATGTTGTGCTCGAGCACGTCGGCGCGCAGGTACATGTCCCACTGGCTCGAGCGCAGGCGCCCGCCGGTGGTGTGGGACGTTTCCATCGCGACCGCCAAGCCCTCCAAGATCCAGCGCGGTTGCTGCTGGTTTTGCAGCACCGTTTTGCCGAGCAGCTTGTTGATGAGCGCCGGCACACCCGAGAAATTGTCGACGTGCAGGATGTGCGTGAACTCGTGCGTGACCAGCTCGTTCAGCCAGTCGTCGTACTCGCCGAGCGCGGACATGTCGTCGGGCGCGGTCGCGAACAGGCGCACGGCGTCGTAGGGCACGCCGGTCGCCGACCCGTTCGCGAAGTCCGACTCGTCGGTGAGCAGGATCTCCACCACCTGCGTGGGACGCTGATCCATGCTCTTGCCGAGCGTGACGTAGACGCGCTCGGCGATGGCGCCGACACGCTGCGCGAGCGGCTCGAGCCCGCCGTGGAAGGTGACGCGAAAGTGCGGCGTCTCGAGCGTGTACCACTCGAGTCTTGGATCACCCGCCTGCGCCTGGAGGGCGCAGAGACCGAGCGCGAGCCCAGCGAGCAGGGCGACAAGCCATTTCTTCACGCAGCAGACGCGCCGGTAACCCCGCCGGCGCGCGGACCTTCACAAGTCGTCGTGGAACAACGGTTCGCGGTTACGGACGTAGCGGTACACGAGCTGACGCCCCTCGGGCGAAATCTGCGTGAGCTGCGCGCCGAAGCCGGGGGTCGAATCGGAGCCAGACACGGCTTCGCGCGTCCAGCGCACGACGCCGAGAGCTTCGAACTCGTAGCCACCGGGCATCGATACCTTCACCACGACGTTCCGGCCGATTTCGGGGATCTGGTAGGTCGCGATGAAGATGCCACCCGAGTCGATGACGTCGTTGCCGCTCAGGCCTTTGTAAAAGTTCGTGGTGCTGTGGGCGCCCAGCTCGGCTTCGATGCGGAGCGGCGCGCCAGAGCCGCCGGCGGGTGCGGCAGCGGGCGCCTGATAAGCGGGAGCCGTTTGCTGGTAAGCGGCAGGCTGCGCTTGAGCAGGCGGTTGCTGGTACGCGGGCGGCTGCTGTTGGTACGCGGGCGGCTGCTGATACGCGGGAGGTTGCTGCTGATACGCGGGCGGCTGCTGTTGGTACGCGGGCGGCTGCTGCCAGGCTTGCGGCGCTGCTTGAGGTGGCGCCGCCACCGTGCCCGCGAAGGCGGCCGCTTGCGGAGCGGCTCCCTGCGACAACTGATGGATCAGATTGAGCGAACCCGCGATCGCTTCGAGCGCCTGATCGACGGCCGGGTATCCCTGAGGTTGCTGCTGAAGCAGCGCGAGGGCGTGGCGCGCCGCGTTCAACGCGGCCGGGCCTGCTTCGCCGCGCGCGGCACCTTGGGACGCTTCGACGCGATGCAGCGCGCTCATCGCGTTGGCGATCGGTTCGGCCACCACCATGACTTGCGGTGGAACACTGGTGCTTTGAAGCGCAGCGAGACCGCGGGCCAAATTCTCACGAGCTGCCCGGGCCAGACTGACGGGATCAGACATGAATCCTCCGAAAGATGCGACCTGGGAGTCTATCATCCGAGGCCCCGATTCCAAGCGCTTACGGCTGAGCCTCGCTACGGAGCCGGGCCAGCACGCCCGCGCTCGTCGTTTCGGTCGCGTCCGAGTCCGGGAAGTAGGCGCTCGACACGCGAACGGCGCCGTCGCCCGTGCGTAGAGCCAGAGCTGCGCGTAAATCGGCTTCGCCCGGCAGCAAAGCTTCGACATAGTCGGCGGCCGGCTCGGCTCGAGTCACGAAGAGCGGGACGCCCAGCACCTCCAGCGCCAAGCCGGGTGTAGGCGCCAAGGCGCGAATTCGGCGCAAGACGCGCTCGGTCGTCCAGCCGAAGTCGACGCGCAGCAGCTCGCCGGTCGGCTCTGGCGCCCAGGTGGCTGCTGCGTCTTCTTGAGGCGTCTCGGTGAGGTTCTCGCCCCGCGCCATGCGCGAAACGACCGCTCGGAGCTCGGCGAGCGCGGGTCGATCGAGGGCGCGCGCTAGCTGCCAGGAGTTGCGCTGGGCAACCTGGACGGCGGCGCGGGTGAGCATGGCCCCGGTGTCGTACTCGGCGCGCAGGCGATGCACAGTGACGCCGGCGAGCTCGTCGCCACCATCGATGGTCCAAAAATAGGGATTGGGGCCACGATGCCGAGGCAAGAGCGAGGGGTGAACGCCGATCGCGCCGAGCCGCGGAGTGTTTAGCCAGCGCTCCGGCAGCCGCCGGGTCCAGAACCACGAAACGAGGAGATCGGGCGTCGCGGCAGCCAGGCGACGTTCGATCTCGGGCTCGAGGGGCTCGTCGGCACCGAGCGCGTCGAGCGCATCCAGACCGAGCCCGAGCAAGCGCCGACGCCCCGGAGCCTCGATGGGCGAAAGGACGGTGACTGCCAACTCGTGGCCGTCAGCGGCAAGCAGCAGAGCCCCGAGTGGGAGCCCGAAGTACGCGATTTTCAAGGCACTTTCTCCTCCGGGCGAGGGGCTGTTCCGGGGGCGCGGGCTTTCGCAGAAAAGTTTCCCACTTTGCCCCTCCCTGATTACCTCGGCCCGACATGGAATCGGCCGCCAAAAGTCGTCCGTACCGCCCCGCGCTGCGTGAGGGTGGCCGCTTCGACCCGCTCGCTGCTGGGCGCCCCATTCTGACGTTCGAGGACGTTCACAAGTGTTATCGCGCCGACGCGCCGGTCCTCAAAGGGCTGAGCCTGAGCATCGCGCGCGGCGAATTCGTGTTCGTCACGGGGCCCTCGGGCGCCGGTAAGAGCACGCTGCTGAGGATGCTGTACGCGGCCGAGAGCGTCGACTCGGGGCGCATCCTGTTCTTGGGTCGCGAGGTCGGCAGGCTCACCGGCGCTTCGATCCCATTCCTGCGCCGCAACATCGGCATCGTGTTTCAAGACTTCAAGCTCGTGAAGAACTGGAGCGTGCTCGAGAACGTTGCGCTGCCGCTCGAGGTGCTCGGCTTGCCCGAGCGCTTGGCGCGCACGCGTGTCGGCGAAGCGCTCGAGCGCGTGGGGCTCGCGGGTCGCGGCTCCGAGCTCGCCGGCACCCTCTCGGGTGGCGAGCAGCAGCGCGTAGCCGTGGCACGCGCGATCGTGGGCGAGCCGGCGCTCCTGCTCGCGGACGAGCCGACCGGCAACCTGGATCCGCAACTCGCGGTGGACATTCTCGGCTTGCTCGAGGACATCAACGACACGGGCGTAACCGTGGTTTTCGCGACGCACGACCGCTCGCTGCTCGACATTCGCCCGCGGCGCGTGGTGGTGCTCGACGACGGCAAGGCGACCGACGTGCCGTGCGGCTTGGACGAGCTCGTGGTCGGAGACGACGCGAGCCGGAGGGTAGCCTAGTGGCGCAGAGCCCGGTGGCGCGCGCCTTTCGCGGCGCAAAGAACGACTGGCGCCTGCACGCGCTCAGCATGTTTTCGGTAGCGGTGGCGTTCGTATGCCTGGCGGCCGCGCTGCTGCTCGTCGTCAACGTCGGTCAGGTGCGAGCGCGTTGGGCCGAGACGGGCCGCGCGTCGGTGTACCTGCGCAAGAACGCGACGGCCGAGCAGGTAGCGGCCATCGAGCGCGCGCTCAAGGCCAGCGACGGCGTGACCTCGGTCAGGGTGGTTTCGAGCGAAGACGCACGGCGCGAGCTGGTCGGGCTGAGCAACGATCCGGTGCTCGACGCGCTACCGACCGACGCCTTTCCGGCCTCGCTGGAGGTCGCGGTGGAAAGCACCGTGGCCGCCGAGCGCCTGGGCAAGCTGGCCTCGCAGCTCGGCTCGCTGCCGGCCGTGGAGAGCGTCGAGACCTACGGCGCGTGGAGTGATCGCTTGGCGTCGCTGCTCACCGGCGGCGTGACCGCTTCGCTGCTCTTGGCAGCGGTGGTGCTCGCCGCCGTGGTCAGCGTCGTTTCTTCGACGATTCGCCTGAGCTTGCAGCGCCGCCGCATCGAGGTCGAGGTGATGAAGCTGGTGGGCGCGACCGACTCCTACGTGCGACGCCCGTTCGTGGTCGAAGGCGCTGCGCAAGGCGGCTTTGGTGCCTTGTTCGCGATCCTGCTCCTGGCCGTGCTGTTCGGCATCGTGCAGAGCCACTTCGACAGCAGCCTGTCGGCGCTGCTCGGCGCGACGCCGGTCTTTCTGCCGTGGTCCGTGGTGTTCGGGCTGGTCGCGGCGGGTGCGGCGCTCGGCGCCGTGGCAGCTTACGGTAGCCTGCGGAAGCTGCTCGTCGTATGAAAGGCGCCTGGCTCTCGCCGCTCGCGCTGCTCACGATCGCGGCGACCGCGTCCGCCCTGACGCTCGACGCCCCGGCCGCAAACCCTGCGCCGGTGGATGACGCGACGCCGGCCGCGCCGGCGCGCAATGGCTTGGCGCTGCGCGCCGACGTGGAACGCGATCTGGCCGCGCTCGATCGCCAAGAAGCTGCCGCGAAGCAGGAGCTCGATTCGCTGGTGCAGGACAGCGAGGTCCTGCGCGCGCGCACGCTCGCCAGGGGGCGCGCCTACACACGGCTGGCGCGCGCAGGCTTGCTCCCGGTCGGCGGTGGCTTCGGCGCTTTCGTCGAGCACGCCGCCCGCATCGAGCGCCTGCATCGCTCCCTGGCTCGTGACCTGGAGCTGGAGCGCGCCGCGCTGCAACGACGCACCGCGCTCGCGAAGCAGCTTTCGAGCATTGCTTCGCGACGTGGTCCGCTAGCTGACGAAGCTCGCACCCTCGCGCAAGCACAGACGGCCCTACTCGCCGCCGCCGATCGCGAGCAGGCCTTCGAACGAGCCTTCATGGGTGGCTCCTTCGACGATCACACGGCTGTCTATGGCGCGTCTCCGAACGGTCTTTCGAACACGGCTTCCGGCATGGCGAGCTTGAAGGGGAGCTTGCCGTTCCCGCTCGCGGGTCGCAGTGAAATTCGCTCTGCTCGACGCGTGGGTAGCGGGCCAGGGCTCACGATGCGCGCGCCCTCAGGCGCAGTCGTGCGTGCTGTTTATCCCGGCCGCGTTGCGTTCGCCGACAGCTATGCGGACTACGGTCGCACGGTGATTTTGGACCATGGTGGTGGCTACTACACGGTGAGCGCCAACCTCGGTGAGATCGAGGTGAAGGTGGGCGACGAGGTGAAAGGCGGCGCCCGCGTCGCGACACTAAGCAGCGGTTCGGCTGGCTCCACGCTCTACTTCGAGGTAAGGATCGGTCAGGAGACGGCCGACCCGGCGGAGTGGTTTGGGATTTGAGCCGACGCGCATTTTGAGTCGTAAGCAGAAGGCGTGTGGGGGACGTGGCGCGGCGCTCGCCGCCTTGATCGGTGTTCAGTTGGTAGCGCGCGCCGCACTGGCGCAATCGAGCGCGAGCTTTCCGGAGCCCGCAGCGCCCGCGCCGGCACCACCGCCTGCAGCACCCGCGCCCCCACCGTACACGCCTCCGGCCCCCGCGCCGTACACGCCCGCGCCGGCGCCCACCTATGCGCCAGCTGCGCCGAGCCCGGCCGCGGTCGCGCCCAGCCCGGACCAGCTCTCGATCGCCCAGTTGCCTCCGGTCGCCCCGTACCACAAGGGTTTGCCGGTGCCGCCCGGCTACCGTGTGGAGCAACGCTCGGCGACCGGCATGATCGCCGGCGGCCTCGTCACGTTCGCGACCGCTTACGGCGCAGGCTTGATCCTGGGCGCGAGCCAGAAATTCGAAAACGGCATGGGCTACGTTGCGCTGCCGGTGATCGGGCCGTGGGCGGCCATCGGCGGTCGCACCTTCAACTGCAAAACCGCAGTGCCGGCCAACACCACCGGCGCGGACGTGCAGCGCACCATCAACAAGTGCGTCGGCACCGCCTACGACGAGGTCACCACCGTCGTGTTCTTGACTGCCGACGGGCTCATTCAGGCGACCGGTATGGTCCTCTTTTTGGTGGGCCTGGCCAGCGGTTACGAGGAGCTGGTGCGCGCCGACCTACCCAAGACCGCGATCGGCGTCTTGCCCGAGGGCGGCGCGGCTGTGAGCGTGTCGGGCAATTTCTAGCGTTGCTTGCCAGGTTAGCGCGCCGCTGCTACGAGCGGCGGCTGCTGTTTCGGGCCGGGCCATCGTGAAGCTGATCATCCAGATTCCCTGTCTCAACGAGCGCGAAACGCTGCCCGAGACGATCGCCGATTTGCCCCGCAAGATCGCGGGCGTCGACCAAATCGAAGTGCTGGTCGTCGACGACGGCAGCACCGACGGCACCTCGCAGCGCGCCGCGGAGCTGGGCGTGCAGCACGTGCTGCGCTTTCCACAGAACCGCGGGCTGGCGCGGGCCTTCACGGCGGGCGTCGACGCGGCCACGAGCCTCGGCGCGGACATCATCGTCAACACCGACGCGGACAATCAGTATCGCGGCGCTGACGACGACAACGAAACTGTAACTGACCACGTCACCGTC
>JBEHXA010000408.1:0-7142 GCA_048498935.1 Myxococcota bacterium
GAGCAGGTCTTGGCCGGTGATATCGAGGGCGGTCAGGGCGTGCTCGATTGGCTCAGCCTGGAGACGGTGCCGGTCTTCATCACCGGCGAGTCGCCACCGTGGCTGAACTACGGGTCGAGCGTGGACGTTACTCAGCACAGCAATGGCTGGGGACCGCTCGCGGGAGCAACCCTCGGGGTAAACTTCTGGATGAGCGGCAAGGTGCTCAAGGGCTACGCGATTGGTGCGGGCATCACCAACTACGCGCTCGAGTACAAGACCGGCGTGGATTCGGTGCAGCACACCGAGCGACAGCTTTACGCGATGCTGAACTCGGTCAGCCGCTGGGGCGCCTTCACGATCTCGGGCGGGCTCGGACTGGCGTACGACATCAACCACGACTCGCGTTGCTTTCCGCCGAACGCGATTGCCATCAGTCAAGCCGGGCCAGGTGATTGCGACGAGATTCAGCTCGCGACCACCAACCCGGTCAATTTCGGGCCGATCTTGATCGTGACGCCCTACACCTATCCCTGGGACATTTTGGCGCGCTTTTCGCTCGGTGTAACCATCGACTGAGCCTGAAAGCACGCACAGAAACGAGAGAGATACGATGAGCGAGGCTCCGGACGTAGTCATCATCACGGGCGCGAACGGCGCGCTCGGTAGCGCGCTGGTCGAGCGCTTTGCCGCGAACGGCGCGCGCGTGATCGCGACTCTGCGAGGCCCAGCGGGCACCGCCGCGCTCGAGCGCGTGAGCCCGAACGTGCTTCAAGTGCGCGCCGATACCAGCGATGCAGAGGATTTGCGGCTAGCGCTCGAGCGAGCTCAGGCCGAAGTTGGGCCCGCCACCGGAGCCGTGCTGACGGCTGGGGCCTGGCGAGGCGGACACGATTTCGTCAGTCGCGAGGCTGCGGCCGATTACCGCGCGGTACTGGATGCGAACCTGGAGTCGGCGAACGTGGCGCTGCGCGCGATCGTGCCCGGCATGGCGACGCGCGGCAGCGGCAGTGTGGTGCTCATTGGCTCGCGTTCGGGTGTTCGGCCCTATGGCGCCAAGGGCGACGCAGCTTACGCGGCAGCCAAGGCTGCGCTCGTTGCGCTCGCGCAAGCCATCGCCGCGGAGGTGCTCTCGTCCGGTGTGCGCGTGAACGTGGTGCTCCCGAGCACGATCGACACCGACGCGAACCGCAAGGCCATGCCCGACGCGGATTTTTCGAGCTGGGTGACGAGCGACTCGCTCGCGGGCGTGGTCGGGTTCCTGCTTTCGTCCCGGGCGCGCGACATTTCGGGCGCCGCACTGCCGGTTTACGGGCGCGTCAACGTCTGAGCACGCGCGAGCCTTACCAGTACTTTTCGGTCGTGATGTGACCGGGCGTTCGCTGGCGGTGGCGCCGAAGCCCGCGCGCTTGGAGCTGCGCCGTGACCTCCTCGATCATCGCCGGGTTGCCGCACAGCATGAGGTGCGCGGTCTCGGCGGCGATCGAAACTTCAGCGCGCGCCTCGAGCTGTCCGGAGGCGAGCGCGTCGGTGATGCGGCCGCTCAGCAAGCCCGCTTCCGGGCGCCGGCTCAGCAGCGGAAGGTAGGTGAACGCTCCGTGGCGAGCACGCGCGAGCGCCTCGAGCTCGCTTCGGTACGCGAGCTCCTCGGGGCCGCGCGTGCCGTGCGCCAGCACGACGCGGCGCGCGCGCGCGAACGCCTCGCCCGAGCGCAGCATCGAGATGAACGGAGCCAAGCCGGTGCCGGTCGCCAGCAGCCACAGCTGCTCGTGCGGGGGCACGTAGTCGAAGCTGAAGAAGCCTTGCGGTTTGGGGTCGAGCGTGATCGCAGAGCCCTCCGCGAGCTCGAACAAGGCGGGCGACAGAACGCCCTCACCGACCCGTGAAAGCAGCACCTCCAGGGGCTCTCCCGGTGCGGACACCAGGGAGTAGGAGCGCGAAGCAAACCCTCCGCTGAGGTGTAGTCCCAGGTTCATGAACTGGCCGGGGCGGAAGCTCGCGCTGGTAGCGAGCGTGAGCGACATGAGGCCGGGAGCCCAGTCGTGGCGGGCGGCAACGGTAGTGTCGACGAGAGGCAAGGCTTATTGAAGCTGCTCCAAGACCGGGGCCCGCCGCAAGCCTTGCTGCAGCGCGGCAGTCAAAATGTGGGTGGGCCAGAACGAGGAGGCTCGCACCCGACCGGTAACGCCGCAGAAAATTGGCGGCGACCCGGGACAGACCGTGTACGCTTGGTCGAAGATGTCGTTTCCGATCACGTGTACGGCTTGCCAAAAGACGTTCACAATCTCGGACGAGATCTATGAGAAGAAGGTCGCGGGGCGCGTCGTCACGATCAAGTGCAAGTCGTGCGGACAGGGCATTCGTGTAGACGGCACCAAGGGTGGTGCATCTGCTTCAGCCTCGGTCGCGCCGGCACCTGCCGCTGCTGCCCCTGCACCTGGTCCCGCGCCTGCACCCGCCGCTCCGGCTGCTACTGCGCCGGGCGGTGTCGGGGCTGGGCTCTGGGCAGTCGATTACCCGGACGGACAGGACCGTGAATTCAGCACCGCCGAGATCGTGGCGGAGCTCGAGCGCGGCGCCGTCGAGGGTGTAACGCTCGTTTGGCGTGAGGGCATGGGAGAGTGGCTCGAGCTCCAGCAAGTGCCCGAGCTCGCCGCCGAGCTCACCAAAGTCGAAGCGAAAAAAGCTGCTGCCGCTGCCGCCGCCGCGGCTGCTGCTGCGAAGCCGGCGCTCGTGCACAAGCCGCGCGCGCCGATGCCCACCGTTACGGGTCTTGCCGGCCTACCAGGGGCAATCAAGACGCGCACTCAACAAGGGTCGGCTCCCGTACTCAACGCACCGCGCGCTCAGCAACCCTCGTCACCGGTGCTCGGCCAAACGCGCGCACAGCAGCCTTCGGCCCCCGCGCTCAACCCGCCGCGCGCACAGCAAGCTTCCGCGCCGGTCCTCACCGCACCGCGTGCTCAGCAACCGTCGTCACCGATACTCGGCCAGGCGCGCGCACAGCAAGCTTCCGCACCCGAGCTCACGCCCCCGCGTGTTCGGCAACCATCCGCACCCGAGCTGCAAAAGCCCAAGGCCCCACCTCCGCTCGCGGTGACGACGCCCTTACCGGCGGCTCCGTCTCCACCGCCACCACCGCCACCTCCGGCGGCACGCAGCTCGGTTCCGCAAGCTGCGCCCCCGCCGCCGCTGGCGGCCCCCGCGGCACCTCCTCAACTTCCGACGCCACCCGTGGCCGCCACGCCCCCGCTGCCCCCGAGCGTCGCTCAGGTGGTCTCGAGGCCGCCCGCGGTCCCGGCTGGCTTTCCGCCGGCTGCACCGAGCGCACCCGCGGCATTCGGAACTGGTCCAACCGTGGTCGCCGATCACGCAAGCGTGGACTGGCCGGAGTCCAAGAGTAAGAAGCCCCTGCTCATCGGCCTGGGCTTGGTAGCGGTGGCCCTCGTGGCCGGCGCGGTGGTGATGCTCGGCAAAAAGGACGAGCCGCCGCCCTCGACGCCCGTCACCGCGTTGCCGCCCAGTCCGGTTTCGACGCCGGTGGCTCCGTCCCCAGCCGCGGCCGCGGCCCCGACTCCGACCCCCGCCGCTGCAACTGCCGAGGGTAGCGAGACCGCGTCGGGCAGCGACCCAATCCTGGCCGCACCGGATCGCGGGGCAACACCGGGCGCTGGGTTCGCGGAGCTGTTTGCGGCGGGCGCGCGCAAAGCGGAGTCCAAGGGCGCGAGCGTCGCCCCGAGCGCGCGCTTCGATCCCGCCGCCACCAAAGCTCCACTGGCGGAAGCGGCAACGCAAGCCCAAGCCTGCAAGCAGAGTGGCGGGCCGATCGGCAAGGTCACCGTCGTCGTTACCTTCGATCCGAACGGCAAGGTTTCGAGCGCTACCATCACTGAAGCGCCGTTCGCCGGCACCGCGACCGGCTCGTGCATCTCGTCCGCGCTGAAGCGCGCTTCGATCGCGCCGTTCAGCGGCTTGCCCGGCACCGTGAGCAAGACGTTCTCGATCCTTTGAACATGCCCGACGAGCCCGACCAGACGCTCGTCTCTTTCTCAATCAGCTTCGCCCTGCCGCCGTCAGCGGCGCTCGTGACGCCGCTGTGCCAGGCGCTGTGCGAGGCGTGCGGTGCCTTCATGCCGGAAGATGCCGCTGCACGCTTGCGCCTCACGACCCATGAGCTGCTCGAAAACATCGTGAAATACAGCGAATCTGGGGCGTGCTCGATGAGCTTTGGGTTGTATCGCACGGGCTCGGCGGCTATGCGTGCGCACGTGGAGACTCGCAACGTACCGGCCGCGGAGCGGCGCGCCGACGCCGAGCAACGACTCGCAGCCCTGTGCAGCGCCCCGGATCCGCTCGCTCACTACGACGCGGTCATCGCCGATAGCGCGCGGCGCGCAGCCGGCTCCGGCCTCGGCTTGGCGCGCATTCACGCCGAGACCGAGTATCGGCTCGCCCATCGCTTCGACGGTGAGGTGCTCGTGATCGAGGCGGGCGGTGACGTCTGGCTCAAAGGAGCGCTCCCGTGAGCCACGCCCTCGAGCTCGAAGGCGTGGCCAGCGCAGGGCTTCGCTGTACCCCGAGTCTGGAAGCGGACAAGGCGACCATCGCGTTCGCGGGCACGGGCGACGTCGCAGCCATCGAGCTGCTCAGCGACTACTTGAAGCGCGTCCATGCCGAGGCCGAGCGGCTCGCTCTGAGCGAGGTCACGTGCGACTTTCGCCAGCTCTCGTTCATGAATTCGAGCTGTTTCAAGGCGTTCGTCGTGTGGATCGACACCGTCAAGAATGCCGCGCGCAGCTACCGCATCCGCTTTTTGACCGACCCCGGGATGCACTGGCAGCGCCGCAGCCTCGAAGCGCTGCGTCGGCTGGCCACCGGTATCGTCAGCGTCGAAGCCTGAGATCAGCGCAGCCACAGGTCGAGGCGGGTCCGCAAGCTGCGGAGTCGCGGACCGGTGCTCGAGATCTGCGGCTCGTCGTCGAACGACAAGTCGCTGCGAAGCCCGCCGAAGCCCGCCAACACGCGCTCCGCGGACGAGCCCTGTGACGGCATGGTGGGCCACTCCGGCGCGTGCGCGGTGCCGCGCAGCGGATCGGCCAGCCCTTCGGGAGCGAGCCAATAGCGCCGACCGTCGGGGGTGAGCGGCGCCGCCCCGAAATAATGGCGCGCGAGCTGCGCGCTGCGCTCCGCGTCGTGACCGCTCTCCGGCGCACCTCGCACCACGGCTTCAGCCATCGCGCGAGCCTGTCCCTCGCCTTCCAGGGCGGCGAGGCTGAGCGCGGAGGCGAGCAAAGTGCGCAGCGCGCCGTGCTTTTGCGGTGCGAGCTCGAACACGACCTGCCCTTGCTGGGCGAGCGCGCCCTGCTGCATTTCACGCACCGGCAGCTTGCCGTCGAGCGCCTGATCGACCAGCTGGCGCATCACCGCGCGGTTCAGCGTGACCAGCAGCGCCTCGCCCGCCATAGCGTAGTAGAGGGCGATCTCACGGTCGCGCTCCTTCACCAGGATGCGCACCACCTCCACGCCGCGATGAGTCGCAAACGGAGCCCACGAAAACGCGCCCGGCGCCGCGCTCTCGGCCATCTGCCTGAGCCCGGTCAGCGCGACGGTGGCACCCAGGCGACCGCGCAGCCCAACCACGAGGTAGAGGGGCAGGCCTGCGAGCGCGGCGAGCTCGTCGTCTCGACCTTCGTCGCGACCGAGCTCTTCGGCCGAAGCCGGACGTTCCAGCCGCTCGTCGGCCAGCTCGCGTGACGCGCGCGCCGCGAGCAGCAGCTCGTTGCGGTCGGCGAAGCCGAGCATGGCGTAGTCACCGAGCCAATCGAGCTGAAAACGCTGCGATCCGGACGCCCACAAGTCAGCGAGACCGGACAAGCTCTGACGAAGCGGCGCTTTCTCGCCGATACCGATGCTGAGGCGCGCTCCGGTTGCCAAGTCGGCGGGCGCGACACGCCCGTCGCCGCCCAAGTCGAAGCGCAGCGCCGCCTCTTCGGGGACGAGCGGCAACACCCGAAGCTCGGCGTGCAGACCCCGCCCACCGCGCCGCTGACTCGAAATGCGGAGCGCGACCGGGTCGATGTACTGCGACCAACGAAAGCGGTAGGCCTGCGCGAACAGCATGTAGCGATCGCGCTCGACCGCTGCCACCTTGGTGACCGCCGGCAGATCCAAGAGCGGCTCGAGCGCGGCCGGGCTGCCCCAGCTCGAGCGCGGTGCGCTACCGGGCGCCCACTCGATGCGGCCGCCGTCGACGTGCTTGAGCTCGGTCGCCGCCAGCAACCCGGAGCGCACGAGCTCGTTCTTGTCCGCGGGGCTGCGGCCATGGATCCAGCCGTAAAGGAGCGCGCTCACCGGCGCGGTGCCGAGCTCGGCCAGAGCGATTTGCCGCCGGGCTTCCGCGATCTTTTGCGCGGGGCCGACCACATTCTCGACGAAGCGATCGCCGATGAAGGCCAGCAGCTCGGCCGGCACCTCGGCGTCGCGCGCGAGCATGTAGCGAAAGTCGGGCTCGTCCGCGAGCCGCGGCGCCTTACCCAAGATCGCCGAGATCACGCGCTTGATGCCCGCGGGACTGTTGGAGACCAGCTCGAGGCCACCAGCCACCGCGTGGTGCTGGCGCACGCGACCGTCTGGAGAGCGCGCCACCTCCACGGTCACGCCTTCGTGGCTGAAGCTCGAGCTCTGCGTGCCGCCGTGCGCGGCACCGTGCGCCGCCAGTGCCTTCAAGAGCGCTGCCCGAAACAGCAGCGGGCTCTTGAGACGGAAAATCAACGTGACGTCGCTACCTTCGTGAACATACGGATCACTGCCGGCCAGCGCGAAATCCTCGACTACTTCGGGGCCGAGCGCGCGCGACAGATCGGAAGTCTCGATGCCGAGCTCAGCCAAATATCGGGGTAGCGAGCCGCGTTCCGTAGCGGCGCCATCGAACAGATCGGCGGCGGGCGCGCCCACCTTCTCGACCAGCGACAACATCTCCGTGAACGCGCCGAAGCTCTTGGCCCGCACGAAGTAAAAGTCGGCGGGCACCGCCTTCGCGAGCGGCTCGTCGGGAGCCTGAGTCTTCAAGCGCTGCGAGAGCGCCGCCCAGGGGTGGCGCTCCAGCTCGGGCCCATTGAGCTGAGCGATCGGCAGCGTGCGGGGTTGCTTGGCCGTGGAGAGCA
>JBEHXA010000409.1:0-7140 GCA_048498935.1 Myxococcota bacterium
CATCACCAGGAGCACGCTCTTGCCCTGGCTGCGAAAGTACTCGGCGATGGCGGTTGCGGACTCGGCGCCGCGCGCGCGCACTAGCGGCGGCATGTCGCTCGTCGCGGCGACGACCACGCTCTTGGCCAAGCCTTCCGGCCCGAGCGACGTGCGGATGAAGTCGTTCAGCTCGCGACCGCGCTCGCCGATCAGCCCGACCACGTTCACGTCCGCCTGCGAGGTGCGGCAGATCATGCCGAGCAGCGTGCTCTTGCCTACACCGGCGCCGGCGAAGATACCCATGCGCTGCCCGACGCCGAGCGGCAGCATCGCATCGACCACGCGCACGCCCGTGGAGAGCTGGCGATCGATGGGGCGCCGCGCGAAGGCGGGTGGCGGAGGAGCGTTGACGGGGCAGACGCGGTCCGCCTCGATCGCGGGGCCGCCGTCCAACGGGCGCCCGAAAGCATCGACGACTCGACCGAGCAGACCGAACGAGGCCGGCACGGTCGCGCCGCGCATCAACCGGACGACGCGCGCGCCCGGGCGAATCCCGACCAGCGGACCGAGCGGCGTGGTGAGGAGCCGTCCGCCCCGAAAGCCGACCACCTCGACGTCGAGCTCGGCACCCGACGGATCGTGCACTCGAAGCGCATCACCTACCGCCGCGCTCAGACCGCCGACTTCGACGATCAAGCCCACAACGTCGGACACCACGCCTTCGGGCTTGTGCACCGCCGCCGTGCGACACCGTTCGATGAGTCGGTCGAGCACCGCTTTCCCCTTTGCAAACGCTGGGCCTGAACGGCGCGACTATTCGGCAGGCTGTGAGTCCGGGCGGAGCGCTTGCAGCAGCGTGGCCAGCCTGTTTTCGACGGACTCGTCGACCTGCCCGAGCTCGGTCTCGACCAAGCAGGCATGTTCCGGCAATTGCGGCTCCACGCGCACCTCGGCGCGCGAGCCGCGCTCGGTGAGGCGCTGCATCAGCGCCTCGCGCTGGCTCTCGAAGCCCTGCCCGAGCCGCACCGTCACGCGATCGTGCTTGCCGAGCGCCATCAGGCCCTCGCGCACCAAGTCGAACACCAGCTGCGGATGTAGGCTGAGCTCCCGCGCGATCACGCGCCGCGCGATCACCGCGGCGAGCTCTGCCAACTGGCTGGCGGTCTGCTCGAAGACGCGTTGACGCTCCGCACCGAGCAGCGCCACCGCCTCTTCGAAGGCCTGAACGAGCTCAGGATCGAGCGCCGGCAGTGGCTCGGCGGCGACCGGCGACGGCTCGACCAGGGGAAACGGATCGGCCGCGGGAGCGATGCTCGGCGGGCGCGGCGGAACCGTCGGCGACCGATTCAAGCCATTCGCGGCTTCAGAAGCGCGCGGACGACGCTCTTGAGGCGGCATTTCGCCGAGCTCCTGGCGCACGGCATCCACGAACTCCGACGGGAGCCGCGGCGGCTTGAGCGACGGCGTGGATTCGCGGCGCGTCGGGCCCTTCTGCGAGCTCGGCAGCCACGACGGGTTACGCCGCGTCCCCGTGGAGACGTGAGCGAACTTTACGCGGCGGGGGGCGTCGGGCATCGGCTCGGCTTCAAACCATCGCATTCTGGTTGTTCTCGAGTGAAATCGTGCCCTCGGCGTCGAGCCGGAGCGCTACTTCCACGATCTCGCGCTGCGCCGCTTCCACGTCGGAAAGCCGCACACCGCCCATGATTTCCATATCCTCTTTGATACGCTCCGCTGCGCGCTTCGACATGCTGTTGAAGATGTGAGTGCGCAGCGTTTCCGACGCCGTTTTCAGGGCCATCGTGAGGCGCTCGACCGGTACGCTCTCCAGCAGCGAGCGGAGCGCGCGCGCGTCGAGCGCGTTCAAATCCTCGAACGTGTACATGGCCTTGCGGATCTCGCCGGCCAGCTCGGAGTTGCCTTCTTCGATGGTGCCGAGCAGCTGCTCGCCCGTCGCGCGGCCCAGGCGGCGCACCAGCGCGGCCGAACGCGCGATGCCGTTCACTTCCATCACCGTGCCCGACGCAGTCACGGGCAGCTCGGCCGAGAGCGCGCTGGCGACGTCCTCGAGCAAGCTCGCTGGTACCTCGCTCATCGTGCCCAAGCGCTCCAGAATCGCGGGGCGCGACGCTTCTGGCAGGTTTTCGAGCACGCGCGCTGCCTTCTCGTTGTCGAGCTGCGACAAGATCGCCGCGACCAGCTGTGGGTGCTCTGTCTCCATCACCGACGCGAGCGCCGTCGGTTCGGCCTGCGCCAGGCGCTGAAGGGCCGTCGCCTCGGTTTCGAGGAAGATTTGCTGTGCTGCCGGCTCGCCGAGCGCACGCCCAGCCAGCTTGCGCAGGTAGCGAACGCCGCCCTTGGGCACGGCCACCGCGCTGCGAGCGCGGTCGATGAACTCCGCATACACCCCGTCCAGCGACGAGGTGGGCACGGCCCGGAGCTCGGCGGCGGCGTCCCGGAGCTTCTTGACGTCCTCCGGGTCCATCTCGGCCAGGATCGGCGTCGCGGTCGCCTCGTCGAGCGAGAGCAGCATGAGCACTGCTTTCTGAGGTCCCGTGAGCGTCGAGGGTTGCATGCCGCCACTCATCGACATGCGATTTGCGTGCCGCGCCTGGCGGCGCTGGCCGCTCCCTCAGGCCGCAGACGAGGCGGGCAGCGCGGCCGGCGCGTCGGACAGCCAGGACTTGAGCACCACCGCGGCAGTGGCCGGATCCTTGGCTGCCAGCTCCAGCGCATGAGCGCGGATTTCCGTCGCAATTGCCGGCTCCTCGAGCAAGCGATTGCGGTCGCCCTCCGGCAAGGCGGCAGCGCCGTCCGCACCGGCACCGCTGAGCTCCGCGAGCTTGGCTGCGTCGATGAGCGGGGCGCCAATCGGCGCCAGCTTGGGCTTCTTGGTGCGGAATACGAGGATCAGCGTCCCGAGCACCAGCACGAGCCCCGCCGCGCCAATCGCGTAGGGCAGCCAGGGCCGTGAGCCGAAGAAGCCGACCGGACCGACGAGCTCGTCCGTGTCGAGGCGCGCGAACTGCGTCGCTTGCACCGTCACGGTATCGCCGCGATCCTGATTGAAGCCGACCGCGCGCTTCACGATCTCCTCGAGCGACTTCACCTCTTCGGGCGGAATCGGGGCAAATGCGAGCTTTTCGCCCTTCTTGACGTAGCGGCCGTTGAGCAAGACCGCGACGCTCAAGCGCCGAATGTCGCCCGCCGGGGTGAGCGTCTTCTGCGTGACCTTCTGGACCTCCCAGTTGCGGGTCTGACTCCGCACCGCGCCCGTGCCGCCGCCGGTGGCCGGCTTTTCTTCGGCGACCGGCCCCTCACCCTGCGCGTCGGGCAGGTTGGTCTTGGCACCGGGAACGCCCGCTACCCCGGCTTCGCCGGTGGAAACGCCCTCTTCGACCTTGTGCTCGCTGCGGAGCGCGGTCTTGGTGGGCTCGTAAAGCTCCTCGGTCTTCTCGCGGGCGGCGTTGTCGAGCAGCAGGTTCACCCGCACGTCGGCGTTACCGGGACCGAGCACGCGCTCGAGCTGCGCCTGCGCTTCACCCTCGAGCTGCGTCGACATCACGCGCGCCTGCTCGGAGTTGAGGTCGGCCAAATCTCCGCCACCAGGAGCGTCAGAACTTGGACGGTGCAAGGTCACACCTTCGGTGCTCACCACCGACACGCGATCCTTGCTCAGCGTCGGCACGGCCGCGCTCACCAGATGCACCACTGCAGCCACCTCTTTCCGGCTGAAATTGTGGGCATTCTCGAGCTTTACGACCACGGAAGCAGACGCGCTCTCGTCGCGCGCCGCGAACAGGCGCCGCTCCGGCAGCACCAAATGCACCCGCGCGGCCTTCACGCCGTCGATGCTCATCACGCTGCGCGCCAGCTCGCCCTCGAGCGCGCGCCGCAAATTCACCTGCTGTTCGAACTCGGTCGCGCCAATCTTGCTGCGATCGAAGATCTCGAATCCGACACTGCCGCCGTGGGGCAGCCCGCTCGCCGCGAGCTCGAGCCGAAGCCCCGGAATGCGCTCTTCAGGCACCGTGATCATGGTGCCGCCGTTCTCGAGTTTGTACGGCACTTGAGCCGTTTTCAGCTTCTCGACGATCGCCGCCGCGTCCTCGGTCGCGAGCTCACTGTACAGGGTGCCGTAGGTCTCGCGGCCACTCAGCACGCTGACCGCCATGACACCCACCAGCACGACCGCCATCACGCTCACGAGCGCGATGCGCTTGGGCGTCGGGAGCGACGCCCAAAAGTCGGTCAGCTGTTTCAGGAAAGCACGCGCCTTTTCGGGCATTTTTCAGTATTTCCGGGTCGTTAGATCTGCATTCGCCAGAGCTCGTAGAAAGCATCGATCACTTTGTTGCGAATGCTGCCCACGACTTTGAGCTCGATGTTAGCTTGGCTGAGCGCAAGCATCGTGCCGTGAATATCGTCCGTGGCACCGGCCGCGAACGCTTCGCCGGCCGCCTGCCCTTGGTTGATGCGCTGGTTGGCGCTGGCCGCTGCCGACGCCAACATTTCACTGAAGATCTCGCCACCTTCGCCCGCGATCTCGGCGCTATCGACCGGCGCTGCCTCAGATTGAGGCAGGACCAGCGGCAGCGTCGGGTTCGCGGAGATGGGCGTCATACGCGACCGATCCCGATCGCGCTCTTGGCCATCGCCTTCACGCTTTCAATCGAGGTCACGCCGGCCTCGTAAGCGCGGGAAGCCGTGATCATATTGACCATTTCCTCGACCGCGTTGACGTTCGGATACTCGACGTAACCGGCCGCGTTCGCGTCGGGGTGACCGGGCTCGTAGACCATCATCCCGGGCCGCTCGTCGGCCTTGATTTGGTCGACTTTCACCAGCGAAACGCCGGCATCCGCGCCCACCACGCCCTGCTCGCGATCGAGCGGAACCGCCTGAAAAACCGGGTCGAGGCGCCGGTAGGGGCCGCCGCCTTCGACCTGCGTGGTGCGAGCATTGGCGAGGTTCGACGCGATGGTGTTCATGCGGATGCGCTCGGCCGAAAGCCCCGACGCAGCCACTTCCATTGCACTGAAAACACCCAGCATTTACCTAGCCTCCTTTGGCGTCGCTCGCCGCGTAGCTGAGCTGTTGCAGCTCCGACGAGACGATGGCTGACACGGTGTCATATCGAAGTTGGTTGGCCGCGACCTTGGCGGCTTCACGGTCGAGAGAAACGTAGTTGCCGTCGTTACCGGCACCGGCCGAAAGGTCCTCGAAGATGCGCCCTTCCAGGGCCGCGGAGTCGGCGTTTGGCGTTTGAAAGTGGGCGCCGTCGGTGCGACGCATTGCCACGCTCAGCGCCGAATCAAAGCTTTCCAAGGCGTCCACGCGTCGCAGGTCGTGCGGGTGGTAGCCGGGGGTGTCGACATGGGCGACGTTGGACGAGAGCACCGTGTGCCGCTCGAGGTGGTAGTCGAGCGCGGCGTGCAGGGAGCCAACGGCGCTGAACAGGTCGCTCATGACGCCAAGGCCTCAGCACGACGCATGCCAACGTCGAAGGCGATCCAACTTTCTTCTCAAGGTTGGGTCGAACGCACCGTTAACTCGTTCCGTAAGCCGCAGAGTCTTTCGGCGGGTATCCGCTGACCCGGGGGGTCAGAGCTGACCTTTTTACCGATCCAGCGCGATTTACGCTGGATTAGTTCCCGGCAGCAAAAACGGCGTGGGGCGACCTTGACCCGGCACCGAGGTAGGTGCGGGTGATCGTTGAGAGATCAGCCCGCCTAGCCCGCAACCGGGCGTGACACTGCATCCCTCGTGAAAATCGCGCAGCGCCAAGCTCTCGACGCTCGAGCGAGGGTTTCGCTGACGCTTGGCATCACGATTGCTTTAGGCACGCCCTGTCACGGAGGAGAGCCAGACATGTACGACAGCGAAATGCCGGCGGCCGGTGCACTTTGTTCTGAGATCAGCGGTACCGACTTCAGCGGTATCGAGTTGCCCTCGGGGGTGATCTGCACGGCTGAGTTGGACGACGACGCCGACGAAGGCTCGCTCGCTCTGCAGTCGGAGCCCACCACCTCGGAGGCTCTGGATCCGGCGCTCTTGCCGACCAGCATGCACGGCGTCGTCGGCCTCTCCGAAGCGCTGGTCGAAGTTTATCGCGTCATCGACCGCGTCGCCGACACGACCTGCACCATCCTCATCACCGGTGAGTCTGGCACCGGCAAAGAGCTGGTCGCTCGCGCCGTGCACCGCGCCAGCCCGCGCAACAGCAAGGCCTTCGTTGCCGTCAACTGCGGCGCTATCCCGGAAGCACTGCTCGAGAGCGAGCTGTTCGGTCACGCTCGCGGCGCCTTCACGGGTGCGCACGCCAACAAGGTCGGTCGCATCGCGCTGGCCGAGGGTGGCACGCTGTTCCTCGACGAGATCGGCGAAATGCCGATGTCGCTCCAGGTGAAGTTGCTCCGCGTGCTCCAGGCGCGCGAGTACTCGCCCGTCGGTGACAACCGCACGCTCAAAGCCGACGTGCGCATCGTGGCTGCCACGAACGTGAACCTCGAGAACGCAGTGCAAGCGGGCACGTTCCGCGAGGACTTGTACTACCGCCTGAACGTGATTCACGTGAACGTGCCGGCGCTGCGCGAGCGTCCGGAAGACGTGCCACTGCTCGTGCAGCACTTCCTGAAGAAGGCCAAAGAGCGCGTCGGCCGCAGCAACATCGGCGGCATCTCGCGCGCTGCCGCCCAAATCCTCGCCGACTACGCATGGCCCGGCAACGTGCGTGAGCTCGAGAACACGGTCGAGCGTGCGGTGCTGCTCTGCCAGACCCAGTTGATCGAGCCGAAGGACTTGCCTCAGCGCCTGTGCGGCCTCGGCGTCGAGAAGCGCATGTCGCCTCGCCTGCCCGACTCCGGCCTCGACCTTCGCAACGCCGTCGAATCCTTCGAGAATCAGCTAATCCGCCAAGCCCTCGAGCGCACCAAGTGGAACAAGAAGCAGGCTGCGAGCTTGCTGGGTCTCAATCGGACGACGCTCGTGGAAATGCTCAAGCGCAAGCGCATCAACCCCAAAGCAGCTTGAGCTCCGTCCAGCAACGTCAGGATCCCTGATTTGCGATCTTGGCCCGCATGTTGCTGTAATGGGGGTCGTGAAGATTTGGTTGGCTTTGGCTGCGGCGGCGGTTTGCGCGGGCTTGAGTGCGCCGGCGCA
>JBEHXA010000410.1:0-7135 GCA_048498935.1 Myxococcota bacterium
AGATGTGGACCTGCCGCGTGCCGGAGCCCGGCTACCGCCCGCGAGCGAAGCCCATGCGCTCGCAAATCATGTTCGACGTTCCCTCAGGCCTCTCGGTCGACGAGGTGAAGCAGATTTTCCGCTGTTTGGGTGACGACCCGAGCTCGCGGCCGAGCGCGCGCCACCTGCGCTTTTTCAATCCCAGCTCGCTCACCACGAGCCAGGTGCAGATCCCGCGTGAGCGCATCAACCCGGGGGCGCCTCCTGGCCGCTCGTCGGGGGAGGCTTTCGTGCCGGGCGGGCAATCGATGCTCGTGACCTACTGCACGAACGCGCCCGACGCCGCCGGCATGATGTTCTCGCTCGAGAAGCCGGTCATCACCATCGGCCGCCGCGCGGGCCAAGACATCGTGATGCCCGAGGCGACGGTTTCGGGCGCGCACGCCGTGCTGCGTTGTCAGAACGGCTCCTGGACCATCGAGGACGTGGGCAGCACCAACGGCACCTACGCCGACCACAGTTACGAACGGAAGAAGACGGTCGCGGTGCTGCACGGTGCGGAGCTCCAGCTGGGCGAGTCTCGGGTCAAGCTGGTCACCTTCCAAGATCGCTCTCCGCAGCATGAACGCGCGCGCGCGTACTTGCTCAGGCGTGACGGCTTGACCGGCCTCTACCAGCGCGACGAAATGGTGCGCGCGGTCGAAGACGAGCGCGGCTTCGCCGAGTGGGCGAACGCCCCGCTTTCGATCGCCCGCTATCACATCCGCGGCCCCAACCGTCATGTCAGCGATCGCCCCACGATCCTGGAAATGCTGGCGCTCCGGCGCGCCGCTCAGCGCGTGCTCGAGCTCACCGAGATGCTGCTGCTCAGCCTGGTTCCCGCCACCGCCGGCCGCACCGGGCCGCTCAAGTTTGCCGTCGCCATGACGGGACCGAGCCTCGAGGAAGCGCGCAACGTCGTCGAGCAGGTCGTCTCGCAAGTGCAAGGCTTGATGCCCGAGGCGCTCGACTTGGCAGCCACCCTCGTGCGAGCAGAGCCTGGCCAGAACGTCCACGCTCTGCTCGACGATTGAGCGTCGAGGTCGGCGATGGCCGGACCGCCGTCTCGCTCGTCGTTTCCCTCGGTTCCGGGGGAGCCGCGCGTGCGGCGCCTCGGTGTGGGCTCGAGCGGTGGCGGAGATCGACCGATCCGCGCGCAGGTGGTCGTGGCGCTGGTGTGCGTCACGATGCTGATCGCGGTGCCGCTCTATCTCTGGCGCAAGCCTTCGAGCAAGGTAGCCACGCCTGTGCCGTCAGCGAGCAGCTCGATGAGCACTGGTCCCCAGGCTGCACCGAAGGCGTCGAGCGATCCGGCGCCGGCGAGCGCGACGCCGCCCCGGCTCACGCTCGGTCCAGTGCAGAGGATCCGTTGCGGCTCTTCGTCTGCTGCAGCGACGAACGAGGGCACACTGTGCGACGCGCTAGGCCCGATCGAGGAAGCCTTCAAAAAAGCGGTGCTGGAGAGCGAAGAGTGTGCTCCCAAGCCTAAAACGAAGGGTTCGATCAATTACGTGCTCACGCTCGATTTCCCGCGCAAGGCCGTGCATGTGTATCCGGGCGCGAGCGGCGAGTGGCGCGGTAAGCAGGCGCGTCGCGCCACCAGCTGCGTCAAGAGCGCGATCAAGGTGAGCGACTGGAACATCCCCCACCAGTATCGCTTTTATGCGCTGGCGGTGCTGGCCAGTTACGCGGCGCCAGCGGCCGTGGCGCTGCCAGCCCCGATTCCGATCGCGAGTGGGCAGCCGACGTTGCCGAACTTCGAGTGAGCTCGGTTAACCTTTCTTGAAACGGAGAGCGCCGGTGAAGTGCACGTCACTCACGGCGTTCGCGAGTAGCGCGCGACGATCGGCGGGCGCGGCCTGCTCACGCAGCAGGGCGAGCCGTTCCACCTCTTCGGCGGCGTGCGCTTCGGACAAGAGCCGCGCCAGCTCTTCGCGCAGCTTGCGGCCGAGCGCCGGGGCTCGACCGTCGGTCGCGACCGCCAAAGTGAGCGAGCCTGCGCGCGCCAACGCCATGTGGGAATAGCTGCTGTTTTTAGGCTGATCTACCGCGCAGAAGAACAACCTGCGCTCCGCGCAGAGCCGCGACAATTGCTGGGCCAACGCTCCGTCTTGTGATGCTTGAACCACCAGCCAGGCGTCGTCCAAATCGCTTTCCACGAAGCCACGCCGCTCGACGCGGAGCCGCGCCGATTGCAGCGGCTCGAGCCCGGGCGTCGACTCGACGCCGACCAGCAGCACGTGCGCTCCGGCCTCGAGCAAATTGCCGACGCGGAGCGCTGCCTCTGCGCCGCCCCCCACGACGACGCACTTGCGATCTTCGAGGCTGAGGTTGATGGGGTAGCCGTGCTGCATCACTTCTCCGTGGAGGGCCGAACCACGGTCGGCAAGATCGGGCGTGAATTGAACTTCAGCTCGCGCTCGGCGTCACCGACGCGCTGCAAAAATAGGCCGGTGAAGGTGCTGAATAGGGCGTCGCTGGGGGCAGCGGTGCCGGTGCCGCTGGGGCGCAGCACCCACAGCTTCAGCTTTTGCATGACCTCGGGAGAGAGCGGGTTGACCTGCACCTTGGCCGAGCACAAGAGCGCGGTATTGAGCGGGATTTGCAGGGCCGTCCCGGAGAGCAAACGGCGCACGTCGGCGCAGCGGCGCAGCACGCCTTCGACGGTGGTGGTCCAGCGTACCTGCGTGCCGCCGGGTCGGGTGATCTCGACCCGATACGCTTCTTCCCACACGTGCCAGGTCACCTTACAGGTGTGCGCGGTGGTCGAAAGGGGAGTGCCGGCGACCCCGCTGGCGGCACGATAGATGGCTGCGCTGAGCACGATCGTCGTGGGCAAGCCGCGCGAAAGTTTGGCTTGTAGCTCTTGATCGATCACGTCGCGAAAGCCGACGCTCAGGTACAGCAGCTTGGCTTCGGCGTCCCACTCGAAGAGTACATCGCGCGTCGAGATCGGTCGCGTTTGCGCTCGAGCGGGCGATGGCATGAAAGCGAGCAGCGCGATGGCGCATGGCACCAGCCAGCGGCCGACTCCGGCCAGCAGACGCGCGCCGCTACTCATCGCCGGCCGGCCCCCGACCTCGCACGGGCAAGAAGCCGAGCACGTTGGAGAACGCGAACACGAACCCGCCCACGCTCGTGTCCATGCGAAAGCCCAGGTTGAACGTCAAATCGACGGGAAAACGCGCAAACCCGGAGTAGCCGCTCGGCGGATCGGTGAGGTCCCGCTCGCTAGCCACGCTGTACAGCCCACCGCTGCCGAAGAAGTCGATGCCGAAGACCGTGTGGTGGCCGCGATACAGCGGGATGCGGTACTCGGCGCCCACGTCGAGCGCGTACTTGCCGTAGCGCACCTCGACGATTTGCGTGCCGAGCAGGTTTTTTGGCAGCCGATGATCGAACGCGATGCCCAGCACTCGGTCCGGCAAGAAGTCGCTGAAGTCGCCGACGTAGTATTGCTCGAAGAAGGGTGCGTTGCCGACGATGGCACCCGCGAATCCCGACAAACGCAGCACGTGGCCGTGCCACGGCAGCGTGAACCAGCGCGACGCCTGCACGTCGACCCGCGAGTAGTCGTAGTCGCGCCCCGCAGGTAGCAGCCCTATCTCGGTAGTGATGGTGCTGAACGTGCCGCGCGTCGGCAAGAACGGGTGATCGCGAGTGTCGATCTGCAGCGTGCCGCGTAGCGTGGAGAGCACGCTCTGCCCGCTGATTACGTCGAAATCGATCGGCTCGCGATCGAAGCCGCGCAAATTGGAGGCGCCCACCGGGACGTTCGCATTCACGCTCTCCAGCCGATAATGCAGCCAGGCTTGCGTGCTCACCGAGAGGTCGCGCCCGACACCCAGAGAGCCGCCGAAGCGTGTGTAGTTGACGATCGCGGAGTCGTATTGCTTGTTGGCTTGCGGATCGACCCAGCGCACGTCCGAGTTGCCGAAAAAGTCCCTGGCGTCGTTGTAAAGCAGCGAGCCGGCGACCATCCACTTGCTGTTCAAGAACGCCGGGTCGATCAGGCGCACCCGCAATGCCAGCTGGTCTTCGGCCACCGCTACGGCGCCGCCCAGGGTGATGCCGGTGCCGGCCAAGTTGGTCTCGGCCACGTCCAGGCCCGCGTAGGCGCTCAAGGTGCGCACCCTACCGTCGCGGCCCTCGTCGGCGGCGAGGCCCATGATCACATCGTTGATGACGATGGTGTTGCGCTCGACCACGTCGATCACCAAGATCACCAGGCCGCGCGCCGAGCCCTTCTTCAGCGAGAATTGCACGTCACGAAAGAAACCGGTGCCGAGCAGGCGATAGCGCGCGAGCTCGATGGCGGTGTCGTTGACGTCGAGATCGTCACCGAGCTTGAACGGTATGTAGCGCACCACCACGCGTCGCTCGGTGCGGGTGTTGCCGCGCACCTGGATCCCCTCGAGCGTGTAGCGCGCCGCGAGTGACGAGCGCGCAGCGTCGCTGCTCGGCTCGCGATCTGGCGCCTGTCCCGGGATCGGGGTGGGCGGCGTGCTAGTGGCGTCCGGCTGCGCGGGCACACTCGGTGCGCTCTCGGCCTCCGGAGCCGGCCCCGGATCGGGAGCCGCAGGCTCGCTTGCTTCGGGTTCGGCCGGGGCCGCGATCGGTAGCTGCGCGCGCGCCGGCGCGCTGAGGCTCACCCCGAACGACAACGCCGCGAGGCAAGCGCCGAGTAGGCGCTCACGGATCGCGGCGAAGGCTCGGGGGCAAGCGCTCATACGTCTGGGTAAGACTAGTAAGCTTAGCCGCGGTACTGGAAGAGAGCAGCTCGGCCTTCAAGCGATAGCCCCAATTTCCGTCGGGCGTCCCGGGGATGTTCATGCGGGCCTCGGTTCCCTGGCCCAGCACGTCCTGGATGGGAAAAATTGCCGTATCGGCGACGGAAGCCAGCGCGCTCCGAATCAGGTCCCAGTGCGGCTCGCGGCCGTCGCTGCCGCTGTACGCCAGGGCACGCTCCCGCTGCTTTTCGAGCTGAGCGCGCTCGTGAGGGTCGCGCGCGCGCTCGTGCGCGTTCAGGATCCCCATGATGGTGTCGTTGTCGTGGGTGCCCGTGTAGACCACACAGCGCCGATGAAAGTGGTGCGGCAGGTAAGCCTGCGCGCCGTCGGCGAACGCGAAGGCGAGCACGCGCATGCCCGGCAACCCGAAGTCGTCACGCAACCGCTCGACCTCGGGCGTGACGATGCCGAGGTCTTCGGCGATGAAGGGCAGATCGCCCAGCGCGCGCCGCGCCGTGTCGAAGAAGTCGTGCCCGGGCGCTTCGACGAAGCGACCTTCGCGCGCGCTCGACGAGTGCACCGGGATCTCCCAATAGCGATGGAAGCCGATGAAGTGATCCAGGCGCAGCGCGTCGAAGCGTCGCAAGTTGGCGCGCAGGCGCTCCAGCCACCAGTGGTAGCCCGTCTCTTTCAGGCGCTGCCAGTCGTACAGAGGATTGCCCCAGCGCTGCCCCTCGGCGCTGAAGTAATCGGGAGGCACCCCCGCCACGCAACGACGTTCGCCGGAGGCGTCGAGCTGGAACAGCTCCTGGTGCTGCCAAACGTCGGCGCCATCGTGGGCGACGAACATCGGAATGTCACCGAGCAGCAGCACGCCGAGGTAGCCGGCGTGGCCCTTCAGACGCTGCCATTGGCGCTGAAACAGCAGCTGCACGAACTCGTGGTAAGCGATCTCGTCGGCTAGCTCTACCCGCGCCGCGCTCAGGGCGGCTGGTTCGCGGCGCCGCAGCTCCATCGGCCAGCTGAACCACGGTGTGCCGCGCTGGTGGCGTTTTAATGCTGCGAACAGCGTGTAGTCCGGCAGCCAAAACTGTTCTTGCTCACGCAGCTCGTCGAGCCCATGGCGAGCGACGCCGCTGCGGTAGCGTTCGAAGGCCTTGCGGATCACGATCTCACGCACGTCGAATTCGTGGGCACCGAGCGTCGATTCGGTGCCCGTCTCGATGTCGATCGACGTGACATTGTCGAACTGCGGGTGGCTCAGCGCCGGCGAGAGTTGGCGCTTGCGCAGCCACCAGTCGGGGACGCCGAAATCGGCGAGGGTGAACGATAGCGCCTGCGCCTTGCCCGAATGGGCATCGAACTCGATGCGATTATATTTCGGCGTGTCGTCGTCGGCGCGCCGGGCATAGCGCGGATCGAAATTCTTGAGATTGAGCCGGACCGATTTGGCGGGGCCGCGATAGGTCAGGTCGAGCGTCAGCCCCCGAAAGTTGCTGAGATCGATGCCATGCGTGCCCTTGCGGCCGTCGAAGAAGACCTCGTAGCCGCAATAGGGATAGGCAAAGCCCTGCCGCAGCTCGCAATTCCAGCGCAGCGGCCCCACCGCCTGCACCGACGAATGGCCGCCGTTCGCCCGGTCTGAAAAGGCGAGCAGCATATGGGCGCGGCTCGTCTGCGGCGTGAGGTGGATCTGCTGCTCGAGGATCTGGTCGCGCCAGGCGACCCCGGCGATGGTGAGCATCAGCAAGGCGAGGAGCAGCACTTCGAACCGCGCCTCGGCGAGCGATCAGGAAGATCGGGCGGGCTTTGCCGTACCAGTCGGTGCAAGAGGCGACGCACTTGTCGTCCTTGGCGCCCTCGCTGCTGGCCAGGAGGTCGCCCAGGCCCGACAGCGCGCCCTCCCGGCGGCGGACGAAGACCATGGCGGCCGAGGTCTGGAACAGCTGCTGGTAGACCGGCATGGCCGGGCGGGCGATCGGCAGACCCATCAGGCCGCTGCGGCCGTCGGCGGTGTCGGGGCGGAAGAAGAAGGCATGGCTGCGGCTCTCGGTCTGGCCGGCGTCCTTGCGGACATACTGGTCGCCCAGCTTCGGCGCCGGGCCGGAGAGGTCGATGGTGGTGAAGACGGTGTCGGCGCCGCGACCGCCGATGACGATGCCGTCGCCGCCCAGCACGTCCAGCCGGTCGATGCCGTGGCCGGGCTGCAGCTCGGCGATGGGACCGCCGGCCAGTGGCACGACGGTCAGACTGCCGGCCGCCGTCGTGCTGGGATCGCCCCAGCCGGTTCCGTTGCCGTAGAGCAGCCAGCTGTCGGCCGGGATGTCGACGCCGCCGATGGTGACGTGCTTCTCGGTATAGCGCGGCATGATCGCCAGCGGCCCGGC
>JBEHXA010000411.1:0-7135 GCA_048498935.1 Myxococcota bacterium
GGCGGCTTCGACGCCGGCCTAGGGCTAGATCTGATGCCTTGACGCCTTCGAGGACAGCCAGCACCGAGTTTGGGGCTGGGGCCCCAAACTCCCCGAGACAGCGGCCGCCGTAGTTGCGGCTTTCGCGGCGGCGCTGGTACTCTGATAGGCCGTGCCGGACAGCGATCCTCCGCGCTCTCAGCAGCTCGCTTCGCCCAAGCTCAAGGGGTCCACGATCGTCGTAGCGGACGACGACCGGCTCACCCGCGAGCTGCTGGCCGAGACGCTGCGCGCCCACGGCTTCACGGTCGAGCCGGTGCCGGACGGTCAGGCAGCCGTGGAGCGGGTAGCCCGGGGTGGCGTCGATCTGGTCTTGCTCGACGTGCTGATGCCGCGCCTCTCGGGGCTCGAGGCCTGCCGGCTGCTGAAGGGCATGACCCAGGACACGTTCCTCCCGGTTTTGCTCGTTACCGTGAAGACCGACACCGCCAGCCGCGTCGAAGGTCTCAAGATCGGCGCCGACGACTACGTCTCCAAGCCGTTCGACGAGCGTGAGCTCACGGCGCGTGTGGAAGCCATGCTGCGCATCAAGCGCCTGCACGACCACGTGGTCGAGGCGCGCGCCAAGCTCGAGCAGCTGAGCGTGCACGATACGCTCACGTCTCTTTACAACTATCGCTACCTGCACACGCGCTTGACCGAAGAGTTCAAGCGCGCTGAGCGCTATCACGATCCGCTGGCCTGTATGGTCATCGACGTCGATCGGCTCCAGTCTCACAACGAGGCGTACGGTCGCAACCAGGGTGACGCGGTTTTGCGCTTCGTGGCCGACGCGATCCGCCGCAGCGTGCGCGAGGTGGACGTGGTGGCGCGCTTCGGCGGGGACGAGTTCTTGGTCGTCCTACCGAGCACCCATTTCGCCGGCTCGGTGACCGTCGCCGAGCGCATCTTCCGCGACGTGGTGGATCGGCCGTTCATCAACGAGCAGGGCCGGAGCTCGCGCGTGCTGCTCTCGATGGGGGTGGCGCTGTATCCCTCGCGCGATGTTCGCACCAAGGACGCGCTGCTGCGCGCCGCGGACACGGCGCTGTCCACCGCCAAGCGCGAAGGCGGCGGGCGCATCTGCGTCTTCCAGCAACAGAACCAGACCTACACTCCGGTCGCGAGCGACCAGCGTGGGTCGGGCTCGAGTCGCCCGCGGACGCGTTCGGATCGGCCCACGGCGCCGGCCGAAGCGCGCGCCAGCCTCCGCGCCGACGGCTCGGAACGTCCGCCGCGGAGGGGCGGGGTATGACGCTCTCGGCGTCGCGGTCCGGTGAGCTCACGGCGGTCAAGGTCAACATCGACCCACCGAAGGTGCTGGTCGTCGACGACGAGCCCACGCTGCGGCGCAGCTTGTCGCGCCTGTTGCAGAGCCGCGGCTGCGCGGTGGTTACGGCCGACGACGGCGAACAAGCCATCAGCGTGCTGGAGCGCGAGCGCGTCGACGTCGCGCTGGTCGACCTGATGATGCCGAAGGTCGGTGGGCTAGAGCTGCTCGAGCACGTCAAGGGCAACCACGACGGGGTCGAGGTCGTGATGATGACCGCGTTCGGCGACGTCGAGACCGCTGTCAAGGCGGTGCGCGCTGGTGCCTATCACTTCCTGACCAAGCCGTTTCGCTCCAACGACGAGGTGGTGCTCACGGTCACCAAGGCCGCCGAGCGACGCCGCCTGGTCGATCGCGCGGCCGCGCTCGAAGAGCGCTTGCTGCAGATCGAGAAGTTCGGCGAGCTGATCGGCAACTCGGCCAGCATGCAGGAGGTTTATCGGCTCGCGGTCGGCGTCGCCCCGACGTCGTCGACGGTGCTGATCCTGGGTGAATCCGGCACCGGCAAGGAGCTCACGGCGCGCGCCATTCACCAGCATTCGCCGCGCATGGCTCAGCCGTTCGTGGCCGTGAACTGCTCGGCCATCCCGGTGGAGCTGGTCGAGAGCGAGCTGTTCGGGCACGTGCGCGGCGCGTTCACGGGTGCCACGGTCACGCGCGCCGGTCTGTTCGAGACCGCGGACCGCGGTACGTTGTTCTTGGACGAGGTGGGCGACCTCCCTCCGCTCGCGCAGGTCAAGCTGCTGCGCGCGCTGCAGGAGGGTGAAGTCAAGCGCGTGGGCTCGAACGAGACCAAGACGGTCGATGTGCGGGTCGTCGCCGCCACGAACGTGGACCTGACCAGCCGCATCACCGCCGGCAAATTCCGCGAAGATCTCTACTATCGGCTGAACGTGGTGCCGATTTCGCTGCCCGCGCTGCGCGACCGGCGCGACGACATCCCGCTGCTCGCGTTCCACTTCCTGAAGAAGTACGCGGCCCGCAGCAACAGCCAGGTGACCAAGATTTCGAACGAGGCCATGCGCCTGCTCCAGGCCCAGAGCTGGAAGGGCAACGTGCGCGAGCTCGAGAATGCCATCGAGCACGCCATCGTCTTCTGTAAGGACGACACGCTCGGCCCGGGCGACCTGCCGTTTGCGCGAGGTCGAAACGGCGGCTATCACGAGGGCGGAAACTCCCCCGTACTCATGTTGGAAGGGCTCGACTTGCCCTACCGCGACGCCAAAGAACAAGCCCTGACCGCCTTCGAGCACGCCTATTTTTCGGCCCTTCTGCAGCAAACGGGGGGCAATGTGTCGGAGGCGGCGCGCAAAGCGGGGCTGGATCGGTCGAATTTTAGGCGCGCCGTGAAGCGGGCGGGGTTAAAAACTCGAGACGACGACTGAGCGATGTCACACCAGGTTGGTTATTCGCGACGCTTGCTGGCAAGCGCGGTGGCGCTGGCCCACGCGCTCGGCCTAGCGACCGCGAATGCCCAGCTGCCGGTGGCGGCAGCGCCCAGCGCGCCGGCGGCTTCACCCGCGGCTGAAACGGAGCCTCCGCCCGGTGATCCTTCGCCCGAGGCGCTGAGTTGGCCCGGCGCGAAGCCGGGCGAAGCGGCGCCCGGAGTAGTCGAGCCGATCAAGCCGCTCACGTCTTCGGCGTTGGCTGGCTACACGCTCGAGCGTTGCATCGCGCTCACACTCAAGAACTACCCGAAGATTCACGAAGCGCGCGCGCGCGTCGAATACCGACGCGAACAAGCCTCGCAGGCGCGCAGCCAGCCCTTCAGTGAATTCACGGTGAGCGGGGGCGTGTCGCTCGCGCCCGAGGTGCGCGGCACGCAGGTCTACAGCCCCGACACCGACGCGGCCCTCAGCAGCAACATGGGCATCGCCTGGCAGATGGGCATCGACGGCGTCTTGCCGCTCTGGACGTTCGGTAAGATCAGTAACCTTTGGGACGCTGCCGACGCGCAGGTCAAGGTCGCCGAGCAAGACGTCGAGAAGGAAAAGAACGCCATCAAGCAGGACGTGCGCCGCGCCTACTACGGCGTGCAGCTGGCGCGCGACGCGCTCGCCCTGATCCACGACGCCGAAAATCACGTCGAAAAGTACCTCGGCTCCCTCGAGAAGAAGGTCAAGCAGGGCGACGGCGACGAAATCACGCTGTACAAGCTGAAAATCCAGCGCGCCGAGCTGACCGCCCGACACAGCGAGGCTCGCCAGAAAGAGGCCGTCGCGCTCGCCGGCTTGCGCTTCTTGACCGGCGTGCAGGGTCAGCTGGATTTGCCCGAGCAGCCGCTGACCCGTGTCCGGGTCGCGCTCGGTCCGCTCGCGACCTACCTGAGCGCAGCGCGCCTGCACCGCCCCGAGATCAACATGGCGCGCGCGGGCCTCACGGCGCGCGAAGCGCAGGTACGCATGGAGCGCGCGCGCTTCTATCCGGACTTGGGCTTGGCGCTCACCGCGCGCTGGGCGAAGGCCCCCGGCGTCACCGATCAGACCAACCCGTTCATCCGCGAGACGATCAACACGGTCGGCTACGGCGCAGCGCTCGCGCTCCGCTGGAAGATCGACTTCTTGCCGCAGGCGGCGCGCGTCGCGCAGGCCAAGGCTCAGCTCGAAGAGCTGCGCGCGACCGAGCGTTACGCGCTCGGCGGCGTCGCGGTCGAGGTCGAGACCGCGTACCGCGAGGCCGAGGACGCCGAGCGCCGCCTCGACGCCTACGCGGAAGCCGCCAGCTACGCCAAAAAGTGGCTAATCTTGGTGCAGCAGGGCATCGACGTCGGCGCCAACGACGAAGAAGACATCGTCGACCCCGCCAAGGAATGGGCGCTCAAGCGCTTCCTCGTGATGTCGGCGATCTACGACTACAACGTGGCGGTCGGAAAGCTCGCGCTGGCAACGGGCTGGGAGAACGCCGGTTCGACGCGCCAGTAGCGCGCCAGCCGAAGCGGCGGCGCGCTGGGCGTCGCTCCGCGCGGCTCAGTCGTCGCCGGAGCCCGAATCGTCGTCGTCGTCGTCCGAATCTTCGGAGTCGCTCGAATCGCCGAGATCGGACAAGTCGTCGAGGTCGTGGGCGCTGGTGCGCGAGGCGAGCGAAGGCACCGCCGGGGCCTGCGGGTCCGCGGGCGCAGGCGAAGAGCCCGGGCGCGCTGCGTCGTACTCGTCGAAGCGCTTCTCGATGCTGAGCAGCGCGTTGATGATCGAGTCGTTCGCCATTTGCAGGATGATCGGCAGCTGGCCCTTGAGCGCTTCGTAATAGCGCTGCCGCTCGGTCGAGTGAATGATGGCGGGCGGATAGCCGGCGCGCATCAAGAGTGCGTTCATGAGCAAACGCGCGACCTTGCCGCTGTCGTTGGGGAAGGGGAATACCCGCACCAGATCGTAGTGCACGCGCGAGGCGATGCGGATCGGGCTCTTCAGCTTCTTGGGCTCGGGACCGTTCAGCCAGTCGATGACCTGCCGCACGCGGTAGGCGATCTTGTCCGGCGCTGCGTACTCGTGGAAGTACAGCCGGTGCTGCGGGATGTCCTTGCGGTACTTGACCGACTTCACGTCACCCTCGTCGGGGTGCAAGATCACGTACAGCTTCTTGATCGTGTCGACGGTGATCGGGATGCGCTTGCGCTCCGCGAGCTCGCGCACGTACTCGATGGCTTGGCGGTGGCGACGGATCTCCTCGCACACCGGCTGCATACCGTCCGGCACTGCGCCGACCGTGGGATCTGTCGCCGTCTTCAGCTCTTGGTAGGTGTAGACGACGCCTTCGAGCGCGCTGTCGTGATAGACCCACGACATGTCGAAGCTCTCGCGATACTCGCGCCGGAATTCGGCGTCGGTCGCGTTCAAGCGCGCCAGGATCTTCGCGTAACGCTCCTCGATGGGTAGCGTCGGCAGCACCGGCGTCGGCGGGGGTGCGGCAGGGCGCGCGGGTTCGGGCTCCGGCGGGATCTGTCCCGGCTCGAGCGAGCGAACACCGACGAGCTTCTGCTGACCACTGGGTGTGTCGAGGCGGCGCGTGGTGCCGGACTGATTCGGGATTGCGTCGGGGCGATACACGCGCGCACCGGCGCCGCGGCTCAAATCGCGAGCTGCACGCTTCGAAGCGCGCGCCACCTTGCCCTCGAGGGCGCGGCGGGCGGCTTCCTTCTCGGCGCGGATGCGCTCGCGCTCGGCTTCCTTGGCGCGGCGGTAGGCTTCGCGCTCGGCGTCACGCTTGGCGCGCTCCTCTTCCTTGAGCTTGCGCGCTGCCTCACGCTCGGCTTCCTTCTCGGCGCGGATGCGCTCGCGCTCGGCGTCACGCTCACGCTTGATGCGCTCGCGCTCGGCGACGCGCTCTTTCTCTTTGGCGACGCGAGCGGCCTCGCGCTCCTTCTGCTCACGCGCCTTCTGGGCCTCGCGCTCTTTTTTCTGGCGGGCCGCCTCGCGCTCTTTGTCCTTCTTTTCGCGCTCTTTTTCTTTGGCCTTGGCCGCAGCTTCGCGCTCTTTGTCCTTCTTTTCGCGCTCTTTTTCTTTGGCCTTGGCCGCAGCCTCGCGCTCTTTGTCGCGGCGCGCGGTCTCTTTCGCCTTGGCTGCTGCCTTGGCCGCAGCCTCGCGCTCTTTCTGGAGGCGCGCCTTCTCGGCGGCTTGAAGCTTTTTCAGCTTTGCCTTGTCGACGACCTTGCCTTTACCGGCCTTGGCCTGGCTCGCCTTGGGCTTCGCCTTGGCAGGTGCCTTGGCTTTGCCCTTCCCGCCGGCCGGCTTTTTGGCGGCAGTCGGGCGGGCAGCCTTGGCGCTGCTTTTCTTTTGAGACTTCGCAGGCTTGGCCGGCCCCTTGCGGGACGCCGATTGGGCTTTGGAGCTCTTTTTGCCCTTTTTCTCGGGGCGCGATTTAGATCGAAGCGACATTTCCAGCCGAAAATTAGACAGGCCCGCCCACCGGGGCGACGCCCCGGCACGAACCTCCGCATGTCCGGGCGCGCCTCGACCCAGCAGTTGGGGTGGGGCGGCGGGACCGAGGTCCCAGGGCTAAAAGCCCTGCGCAACCTAGTCGCGCGCCACCGAATCAGTCAAGCCGGACATGAGCCGGGTCGGCCGCTCAGACTGAAATTGGCCGCAAGGCCGCTTTGGCCGACCTCAGCCCTTGCTGAAGTAGTTCGGGAAACGATCGCTGCCGACGAGGGCGGCGCCGCGCTGGGTGAGCACTTCCACCCCGTCCTCCGTGACCAGCACGGTGTGCTCGAATTGCGCGGAAAGCGAGCCGTCTTTGGTGACAGCGGTCCAGTCGTCGTCGAGGACTTCGACCTCGTAGTCGCCGATGTTGATCATCGGCTCGATGGTGAAGGTCATGCCGGCGCGGAGCCGCGTGCCCTTGCCCCAGTCGCCGTAGTGCTTCACCTGCGGCTCGTCGTGGAATTTGCGCCCGATGCCGTGGCCCACGAAATCGCGGACGACCGAGCAGCCGTGGCCCTCGGCGAACTCCTGAATGGCGGCCCCGATATCGCCTAGGCGCGCGCCGGGCTTTACCTGGGCGATCCCCAGCTCGAGGGATTTTCGAGCCACTTCGACCACGCGCTTGGCGTCTTCGCTCGGCTCGCCGATGTAAAACGTGGCGGAAGTGTCGCCGTGATAGCCCTTGTAGAGGTGGGTCACGTCGACATTGATGATGTCGCCGTCCTTGAGCACCCGACTCGAGCTCGGGATTCCGTGACAGACGACCTCGTTGATCGACGTGCACACGCTCTTGGGAAAACCGCGGTAATTCAGCGGTGCGGGCCGGGCGCCGAGGCGCAACGTATCGGCATGAACGAAGTCGTTGATGGCC
>JBEHXA010000412.1:0-7126 GCA_048498935.1 Myxococcota bacterium
GCGCCGAGCTTGACGGGCGTGCCGCCAAGCCGAGCCACCGCGGTCTCTAACGAGATGCGGGTGCGGGTCGACGGCTTGTTGAAATACAGGCACACCGTTTCACCAGCGAGGGCGCTGCGACGGGCGTGCGGCTTGGCCTTGAACTTGGCGGAACGCGCCAGCAAGTACTTCAAATCCGCCCGGCTCAAATCGCTGGTCCTGAGAAAATCCTTCATCCGGCTCCTCGAAGCGGCGGAACCTTGCCCAGGGGCCTGATCGATTGCAAGTTCTTCTCCGAAACGCTCGGAATGGCGGTGGGCCGCCGGCAGACGTCCCGGGCGACGGGTCAGGCTTGACCGATCCGAAGACGGCCCCTAGCCTCGGCCGCCCATGGCAAACCCGACTGCGACGCTCAGCACTTCCCTCGGCGACGTGGAGATCGAGCTCTTCACGGACAAGATGCCTATTACCGCGGGCAACTTCATCAAGCTCGCCAAGGCGGGCTTTTACGACGGCCTGCACTTTCACCGCGTCATCAACCAATTCATGATCCAGTTCGGCTGCCCTCACAGCCGCGATCCGAACAGCCCCCGCGCCGGCACCGGTAACGGCCCCGACGGCACCATCAAGGACGAGCACCCGGAGAACGCCAAGATCTCCAACGAGCCCGGCACACTTTCGATGGCGAACACGGGCCAGCCCAACAGCGGCAGCTGTCAGTTCTTCATCAACACCGTCCACAACCATTACCTCGACTGGTTCACCCCCGGTCAGTCTCGCCACCCGGTGTTCGGCAAGGTGACCAAGGGCATGGACGTGATCAAGAAGATCGAGACCACCCGAACCGGCGCCGGCGACCGCCCGACGACTCCGGTGCAGATGGTCAAGATCACCGTCAACGACTGACGCGCCTCGCGCTGCCAGAGCAGCGCATCGACGCAAGCAGAGCCCGGGACCTAATCGTCGGACCCGGGCTCTCGCTTTTTGGGGGGCCAAACGCTCCCGGATAGCGGCGTCCGCGAAGCGCTGGCAGGCGTGGGACGCGGACTCGGCGGTGCCGACGAGATGCGCGGTCGCGATGCCGCCAAGGGCGAGCTCGTGGCCGCGGGGGGCGGCGCCGTGTTGAGCGGCTCGGCCGGCGGGATCGAGCGGAGCGAAGCCGGCCCTTCGAGGTACAGATCGCTCTCATGGTAGATGTCGACCGCGCGCGACAGGAAGATCTTCGCCACCGCCGCCGCCGGCACGGCCAGCAGCACCCCCAAAAATCCGAAGATTTCGCCGCAAACGAAGACCGCGATCAGCACCCACATCTCCTTGAGGCCGACGGTCTTGCCCATGATGCGCGGCGCGATCACGAAGCCTTCGAGCATCTGGATGATGACGTAGGCGATCACGACGCCGAGCAGCTGTCCGGGGTGGATGCCGCCGAGTAGCGACATCGACAAGCCCGCCACCAGGGCCGTGGCGCTGCCCAGGTACGGGATAAAGCTCAAAGTGCCGGCCAGGATGCCGATCGGGAGCGCAAGCCGGACCCCAAGCAATCCGTAGGCGCAGCCGTAGAGCAGGCCCATGATCACCATCACCAGCAGCTGCCCGCCCAGAAATGGGCTCAATGCGGCGTCGATCTGCTTGGCGTACTCGGTGACGACGCGGCGGTAGCGGCGCGGCGCCAGGTTGCCGATACCGGCGGTGATGCGATCGAAGTCGTTCAGGAAATAGACCGACAGCACCGGCACGACGAGCACGGCCGCGATCGAGCCGGCCATGGTGAAGACGCCCGCCAAAAGGCCGCTCAAAAATCCGCCCGCCGGCGCCAGCAGTGTGGTCGCCAACTTGTCGGCGTTCGCGCTCAGCCGCTGCACCCATTCGGTGGTGGTGTGCGGCACGTGCACGCCGCGGGCCGTGAGCCACGGCTCGGCAGACCTCAGCGACTCGCTCAGCTTGCGCGGTAGCTCGATGGCCACGCTGGCGATGTCGCTGACGACTGCCGGTAGCACCAGCGCGACGAACGCGACGACGGCGCCAAGCCCGCTCAGGAGCACCAGCGCGATCCCGGCCGGTCGCGGCAGGTGCCACGACTGCAGCTTGCTGATCACCGGATTGAGCACGTACGCGATCGCGAACGCCAAAAAGAGCGGCGTCAGGACCGAGCGCAGCGCGTAGAGCAGGCACGCTGCGGCAGCCACGCTGAGCACCACGTAAAACTCCTTGGGGAGTACCAGCTCGCGGCGCGGCGTTTCGTCCACTCTTGGGTCATAGCGGTCCGCTTGGCCCGGTGCAATGCGCTATAAAGTCCCGCCAATGCCGCTCCTTCGATCGACCTCGCTTCACGATGGCTGGCAGTTTGCGGAGCAGAGCTGGCAAAACGAGCCGGCGCCCGGCGCCTCGAAATGGGCGGGCTCGCGTGTCGGCTACGCGCGGCTCGAATGGCTGCCAGCGCGCGTCCCCGGTCACGTGCACTTAGATCTGATTGAAAATGGCGTAATTGGGCAGCCTTTCGAGCGCATGCAGGAGCTCGGCGTGCAGTGGGTGGATGCGGGGGATTGGAGCTACCGCACCAGCTTTGAATGGGAGCCGAAGCCAGGCTTGCCGGAGCGCGTGCTCCGGTTCGAGGGCTTGGATACGGTGTGTCGCATCTCGCTCAACGGTCGTGAGCTCGCGCGACACGACAACATGTTCGTTCCGCTCGAGCTCGACGTCACTGCGAGTCTGGTGGTCGGAAAGAATACGTTGCGCATCGACTTCGAGTCGGCGGCGCGCGTCGGTGAGGCCCGTCTCCAGGCCTATTTGGCTGCTGAAGGGTTGCCGCCCGATTGCGAGCGCTTCGAGGAGCGCGCGTTCGTGCGCAAGGTGCAGTGCATGTTCGGCTGGGATTGGGGGCCGCGCCTGGTCTCGGCCGGCATCTGGCGCCCCGTGCAGCTGATCGAGCATGCGGGGCGACTCGGTGACGTGCACGTCACACAAGAGCACCGCAGCGACGGCTCGGTCGCGGTGCGGGTTCGGAGCGAGGTGCCGGCCGGCTTGCAGGCGCTGCACCTGTGGCACGGGCAGCTGTTGGCAAAAGACGGCGTGGTGGCCGAGCTCGAAAATCCGGAGCTTTGGTACCCCCACGGGCTCGGCCCCCAGCCGCTGTTCGAGCTCCGCACGTTCTTGGTGCCCGGGTCGCTGAATCTGGCTGATTTGCCGGGTGATTGCCGGCTGGCGCTCGAGCGCATCGAAGCAGCGGCGCTCGACCAGAAGCGTCAAAAGGTCGGGCTATGTCGCATTCGGCTCGTGCGGGAGCCCGATCGCTTTGGTGAATCCTTCGAGCTCGAAGCCAACGGCCGGCGCTTTTACGCCATGGGCGCCAACTGGATCCCAGCACACACCTTCCCTTCCGCTATCTCGCGGAGCCTGCTGCGCGAACGCCTGCTGGCCGCGAAGCGCGCCGGCATGAACACGCTGCGCGTGTGGGGCGGCGGGCTCTATGAAAGCGACGACTTCTACGAGCTCTGCGACGAGCTGGGCCTCGTGGTGTGGCAGGATTTTCCGTTCGCCTGCTGCTACTACCCCGACGGGCCGAGCGAGCAGGCGGCGCTGGAGCGCGAAGCTCGCGTCCACGTGCTGCGGCTCCGTAACCACGTGAGCCTCGGCATGTGGTGCGGCAACAACGAAAACCTGCAGCTGTTTCAGCAGCGCTGGGGCGACGCCAGCAAGCACCCGCCGCGCTACTACGGCGAGGTGCTGTACGAGCGCACCTTGCCGGCAGTGCTCGCCGAGCTCGATCCGGGCCGCGCGTATTTGCCGACCTCGCCCTGGGGCGGTGAAGACTGCCAGTCGGGCGGCATCGGCGATCAGCACTACTGGGACGCCTGGCACGGCCGCGGAGATTGGGTGCATTATCAGGATTCCACCGCCCGTTTTTCGTCCGAATACGGCTTCGCCTCGGCCCCGAGCGAGCGGGCTTTTCAGCTCATTTTCCCAGAAACGCAGCGCTTGGTGACGGGCGCCGCGGCGCGCCCGCCCGCCCTTTCGGAGCTGCGGGGCCAACACCGCGACCCGATAGCGCGCTGGCACGACAAAACCCTCAAGGGTTACGAAACGTTTCTCGGCTTGGTGGCGCTCCACTACCCGGAGGCGCAAACGCTCGCCGACTGGGTCTACTACTCGCAGCTCAACCAGCGCGACGCGCTGCGCTTTGCGATCGAGCACTACCGGCGCTCCGCCTTCTGTAAAGGCTCGCTGATCTGGCAGCTCAACGATCTGTGGCCGGCGCAGAGCTGGGCGCTGTGGGACGTGCTCGGCGAGCCGAAACCGGCGGCAGTGGCGCTCGAGCGGCTGTACGCGCCCGGCCTGCTATCGCTCGTGAGGCGTGGAGCCGAAGTCGAGCTTTGGGGCATTCTGGACAATGCGCCGCCAGAAGCGGAGCTTGCCGGGCTCGCGTCGCTCCGCGCGATCGCGCTGCCGAGCGGACAGGAGCTGGGTAGCTGGAGCGCCGGGGCTCGCGTGGCGTCGGGCGAGCGCAAGGCGCTCTTGAACGTCGACATTTCGGGGTTGGCGCAGCATCGAGCATTGCTGGTGGCCGAGCTGGGCGAGCTTCGCGCGTGGTCGCTCACGTGCGAGCCGAAGGAGCTCGAGCTCGGTCCGCCGGCTGCGCTCGACGTGTCGCTCAGCGCCGAGGCCGGGCTGCGCCTCCGAACGCCGGGGCCGCTCGTCGACTTGTGGCTCACGGACGCGAGCGGTGCGCGGCCGTTCGCGGACAACCTCGTCACCGTGCCGGGCGCTGGCGAGGTCGAGCTCCACTACGACGGCGACGGACGGGGGCTGCGGGCGCGCTCGCTCGCCGGGGAGCACCCGCTGCGCCTGTCGCGAGGCTAAAACAGCTCGGACCGAGGCTCGCGCCAGCCCGGCACGAAGCGCGGACACGGATCCGCAGCCGGATCCAGCGCGAGCTCGGCATCCGAAAAATCGAGCCCCGGCTTGCGATCGTAGCGCGAGTCGCCCACGAACAGGTGCGGCCCCTCCGAGCCTGCAGCCAGTGTGCGCTGCACGTACGGCACGCGATAAAATTCGAGGAGCGCGCGGAAGCGACAATCCTTTTGGCGGAGGGCCCGCAGCTCGGCCAGCTCGAAGCTGTAGAGCGCGCGCAAGCGCACGCCATCGCGATCCGGTCGCTGCAGCCGTTCGAACTGCGCCGTAGGCTCCACGTCTGCCCCAGCCAAACAGTCCGCACCGCTTCGAGGCGGCAGCGCCACGCTCGAGCGCACGATCACGTAGCGCCCGCCCTGCTCGCCCACCGCTAGGCCTTCCCAACACGAGGGGTCGGCGGGCATGGGCGTGGCTGCGATGTCATGCACGGCCAGGGCCGGAAACGACGCCCCTAGCGCGCTCGAGATCCGCGATTTGGCGGCGGCCGAACCGACGCGGAACGTGGCCGCCACTGCCAGCGCGGCCCCGAGCGCAGCCAGCGCTCGATAACGGGCCGCGCTCCAGCGAGCCACGCCCCAAGCCGCGACGCTCAGCCCGAATAGCGCCAGCTTCGAGCCCAGCGGCACGAACGGCACATACCAGGCCACCACCAACACCGCTCCCAAGAGCGACCACAGCACGATCTTCAACCAGCGCCACGGTAGCGCGCGCGCCAAGACCGGCACCGCCACCGCCCACCACAGCGGTTCGACGATGAAGATGGTATCGCCGTAGAACCAGCGCCCCGAGAGCGGCCAGAACGGGTGCACCCCGTAGTTGTTGCCGTAGTCCATGGTCAGGTGCAGCAGCGGCCCAGCCAGCGAGAGCCCCAGCAGCGTGCGCGCTTCGCCCGCGGCAAATTCCCTGCCCCGTCGCCGGTAGAGCCACCGCACCAGCCGGTGGAGCAGCCAAGCGCACGGCAGCGCCACCAGCAGCGTGTGGGTGTGACCGCGGTGGTGCAGCAGGCTGCCCAGCGGCTTCGGGCTGGTGATCCAGGTGTAAACGATGTCGGCGTCCGGCAGGTTATTGGCAAGCGCCGAAAGGAGTTGTGCGCCGGCGCGGAGCTCGGCGCGGACCTCCTTGCGCAGCGCGCAGACCGCTTCGGCCACCAGCATCCCGGCCAGGGTGTGCGTCACGTTATCCAAGGGCGTCGAAAGCCTATCGAAGAAGCGCGATTTCTGGCACTACATTCGAGCCGTGCCGGCCCCCCTGACCGAGCTGCTCGCCACCCTCGAAAGACTCGCTCCGCTGTCTTTTGCGGAAGCTTGGGACAACGTCGGCCTACTGCTCGAACCGACGCAGCTCGACACAGCTCCGCCAGTCGCGGCCGCCCTGCTCACCATCGACCTGACCGACGAGGTAGTGAGCGAGGCTGAAGAGCTCGGCGCGGGTTTGATCATCGCGTACCACCCGCCGATCTTTCAGGGCCTCAAGCGGCTGCGCAGCAGCGCGCCGGGCGAACGCGTGCTCCTGCGCTGTGCAGCGCGCGGCGTCGCCATCTTTTCGCCCCACACCGCGCTCGACGCGGCCCCAGGCGGGGTGAACGACTGGCTACTCGGCGCGTTCGGAGCGGGCCTGCGCCAGCCGTGCTTGCCCGACGCGCGCGACGTGCGTTTCGGCCCTGGGCGAAGCCTGCGCCTCGAGGAGCCGATCACGCTTGCCGACGCCGTGACCGCGTTGAAAGCGCAGCTAGGGCTCGCTCAGGTGCGCGTGGCCGCCGCCGACCAGCACGCAGCCGATCAGCGCACCATTCGTAGCATCGCGGTGTGCGCGGGCGCGGGCGGCTCCTTGTTCGAAAAGTTACCGAGTCACGATCTATTCGTCACCGGCGAGATGCGCCACCACGACGTTCGGGCGCGAGTGCTCTCGGGCAGCAGCGTCGTGCTGAGCGAGCACACGCACACCGAGCGCGGCTACCTGCCCGTGCTGGCCGCGCGCCTTGGCACCGAAATCGCTGGAAAAGTCCACTTTCACGTATCCCAATGCGACCGCGATCCGCTCTCGATCGTTTGACACAGCGCGCCTCCCGGCTGCGTCGCGCGCTAGTATGCCTGAGCGCGCTCGCGCTGCTGCGGTGTGCCGCGAGCGAGCCGCCGCCCGCTGAAAGCGCCAAGCCGCACGCCGCCGCTCAGGCTCCACGGCCTCGAGCCCTCGCGGCCGCGACACCGCCCGCGCCCACGGCAGTGCCGGTCGCCGACGC
>JBEHXA010000413.1:0-7098 GCA_048498935.1 Myxococcota bacterium
CATCGAGAAGGGCGGCAAGTTCTCGAAGTCGATCGAGTACGACCTGCTCGTTGGTCAGCGCGCCACGCGCGACATCAAGGTCGGCGCCGAGACGGTGGTCAAGAAGAACACCAAGTTCACGCGCGCCGCGATCAAGAAGCTCAAGGAAGCGAGCCTGGATCGCCTCCCGAACGAGGCCGCCGACCTGATCGGCAAGGTCTCGGGCGAGGACGTGATCGACAAGGAGACCGGCGAGGTCTTGCTCGAGTGCAACGAAGAGGTGACCGAAATCACCCTCGATCGCCTCAAGGAAGCCGGCGTCGCCGAGTTCAAGGTGCTGTTCATCGACGGTCTGAACGTCGGTCCGTACCTGCGCGACACCCTGATCGCCGACAAGGTCAAGACGACCGAGGACGCGATCATGGAGATCTACCGGCGCCTGCGCCCCGGTGATCCGCCCACGCTGGAGACGGCCAAGCAGCTGTTCCAGAACCTGTTCTTCAACCCGGAGCGCTACGACCTGTCCGCGGTCGGCCGCCTCAAGCTGAACTACAAGTTCTACCGCGACCTGCCGGAAGATCAAAAGCCGGGCCTCGAGGCTACCGTACTCACGCCGAGCGACATCCAAGAGACGGTTCGGCACCTGATCGAGCTCAAGAACGGCCGCGGCTCGGTGGACGACATCGATCACCTCGGTAACCGCCGCGTGCGCGCGGTCGGCGAGCTGATGGAGAATCAGTATCGCATCGGCCTCGTGCGCATGGCTCGCGCCATCAAAGAGCGCATGAGCGTGTCGCAAGAAATCGACACGTTGATGCCGCACGACTTGATCAACGCCAAGCCGGTCGGCGCGGTGGTCAAGGAGTACTTCGGCAGCTCGCAGCTCTCGCAGTTCATGGACCAGACGAACCCGCTGTCGGAAGTGACGCACAAGCGTCGCCTGTCCGCCCTCGGGCCCGGTGGTCTGACCCGTGAGCGCGCCGGCTTCGAGGTGCGCGACGTGCACGCCACGCACTACGGCCGCATCTGCCCGATCGAGACGCCTGAAGGTCCGAACATCGGTCTGATCGCGTCGCTCAGCTGCTTCGCGCGCGTGAACGAGTACGGCTTCGTCGAGACGCCCTACCGCAACGTGAGCGACGGCCGCGTGCACGACGAAGTGCAGTGGTTCAGCGCCCTCGAAGAAGAAGGCAAGTACATCGCCGCGGCCGCCGCGGACATGGACGACAAGGGCAAGTTCACGGCTCACCTCGTGCCGGCGCGCCTCAACGGCGACTTCCGCATGACGGTGCCGGATCAGATCCAGCTCATGGACGTGGCGCCGAACCAGATGGTGTCGGTGGCCGCGGCGCTGGTGCCGTTCCTCGAGCACGACGACGCAAACCGCGCGCTCATGGGCGCGAACATGCAGCGCCAAGCGGTGCCGCTGGTTCGCACCGAAGCGCCGCTGGTCGGCACGGGCATGGAAGGCCGCGTGGCGATGGACTCGGGCGTGTGCGTCATCGCCAAGCGTGAGGGTATGGTCGTCAGCGTCGACGCCGAGCGCATCGTGGTGCGCGCGGCCGAAGGCGACGGCGACGAGGTGCCGGATATCTATCCGCTCACCAAGTACCAGCGCAGCAACCAGAGCACTTGCTACAACCAGAAGCCCGTCGTCTCGCGCGGCGAGCTGGTCAAGAAGGGCGACGTCCTCGCGGACGGCCCGGCTTGCGACATGGGTGAGCTCGCGCTCGGTCAGAACGTGCTCGTCGCGTTCATGCCCTGGCAGGGTTACAACTTCGAAGACTCGATCCTGGTCTCGGAGCGCATCGCCAAGGACGACGTGTACACCTCGGTTCACATCGAGGAGTTCGAGTGCGTCGCCCGCGACACCAAGCTCGGCAAGGAAGAAATCACCAAGGACATTCCCAACGTCGGTGAAGAGGCCCTCAAGGACCTCGACGACGCGGGCGTGGTGCGCATCGGCGCCGAGGTGAAGCCGGGCGACATCCTGGTCGGCAAGATCACCCCGAAGGGCGAGAGCCAGCTCTCCCCCGAGGAAAAGCTGCTCCGCGCGATCTTCGGCGAAAAGGCCGGCGACGTGCGCGACAGCTCGCTGAAGGTCCCCCCGGGCGTCAGCGGCATCGTGATCAACGCCCGCATCTTCAGCCGCAAGGGCACCGACAAGGACGAGCGCGCCAAGTCGATCGAAGACACCGAGCGGATCAAGCTCGAGCGCGTGCGCGAAGAGGAAATGAAGATCCTGCGGGACTCCTTCTTCCGCAAGATCAAGCGCGTGCTCGGCGGCAAGACCACCGCCGGCAAGCTGGTGGACGACAAGGGCAAGGTGCTGCTGAACAAGGGCGTCGTGCTCAACGACACCGAGCTCGAGCAAGTGCCGCAGAAGTACTGGGGTGAAATCCCGGTCGAAGAGAGCGCGGACGCCGTCCGTCAGCTGCTCACCGACCTGGAGGCCATGCTCAAGGCTCGCGAGGAGCACTTCGCCGACAAGATCGATCGTCTGTCGCGCGGTGACGAGCTGCCGCCCGGCGTGATCAAGATGGTGAAGGTGTATGTCGCCATCAAGCGCAAGCTGCAGGTCGGCGACAAGATGGCCGGTCGCCACGGTAACAAGGGTGTCGTCTCCCGGATTCTCCCGGAAGAAGACATGCCGTACCTGGAGGACGGTCGCCCCGTCGACATCGTGCTCAACCCGCTCGGCGTACCGAGCCGCATGAACGTCGGTCAGATCCTCGAGACGCACCTCGGTTGGGGCGCGCGCGAGCTGGGTCGGCAGATCGACATCGCCATCGAGGACAAGTTCGGTCCGGAGAAGCTCCGCCAGCGCATCCTCGACATGAACGAGCAAGATCCGAAGTTCCAGAAGCTGGTGAAGTCGCTGCCCGAAGGCGAAATCAACCTGCTCGCGAAGAAGCTGCGTCGCGGCTTGTTCATGGGCTCGCCAGTGTTCGACGGCGCTCAGGAGAAGACGATCAAGAAGATGCTCGAGCTAGCCGGTCGCTCGGCCTCCGGACAGGCCATCCTGTTCGACGGCCGCACGGGCGAGCCGTTCGAGCAAGATGTGACGGTGGGCATCATGTACATGCTCAAGCTTCATCACTTGGTCGACGACAAGATCCACGCTCGTTCGATCGGGCCGTACTCGCTCGTCACCCAGCAGCCGCTGGGTGGTAAGGCGCAGTTCGGCGGTCAGCGTCTTGGTGAGATGGAAGTCTGGGCCATGGAGGCGTACGGCGCCGCCTACGCCCTGCAAGAGTTCCTGACCGTCAAGAGCGACGACGTCCAAGGCCGCACGCGCATGTACGAGTCCATCGTCAAGGGCGAGTACGCGCTGGAAGCGGGCCTGCCCGAGAGCTTCAACGTTTTGATCAAAGAGCTGCAGTCGTTGTGTCTCAACGTCGAGCTCGTCGAGACCGGCAGCCAGCAAACGGCTACGGCAGCGGAAGACTGATTCAGCGGAACTGAGGAAAAACCATGCGAGATATTTTCTCCTTTTTCGAGAAGCCGAAGGATCCGCTTTCTTTCTCAGCGATGCGCATCTCGCTGGCCAGCCCGGAGAAGATCCGGGAGTGGTCGAACGGCGAGGTGAAGAAGCCTGAGACGATCAACTACCGCACGTTCAAGCCCGAGCGAGACGGCCTGTTCTGCGCGAAGATCTTTGGCCCGGTCAAAGACTACGAGTGCATCTGCGGCAAGTACAAGCGCATGAAGCACCGCGGCATCGTGTGCGAAAAGTGCGGCGTCGAGGTGATTCAGTCGAAGGTGCGCCGCGAGCGCCTCGGCCACATCTCGCTGGCCACGCCGGTCGCGCACATCTGGTTCCTCAAGAGCCTGCCCTCGCGCATCGGCAACATCCTCGACATCACGCTGAAGGACCTGGAAAAGGTCCTGTACTGCGAGGCGTACATCGTCATCGACGCGAAGAGCACGCAGCTCGAGCGCGCCGAGCTCTTGAGCGAGGAGCGTTACGCTCAGCTGCTCGAAGAGTACGGCGACGACGCCTTCGAGGCCGGCCTGGGCGGCGAGGCAGTGCTCGAGATGCTCAAGCGCGTCGACGTGCACGGCCTGTCCGAGCAGCTGCGCCACGAGATGCGCACTTCGACCAGCGAGGCCAAGCGTAAGAAGTACGCCAAGCGCCTCAAGGTCGTCGAAGCCTTCCGCGGCTCGGGCAACCGCCCGGAGTGGATGATGCTCACGGTGATCCCGGTGCTCCCGCCGGATCTGCGCCCGCTCGTTCCGCTCGATGGTGGCCGCTTCGCCACCAGCGACTTGAACGACCTGTACCGCCGCGTCATCAACCGCAACAACCGCCTCAAGCGCCTGCTCGAGCTCAACGCTCCGGAAATCATCATCCGGAACGAGCGCCGCATGCTGCAAGAGGCCGTCGACGCGCTGTTCGACAACGGCCGTCGCGGTAAGACCATCACCGGTCCGAACAAGCGCCCCCTCAAGTCTCTGAGCGACATGCTCAAGGGCAAGCAGGGTCGCTTCCGTCAGAACCTGCTCGGCAAGCGCGTCGACTACTCGGGCCGCTCGGTCATCGTGGTCGGCCCGACGCTGAAGCTGCACCAGTGCGGTCTTCCGAAGAAGATGGCGCTCGAGCTCTTCAAGCCGTTCATCTACAACAAGCTGGAAGAGCGCGGTTACGTCAACACCATCAAATCTGCGAAGAAGATGGTGGAGAAGGAGCGTCCCGAGGTTTGGGACATCCTCGACGAGGTGATCAGCGAGCATCCGGTGATGCTGAACCGCGCCCCGACGCTGCATCGCTTGGGTATCCAGGCGTTCGAGCCGGTGCTGATCGAAGGCAAGGCGATCCAGCTTCACCCGCTGGTCTGCGCGGCCTTCAACGCCGACTTCGACGGTGACCAGATGGCGGTCCACGTGCCGCTGTCGATCGAGGCGCAGATGGAAGCGCGCGTGCTCATGATGAGCACGAACAACATCCTCTCGCCGGCCTCGGGTCGTCCGATCATCAACCCGACGCAGGACATCGTGCTCGGCCTCTACTACGCGACGCGCATGCGCCGCTTCGTCGAGGGCAGCTACCGCGAGAACACCCTCAAGTACGACGAAAAGGCCGGCCTTTCCGGGTACTTGCGCGGTGTGTTCAGCTCGCCGGACGAGGTCCGCATGGCGTACGACAACGGCACCGTGCACCTGCACGCGGCCGTCAAGGTGCGCGTCGAGGACCAGGACGAAGAGGGCAACAACCGCACGCGCGTGGTCGCTACGACCGTGGGTCGCGTGCTCATCGCCGAGGTGCTGCCGGACGGTATCCCGTTCGACTTCGCCAACAAGGTGCTGAACAAGAAGGCGCTCTCGAATCTGATCGATGCTTGCTACCGCACGCATCGCAACAAAGAGACCGTGCTCTTGGCGGACCGCCTCCGCTCGCTCGGCTTCCACTTCGGCACGCAGGCAGGCGCCTCCGTGTGCATGGATGACATGGTCATCCCGAAGAAGAAGAAGGAGCTGGTCGAGGAAGCTCAGGCCGAGCTCGAGAAGGTCGTCGATCAGTACCAGGAAGGTCTGATCACCGACGGCGAGCGCTACAACAAGGTCGTCGACATCTGGGCAGGCGTGGCCGACCGCGTCGCCGAAGAGATGATGGCCGGCATCGGCAAAGAGGTGATGAAAGATCCGGAGACGGGCGAGACCTCGGAAGAGTCGAGCTTCAACCCGATCTACATCATGGCCGACTCCGGCGCGCGCGGTTCGCCCGCTCAGATGCGCCAGCTCGCCGCCATGCGCGGCCTGATGGCCAAGCCGAGCGGCGAGATCATCGAGACGCCGATCACCGCGAACTTCCGCGAGGGTCTCAGCGTTCTCCAGTACTTCATCTCGACGCACGGCGCCCGTAAGGGTCTCGCCGACACCGCGCTCAAGACGGCCAACTCCGGTTACCTCACCCGTCGCCTCGTCGACGTGGCGCAGGACGCCGTCGTGGCCGAGTTCGACTGCGGCACCCTCGACGGTATCCGCGTCACCAAGCTGGAAGAGGCAGGCGAAGTCATTCAGCCCCTCGGCGACCGCATCCTCGGTCGCGTGGTGCTGGAAGACGTCGTCGACCCGCTCACCGGCGAAGTCATCGTGCAGAACAGCACGGAGCTCGACGAAGACAAGGTGCGCTCCATCGAAGAGGCGGGCATCGAGGAAGTCGTCATCCGCTCGGTGCTCACCTGCCAGACTCGCCGCGGCGTGTGCGCGCTCTGCTACGGCCGCGACTTGGCCCGTGGCTCGCGCGTCAACATGGGTGAGGCCATCGGCATCATCGCCGCTCAGTCGATCGGCGAGCCCGGTACCCAGCTCACGATGCGCACCTTCCACATCGGTGGTGCGGCGGCGCGCGGCAAGATCGAGCAAAGCCCGCTCGAGACGCGCACCGAAGGTGTGGTCAGCCTGCGCAACGCCTCACTGGTGAAGCGCAAAGACAACACCATCGTGGTCATGAACCGCCACGGCGAGCTCGTCGTCATGGACGACACCGGTCGCGAGCGCGAGCACCATCGCTTGGTGTACGGCGCGGTGATGAAGATCGCCGACGGCGCGCGCGTCACCTCCGGCCAAATCGTTGCAGAATGGGATCCCTTCGCGGCTCCGATTCTCACCGAGGTCGGTGGCATCGTGCAGTACGGCGATCTCGTCGAAGGCGTCACGGTCATGGAAAAGGTGGATGAGGTCACTGGCCTCAGCCGCAAGATCGTGATCGAGTCGCGCGCCGCGGATCTCCGTCCGCGCATCAGCATCATCGATCCGGAGACGGGCGAAGCCGTGAAGCTGCCCGGCACCGACCTCGACGCGCGTTACCTCTTGCCGGTGGGCGCCAACATCGTGGCGCTCGAAGGCGAGCAGATTAACCCCGGCGAGGCGATCTCGAAGATGCCGCGCGACACCACGAAGGTGCAGGACATCACCGGTGGTCTGCCCCGCGTCGCCGAGCTGTTCGAAGCCCGCAAGCCCAAAGATCACGCCATCATCAGCGAGATCGACGGCGTGGTCTCGTTCGGCAAGGACACGAAGGGCAAGCGCAAGGTTCTCATCACTCCGTTCTCCACCGAGGGCGGCTTGCTGACGGACCAGGCGCGCGAGTACCTGATCCCCAAGGGCAAGCACATC
>JBEHXA010000414.1:0-7095 GCA_048498935.1 Myxococcota bacterium
AAATTGATCGACCCCCAATTTTTTGCTTCGGGATATTTCCGCGGGTCCATCATAAAACCCAAAGGTACTTCCCAGGTCTTTTCCCCCGTATGCAGATCGATGGCCAGCAAAGTCCCCCAGGGCGGACGGCTCTGCATGAGGAACCCGTTCTCAGGATCTGCCGTGAACAGATAGCTCCGCTTCATCACATACGGCGTGCCTTTCTGCCGCCCCGTCTCCGCCCGGAGTATTTCGTCATTCTCCCGTTCCTGCCGTCGTACCAATCGAGGCCGCCGTTGCAGGTCAGCCCGCCGCCGACGACCTGATAGCTACCGCCCCCGCGACCGGACAGGCAGAACGACATCCGGTAGGGACCGTAGATGGTCCCCTGGATTCGGTAACAGCCGGTTAGCCCGCCGCCGCCATTCGGAGCGCTACCACCCTGGTTGCCCACGGAACCCCCCGTTGTCGGGGGGGGTGACCCGGCGCTCGGCGGCGACTCGGAACAACCGCCAAAAACGGCTGCGGCGGTGAATAAAAGGGCCCCGAAACAAACAAAGCTAGGACGAGCAATCACGGCGATGGTTCATGTACGCGGCGGACCAATTTAATTCGATTCGCCGCATACGAGACAAAAAGACACACCGCCGCGGGAGCCGTCAGAAGGTGCCGCGACCGACCCGTCGCGGCACCACTCAGGGCGAGGCGGCTTTAGCGGTCTCCCGGCCAGAAGGCATCCGGGTAGCAGTTGGCGTCGGCGTTGGCGTTCGCCGTTTCGCAGCCATTGCCCGGGATGTTGTCGCAGTCCTTGTAGCCGACGTCGCAGTCGTAGGTGCAGCCGATGTTGCAGTCGCCGCGCCGGAGCGAGGCGTGCACGCGCCGAACCGGGCAGTAGTAAGCAAACTCGTCCGTGGTGTCGCCGATCGGCTTGAACGTCGCGCGGCACTCACCACCAGCGCAGGTGTTGGCCAGCGTGTGGCAATCGGTCCCGCCCTCCGGATTCGTGAAATCGCAGTCGCTGGTGCAAACGCCGCAATCCTTTACGCCGATGCCGTTCGGGGTACCGACGAGCAAGTTGATCTCGCAGCCGTTGGCATCGTCGCCGTCGCAATTGCCGTAGTTGGTCTTGCAGGCATAGGTGCATTGGTGCGACCCGTTGCAGGCGCGTCCCATGTTCGGTTTGTCCGGGCAGTCGGTGACGGCGCAGCAGCCGCTGGTGCAAACGCCGCCGCACGGACCCTTGAGGCCCTGCTGACAACTGGTGGTGGAGCAAGTGCCGTTCGTGCATGCGAAGCCGTTCGCGCACTCCGAGCTCGAACAGCAGCCGCCGAGCGGCACGCAGATGTTGCCCGGGCAGAGCTTTTGACCCGCGCACGGCGTAACGCAGGTGGTGCCGCCGCCGCTGCACAGCTTGTTGCCGGCGCACGTCTCGGCAGTTGTCCAGATGCCCTGGTCGTTACAATCCTGCCGGCGCTCGGGGTTCGCGACGCAGCGATGCGTGCCCGGAACACACGAACCCGTGCATTGGCCGTCGACGCAAGCAAACTGGCAAGTTGACGCCACCCATTCGCCCTGCGCCGAGCAGTCTCGAACTTGCGTCGGCCCGGTGCACTCGGAAGCAGCCGGCAAGCAGGCCCCCCATTGGCGCGTCGCAGCGCTGCACTTGCGCATACCGCAGCTGCCACACGCTTCGACCTGGTCACCGATGCAAGGGCAGCCTTCGTTCGCCTTGCCGTTGCAGCTGTCGTCGTTGCCGGCTTCGAGACAGCTGTCGAGCGCTTGCGCGGTGACTTCGCCGTCGCACTTGCCCCAGACCTGCGCGACGCAGGTCTGTTGACCCTTGGCACACGTACCAACGTCGCTGCCGCAGCTGCGTTTCGTTCCGGTTACGCAGTCACAGCCGCCGTTGGGCTTGCCGTCGCAGTCATCGTCGTTACCGGCGGTGTCGCAGTCGTCTTTGGCCTTCGGTCCCACGGCACCGAGACAGGGCCCCCAGGTAGAATCGGCGGCACAATAGCGCTCGCCGATGTGGCAGCTGCCGACGTCTTCCGTCGGTCGAGCACCGGCGATGGGCGTGCCGTTCTCCAGCTCCCAGCAGGTTTCGTGCTGGCCGACCAAGCACTCCGGTTCTCCACCCGCTCCACCGTCACCTGCGCTCGCCATGCCGGCCGCTCCGCCTTCGTCAGGCGGTGCGCCACCCAAGCCTTGGCTGCCAGCGCTGGTCTGCGCCTGATTGCCAGCAGAGCCGCCCATGGCTGCGGCTGAACCGCCGCTCGAGGCACCGCCACCCGCGACGCCCGGAGTGACCGAGCCGCCGCTGCCCCCGTTACCAGCGCTGTCACCCTTTCCGCGGTTGAAGTTGTGAGGAGACGAGCTGCAGGCGCTGGCGAGCACGAACGACGCCGCCAGCAGAACCACTGCGGAAGACAGAGATTTCAAAATACCTCTCGTGAATACCCGGGACCCACACTCCCAGCGCCCTTCCTATAATCTCAGCCGCACACAAATGTGTACTCAATTCGTGGCGAAGTCGCTATCCAGCTCGCATGAAGCAAGCGCCAGACAGCGTCCATGCATGCGAGCCCAGCGGCTCTTTGCGCGACTCGTTCCCCTGCTGCCTAGGCGACGAGGAATAACGCAGTCAGCTATCCGTTCACGGAAGCGGCGCGCCGGTAGCCGCCGAGGAGGTAATGGATGCTGCAAGAACAAGAGCTGATCGCGTTCGTGGCTACTCGCGATGCCGCGCGCGCCAAGGCTTTCTACGCCGACACGCTGGGGCTCCACTTCGTGGCCGATGAGCCGGTCGCGCTGGTGTTCGATGCGCACGGCACCATGCTGCGCGTTCAAAAGGTCGACTCGCACACTGCGTTCCCGTACACCGCGCTCGGCTGGCGGGTCGCCGACATTGCGGCAGAGGTGGAAGCGCTGACGGCTCGAGGCGTCCGCTTCGAACGCTACGAAGGCTTCAATCAGGATGCCCAAGGCATTTGGTCGGCGCCCTCGGGCGCCAGAGTGGCCTGGTTCAAGGATCCGGACGAAAACGTGCTCTCGCTGACGCAATTTTAGAAGGCTGAGCGAGCTCGCTTCGGCTCAGGCCAGCGCCGGCGACGCGCTGTCGCGACGAAAAACGTAGACGATTGCCGCCGACACCAGCGTAGCGCCGACCGAGAGGACGAACACCGCGCGATGACCGAGCGACCCCGCGATCGCGCCGAACGCCAGGTAGCCCAGCATCGACCCCACGCGCGACGACGACGAGTACAGATTCGTCGCCGTACCAGCCTGATCGGGTAGGAACTTTTGGAAGAAGGTGATCGCCACGCCGCTCATCACCGCCACGATCGCCGCGCTCGCTACCTGGAGTACGTACACGTGCCCGGGCGCGCCCGACAGCGAGAGGCCCGCGTAGTATCCAGACGCCAGCAGCATCGCGAACAACACGAGGCGCTCGTGGCGCACGCGGGTCGCCAGCGCGCCAAAGTAGAACATGAACGGCAGCTCGAAGACCGGCGCCACCGCGTAAGCGATCCCGATCTGGCGTTCGCTACCGCCGAGATCGTGGAGCAAGAGCAGCGGCAAGTTCATCATGCCCATGGTGGAGCAGCCGAAAAACAACGCAAACGCGGCAAAATTGGCCAACAGCGCGGGATTTTGAAGCGCCACGCGCAGCGGCAGCGCGTTTGCGGCGCGCTTGCTGGTCTCGCTCGGTGGCCGCTCGGGAACGAACGCCGCGACCAGCACCGTGAAAGCGACGAACACCCCCGCCGCCGCCAGGAACGCGATCCTGAACGAATACCCGACCAGCGCCGAGCCGACGGCCGGCCCTACCGTCCAGGCGAGCGCGAAGAACAGCCGCACCAGGTTCATGTAGAGCGGGATCTTCGACAGCTCGACACCGCCTTGCTGCAACGTGTCGCGCGCCAGTGCAAACACTTGCCCGAACGTCACCGACGAGAGCCCGAGAAAGATCACGCCGCACAGCGTGAGCAGCGTAACGTCGCGACATAGTCCGTAGCCCACGTAGCCCAGCGCGCCCGTCACGCCGCCGATCAGCAGCACCTTGCGACGGCTCACGCGCGTGTCCGACCAGCGCGCGAGCCAGGTCGACAGCAAGACCGAGCTCGCGCTCGTCACCATCATGAATACCCCGAAGCCGAACGTCGACATCCCGACTTCGCGCGTGCCGAACAACGACATGAACGGCAAGACGAACGAGTAGGCCAAGCCCAAGAGCAAGCTGAGCGCGAGGATGGGTGCGACGCCGGGCGTGCGCCAGAGGGTCTTCAGTGCCGTCACTGTTTTCTGAAAGCTTGCGGCGTCACGCCGGTCCAGCGCCGAAACGCTCGATGAAAAGCGCTCGGTTCGGAGTAGCCGAGCAGAAACGCGACCTCGCCGGCGGCCAGGTTCGCTTCGCGCAAGTAGAGCTGGGACAGCTCGGCCCGCACCCCGTCCAAGATCTCCGCGAAGGTCGTGCTCTCGTCGCGCAGCCGACGTTGCAGGGTGCGCTCACTGAGGGCGAGGCGTCGGCTGATGTCCGCTTGGCTCGGCTCGCCGCTGCGGAGCCCTTCGGTGATCAGGCGTCGCACGCGGTCGCGCGTGCTTCCGCTGGCCGAGGCGCGAGCCAGGACCGACGCGGCGTGCCGCTCGAGGTACGCGAACAACGACGGGTCGTGACGCGGCAGCGGCCGCGCGATGGGCGCGCGGAACATCACTAGGCGCGTTTCAGGGGCGCCGAAGCGCACCGGACAGCCGAGCGCGCTCGAGCGGTCTGGACCGGTGACCGGCCGCGCACATTGGTAGTGAGCCTCACAGGCCAGCCGCACACCGGCCGGCAGCTCCAGCAGGTTGCGGATCAGCGTGAGCGAGCCGGCAAAAGCGCAATCGGCAAACTGAACGAGGCGGGCAATGCGCGGCGGCCACACCAAGTGGTAGATGACATGCTCGTCGTCGATGTCGATTTCTGGTGCGAGCGTATTGCTAACCAACGACCGATAGCGATGGAACATGCGCACCGCAGCGAGGCCGTCGGGCGCGTGCACGATGGCGTAGCCGAGCGCGCCGAGAAACCGCGGTGACGACATTTCGCCCAGCTTTAGCCCGAGCTCGGCGTGCTCCGGACGGCCTGCAATGTGCTCCCACGCTCGAATGTAGGCCTCGAGCGGCAGCAGCCCGTCCGGATCGTCGAAGTCGGTCGCGGTGAGGTCCAGATGCGCCAGCATCGCGCCGCGCTCCATGCCCATGTGCTCGGCGATGTCTACGACCGAGCGCACGACCGAAGCCATGATCTGGTCGTCGCCGCTGGCGCCCCGCGCCAATTCTATGGCGTCCGAGGTCACGGTGCGGCTCCGCGCAGCAGCGTAGAAAAGTCGGAGGAGGAGCCCATCGTGCTCAAGAAATCGCTCAGAATCTTAGCTGCATTCCTGGTCGTCGTCTGCCTGGCCGGCGTCGGCGTCGTCGCCTACGCGGCCCGCGCAGTTGCGGCGCCGCAGAACGTGCCTTTTCCGCCGCTCGCCGCCGACCGCTCGACCGACGGGGTGGCGCGCGGCGCGGTCATCTTTCACGCCACTTGCGAGGCGTGCCACCGCTCACCGACCGGCGAGCGCGCTTCCGGCGCGCCCATGCGCGACGCGCCGGATTGGTTCGGGACCCTGCACTCGGGCAACCTCACCGCCGATCGCAGCGCAGGCATCGGTGCGCTCGACGACGCTTCGCTCGCGCGCACGATTCGCTACGGCGTCGACCGCGCCGGGCGCTGGATCCCGATGCCGGCCTACTCACTCAGCGACGCGGACGTCGCAGCAGTGATCGGCTTCATGCGATCGTCGGACCCCCTCTTTCGACCCGAGCCCCGCCCCACGCCCCCATCGAACCTCAGCCTCGCGGGCAAGACCGCGTTGTTCCTGGCAGGAGTGACGAAGGCTCCCGAGCGCCCCGCTCGTGGAGTCGCGGCTCCCGTACGAGCGCCGTCCGTGGAGTACGGTCGGTACCTCGCCGAAAGCGTGTATCAATGCGGCGACTGCCACACTCCGGGTTTCGACAGCGACAAGCTGCACGGGCCGGATGCCTTCGCGGGTGGCGCCGAGATGAAGAACGCGGCCGGTGAGGTGATCCTGTCGCCAAACTTGACCAAGCATCCGCAAGCCGGGATCGGCCTGTGGAACCGCGAACAATTCGCGCTCGCGATCCGCGAAGGCATCCGCCCCGATGGGCGCGCGCTCGGCTACCCGATGCCTCAGTTCCGCGGCGCCGACTCGCTCGAAGTCGACGCGCTGTTCGAGTACCTGCGCAGCTTTCCCGCGCGCGCCACCCCCGTCCAGTAGGGCGGCGCGCTGATTCAGCAGCCCGGGCTCAGGGCTGCGCGGTGTAGAACGCGCCGATCTTGTCGGCCGCGATGGCGTTGTCCGCGCCGCTCATGTGGGCTCCGTCATGCGACGGATTGCACATGGTCATCTCGAATTGAGGACCGAGCGCCAGGTAGCCAGGATCCTGCGCGATCACTTCGGCGATCGCTTGATCCGCGAAATCCGGCACCTGGCAATCCTGTTTGCCCGCGTTCGTGTCCGCATCGGGAGCAAGGTAGTCCTGATTCGGATTGCACTTCATGTTGTTGGGGCAGCGGATCATCGTCATGATGTCCACGCGCTTGGCGCTCGGGTACTTGGTCTTGATGTTGGTGACGCTAGCCTTGAGGTTCGTCACCCAATCAGCCTTGTTGGTGAGCTTCCAGCTGATCGCCAGGAACACGATGCGATCGGGGGCGTTGGAGTTCATCGTGCACGCCGACTGGATCGGCGAGCCTTGCGCGTCGTTGTTGGGGTCGCCCGTGTCGGCCCAGAAGGGACTATCGGGCCTGGCCCACTCGGTGATGTGACCGTGGTGATGCCACTTGAGCTGCCACTTGTCGCCGTCGACGTTGTCTTGGAAACCAGCGTTCCACCACTCCATCGAGAGGTAAGCGCCGATGTACATCGAACAGGTGAAGGGCCCCGAGGGCGGGGTCATGGCGCCGGTGCCGCCCGTGCCACCCGTACCGGTGCCGCCGGTTCCAGTACCGCCGGTGCCGGTGCCGCCGGTGCCAGTGCCGGCCGTCGCGCGCGACCGCGTCCGACTACTTCA
>JBEHXA010000415.1:0-7090 GCA_048498935.1 Myxococcota bacterium
GCCCGGCCGCGTCTCCGCTCGTGGCGCTGACGGCGCTCCTCACAGGCTGCGCGGGTGGCGCGCCGCTGATGTATCCCGCGCACACCTTGCCGCCGAACAAGGTGACGTTCACAGCGGGCACGACGGGCCACTTCGGGCTCGGCGGGCTCGCCACCGCGGCCGACGCGCTCGACGCAGCCGCCTCGACGCCTGGCGGCGCCGACTCCGACGCCGAGCAGCATGCGTTCGTGCAGGGCGCGCTCGCGAAATTCGCGGTGGCTCCGGGCGTCGCGCCGTTCGTCGCGGCGCGCGCCGGGCTCGGTGATCAGAACGAAGCCGGTCTCACTTGGACCGGTCGCACGATTCGCCTCGACGGCAGGCACGCCTTCGAGTGGCGGTCCTTCGCGCTGAGCCTCGGAATCGCTGGCATCGGCGGGCTCGCGCGCCCCGGCGATCAGCCACCCGAGAGTCCGATGGGCGTCGACACCGGCCTGCGCTCGGCCGAGCTCAGCAGCCTGCGTGGCTACGGCTTCGAGCTACCAGTGGTGTTCGGTTACCGCAGCGACGCCGACGTCGTGATGCTGTGGGCGGGAGCGCGCGGCGGTTTCGAGCGTGACACTTTCAATTTCACGCTCGTTGAATCGCCGGCCGAGGCCTATGCCTCAACCGGAGACGCCTCGCGCTACTGGGTAGGCGGCCTGATCGGCTTCGCCATCGGCCTGCAGCCGATCCAGGTGCGGGTCGAGCTCGACGCAGCTTATGAAAGCGTGAGCGGTCACGTCGTCCTGGGTGAAGGAGAAGCCGAGGCCGACGTGCACGGCCTTTCTCTGACGCCGGGCATGGCGATCTCTGCGAAATTCTGAGCGCACCCGCTCGCCCCTTGCTCCGGTGCGGGCCTCCCACTACCCTTCTGGCGTGCGCCTCGGGGTCCCCCTACAGCTGTTCGGATTGCTGCTCCTCGCCAGCGCGTGCAACGGCGTCGACGCGACGAGCACCGAGGAGCCCGGCGCGACCACCACGCACGCGCTCTTGCGCGTCGAGCGCAGCGCGATCGTCGGCGCCGAGGACAGCGCGATCGGCAAGGCGTTTGCCGGCGTCGTCCGTGTCCGCGAGACCGCCGATCCCGAGCCGCTGCTGCGGCTCTCCGGCAACGGCCTTACCCTGCCCGCCGTGGGGCAATGCGCGGCCGCCACCCGCGAGCGCGACGCGCTGCCAACGAACGACCTGGGTCGCGCCGAGTTCTTGGCGCTCGGTGACGTGCACTTGGCTGCCAGTGAAGCAGAAACGCTGCTCGCGCCGCGCGCATTCCCGAGCCCCCAGGCCGATGTTTCCGGCGTGGTCTACACCTCGCGCGACCAGGCTTCCGAGCCCGTGCCCGGCGCTGCTGGCTACGTGCTGAAGACGACGGGCAGCGAGCAGCTGCCGCCGCTCGAGCTGCGGGTGCAAGCGCCCGAGTTGCTGAGCGACGTGACCGTGGGCGGAACGCCGCTCGCCCTGCTCGACGGCGTGGCCACCGCTGGTGAGGTGGCGATCAGCTGGCGCGCCGGCGATGGCCGCGATCTGGTCTATGTCGAGGTGACCGGCGCTGAAGCGGGCACGCTGGGCGCTTGCACGTTCCGGGACTCGGACGGCGTGGGCAACCTGCCTCACGGCTTGTTCGGTGCCGCAGGGGCGGGCAGCCTCACGTTCCATCGCCTGCGCGAAGTGGCGGCTGAAGTGCGCGGGCTCGACGCCGCCGAGGTTCGCTTCGACTTCGAGCTGGGTGCCCCGCTCACCTTCCGTTGAGAGCTTCGCGACCATGCGATCGCCGGTGAGCTCGACCCGATGAGCGACGCTCCGCACCGCGTCTACTTCATCCCGGGGATGTTCGGCTTCGGCAGGCTCGCCGGCTACGACTACTTCAATCACGTCCGCGTCGGGTTGGAGCAGCGCTTCCGCGAGGCCGGTCAGGACGTGTTGTTCGAAGACGTACCGGCGCCACCGACCTCGTCGATGCGCTACCGCTCGCGCATCGTGGCGACGACCATCGAGCGCACCGCCGGGCACTCTGGGCCCATTCACCTGGTCGGGCACTCCACCGGTGGGCTCGACCTGCGCCTCGTCATGTCGCCTACCGCGCGGCTCGGCGTCGATGACTCGCTGCTCGAGTGGCGCAGCCGCGTGCAGAGCGCGATCTCGATCAACGCCCCGCATTTCGGTACGCCGGTTGCCGGCTTCTTCGCGACCGTCTCGGGCACGCGCATGCTCTACGCGCTCAGCCTGATCACGGTGATTTCGCTGTCGATCGGCGAGCCTTCGCTGGCGATCTTTTCGCGTGCGCTAGCTGCGCTCGGCGGCGTCGACGCGATTTTCGGCGGTGATATGCGCCTGTTCAGCCGCGTCACCGACAACGTGCTGCGTTTCGTCGACAAGGACGCGCGCAGCGAAATCGGGGATTTTTTGAGCAAGGTGCGCGTCGATCAAGGCGGCATCATCCAAATCATGCCGGAGGCGATGGACCTGTTCAACGCGTCGACCGAGGGCGACCCGCGCGTCCGCTTCGGCTGCGTCGCCTCTGCCGCGCCCACGCCGCGCTCGATGCGGCTGGCCCGCCGCATTCGCTCCCCCTACGCGGCGTTCACGGCCGCCATTTACTCCACGCTCTACCAGTTCGCGAGCAAAGTGCCGGACGTGTACCCGTACGCGCGCCCGAGCGAGCGCGAGCTGGCGCTGCTCCGAAGCGGCATCGATCACGACATCGTCGATACGACCAACGACGGCATCGTGCCCACCCTCAGCATGCTCCACGGCGAGCTGATCTGGGCAGGCGAAGCCGATCACCTCGACGTGCTCGGGCATTTCACCGACGACGAGGCGACAAAATCCCCGCACCGAGACTGGATCACGAGCGGCGCGCGCTTTTCACGCAAGCGCTTCCACGCGCTGCTCGACGCGATCGCGAAGTTTCAGCTCGGCAAGTGACGCCGCGGCCCGACGCAAGGCGCTAGCCCGGGCTCGGAGCAGCCGGGCCGGGCTCGGCAGCGGAGCTGGACGGCGCGGGCCGCTCTTGACGCGGCGGAAGCGACGGCGGCCCAACGATCGCGAAGCGCAGCGTGCGTGGTTGTCCGCGCCGCAAGTACGAGACTTCGAGGCTCGGCGCCTGACGTACCGCTTGAAAGGCGTCGTAAGCCTCGGTTTCGCGCTCGATGGCCATGCCATTGACGCGCGTCACGACGTCACCGGGCCGGAGATCGACGTCACGCCAAGCCTCGGCGGGCGCGAGCGACACGACGCTCCAGCCCACGAATTTGCCATTAGCGAGGCTCGGCTCGACGGACACTTGAGAAAGGAAGCGACCGAGCCCTGCGTCGACCACTCGCTCCACGTCCTTACGCTGAAGGTCAGCCGAGCGCTGCGAGGCAGTAGCCGCGGGCGCAGGTGCAGCAGCCTTCTCGGGCGGCGGCATCGGGTCGTTGATGTCGGGGTATTGGGATCCGCCACACCCGCTGACGAACGTGACGGCGCCGAGGCCGACGGCGACCAAGCCTGAACGAAATAGAGTCATGGACAGGGCTGAATATGGGTCGAGGGGCCGGAAGCCGGCAAGTTCCGGGCGTACCGCTTCAGCCAGCCGCGGGCTGCGGGCTGAAAAAGTCGGGATCGAGGGCGACGACAGCGTCGAGGATGCTCGCCGCGACGTCCGACACGGCGCCCACACCCATCACGTGCGTCAGCCGATCGCCGGGCACTAGCGATTCGGCCTCGCGATAGACGGCGCAGAGCCGTGACTGTAGCTCGCGCGTCTCGAACATTTCCTCCAAGCCGCCACGCGACCTGCGGCGCTCCTCGGCCACCTCGACCGGAACGTCGATGACCAAGGTGAGGTCGGGCCTGAGCGCCGCCGCGTTGAGCTCGCGAATCCAGGGCACGACTTTCTCACCGTTCGGCGCGGTCACGCTCTGGTAGGTGAGGCTCGACAAGTCGTAGCGGTCGCTCAGCACCACCGCCCCGTCGCGCAGCGCCGGCACGATGGTCGAATCGAGATGATCCATGCGGTCGGCCGCGAAAAGCAGCGCCATGGTCGACCAGGCGAAGGCGCGCGGGCCGGCAGCGTCCGCGACGAACAAGCGCCGCTGCAGGACTTGGCGGATGAGCGCGCCGATCGGCCCCGGGCTGGGCTCGCACGTCTCGACCACCTTGAGGCCGCGCTGCCGGAGCGCCTTACCCAAGAGCTTGGTGTGCGTGGTGCTGCCCGACCCGTCGATGCCCTCGACGACGATGAAAACACCGGGAAACCGCCGCGCCTGTCCGTGCTCGTTGTGGCTCATCGTGACTCTCGGGGCGCTGGCGCCTCGTCTTCCCCCAGTACCAGATTGTCGATGAGGCGGGTGGTACCGCAGAAGGCTGCCAACGCGATCAGCGCGCGCTCACCGACCGAAGCCTGTGAATCCAGTGGGAAAAGCTGGTCGGGGTCGGCGATCTCGGCGTAGTCGGCGCGGAGGCCTGCTTGGGCCAGGGCCTCGCGTACCGGGCCTATCAACGCGCTGGGACGTCGCTCGCCACGAGCAAACGCCGCAGCGGCCCCAGCGAGTGAGCGCGGGATCACGAGCGCGCGCTCGCGCTCTTCGGCCGACAGGTAGGCGTTGCGTGAGCTGAGCGCCAGGCCGTCCGTGTCGCGCACCGTCGGTTCACCCACGACAGTGACGGGCAACAACAAGTCGCGCGCCAGCCGTTCGATGATCTTGAGCTGCTGGTAGTCTTTGCGACCGAACACGGCCGTGCAGGCGCCCGCGACCGCGAACAGCTTGGTAACGACGGTAGCAACGCCCTGAAAATGCCCAGGCCGAAACGGGCCGCACAGGTGATCGCCCAGCTTGGCCACCTGCACGCGCGTCTGCTCGCCGGCCGGGTACATTTCGCTCGGCGCAGGCGCGAACACCAGCTCGGCGCCGGCGCCCCGGAGCAGCTCGACGTCGCGGTCCAGGTTGCGCGGGTAGCGCTCGAAGTCTTCGTTCGGGCCGAACTGCGTCGGGTTGACGAAGATGCTCACCGCGACTCGGTCGGCGTGGCGGCGCGCAGCGCGCACCAGTTGCAAATGGCCGGCGTGGAGCGCGCCCATCGTGGGCACGAAGCCGAGCCTCGAGCCGGCGGCGCGCGCGGTGTCGCAAGCGCCCCGAAATTCCGCGATGGTGCGCGCGAGCGTGAGCTGCGTCATTCACCGCTCGCTGGGCCGTAGCCGGGAGCGGCGCCGCTTACGACTGGGCGGTTGCCTGTCGCTTCAGTGCGCGGTCCGGCACCGAACGAGTGCGCCTGATCCGGAAAGGTGCCCGCTTGCACCTCGGCCACGTAGGCGCGTGTCGCGTTCACGATCGCGTCGCCCACTTCGGCAAAACGCTTGACGAAGCGCGGTCGCAAATCCGGATACATGCCCAAGAAGTCGTAACACACCAACACTTGCCCGTCGCAGTCGGGGCCGGCACCGATGCCCACCGTAGGGATCGACACCGCCGCGGTGATGCGCTGTGCGAGCACGCTCGGGATGCCTTCCAACACCAGCGCGAATGCACCGGCCTGCTCGAGCGCGCGCGCGTCGTCCACCAGGCGCTCGGCGGCCTGTGCCTCCCGACCCTGCACCCGAAAACCACCCATGGCGTGCACGCTTTGCGGGGTGAGACCGATGTGGCCCATCACCGGGATGCTGGCGCGCACGATGCGCTCGACGTGCGGCGCGAAATCGGCGCCGCCCTCCAGCTTGACCGACTCGCACGCGCCTTCCTTGAGCAAACGCCCCGCGGAAAGCACGGCTTGCTCGGGCGAGGCCTGGTAGCTCATGAACGGCAGATCGGCCATCACGTGAGCGCGCGTCGCGGCCCGCGCCACCGCGCGGCCGTGGTAACACATCTCGTCGAGCGTGACCGGCAACGTGTTGGGCAAGCCCTGCACGACCATGCCCAGCGAATCACCCACCAACAGCACGTCGGCGCCGCCCGCTTCGAGCAGCTTCGCCATGGTGGCGTCGTAGGCGGTCACCATCGCGATCTTGGGCCCTTGCGTCTTGCGGGCGCGCAGCTCGGGCACCGTGATTTTGCCGGGGGACATGACGCCCCGAAGCTAGCACGCTAAGCTACGTCGAACGTGACCGAGGTAGCGACTCCCCAGCGTGGTCGTTGGGGCTCTGGCCCGAGCGAGCTCGAGCAGGCATTCGGGAGAGCCGCCGGGAAAATCCGCGGACGGCTGTGGCTGCGCCGCGTGCTCACGGGCGCCGCCGGTGGGCTCGTGGTCGGGTCGCTCGCGGCAGGCGCGCTGTGGTGGCTTCGTCACGGCGACCTACGCCCCTATGCCGCGGCGTTCGGGCTCGTGGGCGCAGCCGTCGGCGCTCTGGTGGCGGCGCGTAAGCGCTGGTCCGACGAAGAGGTTGCGCTCTACCTCGACCATCAGCTGGGCAGCCACGAGCGCATCGTGACCGCGCTCGGCGTCGCCGGTTCGAGCTCGGAGGCTGCGACCCACTTGCGTGCCAGCGCTGCCAGCGCGCTGGCCGTCGGCGCCGATCAGCTGAAGCCACCGCGCGTGTTCGATGCGCCACAGCTGGCCTTACCGCTCGCAGCCGCCGCGATCGCGTGGGCATCGCTGGCGCCTCTTCCCCCGGCGCCACCCGTGGTCAGCCCGCCCGGCGCCGAACGGGTGCAGCGCGCCAAGCTGCAAGGGCTCGAGCGCATCGAGGCGCTGGCAAACGAGCGCGGCCGCAACCCCGAGGACGAACGACGCCTGCGCGAGCTGGCGGCCGAAGCGAAAAAGCTTCGCGGGCAACTCGGCGAAGGGATGGAAAAACGCGAGGCACTCGCGCGCATGGCCAAGCTGCGCGACGCCATCGCCGAGCTGCGCTCGGAGTTCGGCAACGGAGAGCAACGCGCCGGGCTCGAAGCCGCGATCGGCGCGCTCGCCGAGCACCCCGAGCTGCGCAAAGCTGCGCGCGCCTTGGGCGACGGCGACCTCACCGCCTTCGATCGCGAGATGCAGCGCCTCGCCAACCAGGCCGAGCAGAGCGCGCGCGAGAGCGCCAAACGAGCTTTGGAGGAGGCCGAGCGCGCCGCGCGCGAGCGCGGGTCTCCAGCGCTCGCGGAGGCGCTGAAAG
>JBEHXA010000416.1:0-7085 GCA_048498935.1 Myxococcota bacterium
CATACCCGCGACTGACGAGCCATCCACCGGCATCGATGATCCGGCAACCCCGATGGATGACCCCACGCCCATGGACGACCCGGCAAACCCCATGGACGACCCGGCAAACCCCATGGACGACCCGGCAAACCCCATGGACGACCCGCCGCCGATGACCGAGGAACCCACCACACCTACGAGGAGCGCCCAGGGTGACGATCAAACCCCCCCGAGCAGCAACGGCGCGGATGTCGAGGCGTGGCTCACCGCTGGCTCCTACAAGAACTGGACCTGTGAGGACCTCGAGCACCCGCAGATGAAGGTGTCACCCCACGGTCACAACCGCGTCTGCTCGAACGGCTTGGTGGCCGCTTTCGACGGCGCTCCCGGCGACGAGCGCCCGAGCGGCAGCGCCTCGGTGAAGGAGCTCTACGACGACGCTGACCAGCTGATCGGCTACGCCGTCGCCCTCAAGCTCGCGAGCAAGAGTAACGGCGGGAAGAACTGGTACTGGTACGAGCGCATCGGCGAGCGCGTCACGGCCGATGGCTTGGGCAGCGCCGTGTGCGTGAGCTGCCACACCGCCGCCGGCTCGGACGACACGCACACCGTCACCGGCTCCGCAGACTTCGTCTACCTTCAGGTCGGCCACTAAGACAGGCCAACGACATTGGTCGCGCAGGGGCACGAACGCTTTCCCGGCCCCGGTTCGCGCCGCGCTACTTTTTCGCCTTGCCACAGCTGGCACCGAGCTTGAAACCGTCGGGCGGCGATTGCTTCAGCCGCTCTTCGGTGGCCGGGTCGTACTTGCCGGTGGCCGCGATCTTGTCGGTCGGGTGATTGCGATTCCACAACGTTTGGAAGGCGAGCACGTCAGTCGCCGGCGGCTGCGGGCCCGCGCGCTTGTAGTCGAAGTGCACACGATCCGACGCGCCCAGCCACTTGAATTGGTACTGCTCGAGCACGGGCCGCCACGTGCCGGCCTCCGCGATGTCGAGCGCAATCCCGATTTCGTGGTTGCTCTCGCCGGGCGGCGTCGCTAGCGGCACGCCGCAGCGCTTGGTCGCTGACCAGCGCCACACCAGGTACTGCTGCGCCACGGTGCGCAGCGCGCTGTTCACGGTCATTTTCTGGTTCGGGCGCGCCTCCAGCGCCTTGACCAGCTGATTGCGCGCCTGCAGCTCCAAATACGGAAAGACCTGCGACGCGATCACCAGGTTTGGCTTGCTCGGTAGCGGCACGAACGCGTTCGGCTTGATGCAGCGCGCTTGCTCGATGATTTGACGACTCAAGCCGTCGACGCTGGCCGTGGTGCAGCTTTCGACGGCTGCGCGCTGCACGGTTTCGAAGTGGCGCGGGGCCGCCTGCTTCTCGCTGCGCGGCTCACCATCGTCGCTGAAGTCTTCGAAACCAATCGCGTCTCCGCCCGCCGCCGGATCTGCTTCGTTTCCTGGCGCAGCCGCACCACCGGCAGCAGACTTGCCCGGCTGAGCACCGAGCGGCATCGACGGCGCCAAGCCAACGCTTCCCGGCGCAGACCCCGTAGCAAGTTGGCTCGCCGCCGACGCAGCCGGACGCGCCTCACCCTTGCGCACGATGTAAGCGATCTCCAGCGAAAGCACGAGCGCCAAGAGCACGCAGCCCAGCACCATCAGCAGCGACTTGTTGGGCATGCGCGGGGCCCCCGCTACCGCGGCTCGGCCCGCTCCGCAATGCCAGAACGCCGCAGCCCCTGAAGCATGAGACGTGGCAGCATGACGGAGTGCCGGAAGGTGACAGCCTCGTCAGGACCGCGCGCATGCTGGCAGAAGCGCTGACCGGCCGCGCGATCGTGAGCTTCGCCTCACCGCTGCCCGAGCTGAAAGAGCGTCAAGTGGAGGGGCGCGTGGTCACGAACGTGCGCGCGGTCGGCAAGCACGCCATCGTAGAGCTCGACGACGGGCGCGCCCTGCTCAGCCATCTGCGCATGCAAGGCCGCTGGTACGTGGTGCAGAAAGCGCACCAGTCGGCGCGGCGCCTCGAGCAACTCCGCCGCGCCCCGCGCTGGGACGACGAAGCCACCACCTTGATCATCGAGAACGACGCGGTCTTCGCGGTGCTGGAGCATGCAGCGATTGCCGACCTGCTCCCGCTCGCCGAAGTGGAGCGTCGCCTCGCCGATTTGGGGCCCGATCTGCTCGGCCCCAGCTACGACGCCGCCGAGGCGCTGGCTCGCCTGCGCGCTCACCCGGAGCTGACCATCGCCGAAGCGCTGATGCGCCAGTCAATCGTCGCCGGCATCGGCAACCTATACAAATCCGAAACGCTCTTTCTGGAGCGGGTGTCCCCGTTCGTGACCGTAGCAACGCTCGACGACACCACGCTCGCGCGGCTCTTGAAGCGCGCTCGGGACTTGATGCGCCGAAACCTCGGGCCCGGTCCGCGCCGCACCACCTTCGGCACCTACGCGAGCCAGCCGTATTGGGTGTACGAGCGCAGCGGTAAACACTGCCTCAAATGCGACGCGAAAATCGGCATGCGCCGCCAAGGCGACCTGCAGCGCTCGACCTATTTTTGCCCGGATTGTCAGGGCGTCAGCGACTGACCGCTCCGTCGTCGGAGCCAGCGAGTGCCGAACGACGCGCGCCGCCCAGCTGGGCGGCGAACCAGGCCTACCCCCAAAAGACCGAGCAGAGCCATAACACTGCCGAACGACGAGCTCTCCGTCGCAGGCAGCGAACAAGAACAGCCACTGTTGTCGCCCGTGCTCGCGGGCGCGCCGCTCGAGCTGCCACCGTTCGACGCGCCACCACCGCTACCTCCGTTCCCCAACGAGCCCCCACTCGTCCCGGCACTCCCGGCCACCGCCACACCGCCACCACCGCTGCCACTGCCACCGCTACTCACCCCGCCACCGCCACCGCCACCACCACTGCCACCCAAGCCACTCCGACCCGCACCACCAACACCGCCGCCCGCACCGCCCCCTCCGCTCGCGCCCCCCGCTCCCTCACCCGCTGCACCCCCAGCTCCTCCGCCCCCGCTCCCACCCGTCCCCGGATCGTTACAGGTAGCGGTAAGGTCCTTCACCCGAATGTTCTTGTAGCTAACCGTGCCGTTGGGGATCCACCGCGTCCCTCCGTGCACCTGAATGGCGAGCGGGCCGGTCGCGTCGATCTCGTTTCGCAGCTTTCCGTCCGTGAAATCCATGACTTTGGTGCCGCTGATCCAGACCTGCATGTGCGGCGGGTTGCCCTCGACGCGCGCGCGAATTTCGTTGAATTCGGTCGGGTGCCAGAGGGTCGGCCAGAGCGTGAGGTCGAAGATGGGCTGCTCGTTTTGGTCGGGCGCGACGATCGCAGAGTTGCCGTTGTTGGTGAGCCAATACGGAATGGCGCGCAGCTCTTGCGCGAAGCTCTCGCCGTAGATGGTGCCGACGCCCGACTCGGCCAGATGATCGACGTTCACCTGGTAGGCGCGATCGCCGGCGGTGGTGCGAAAGAAGAAGCCCGAGTCGCAGCCCCAATCGATCTTGACCTGGAACACGACCTCGACGTCCCGGTACAGCTTGTCGGTCATCAAGATGCCGCCTTGCTGGTTGCCAGTTTGACGACCGACGAGTGCGCCGCCTTCCACGGTCCAGCCTGCGCCCGGGCCGTGGTGGTTGGTGGTGCTCGCGTGCCAGCCTGTCATGTCCGTGCCGGTGTCGATGCGCTCGAAGCACGGCTCTTGTGCCAAAGCGGCGCCGGCGCGGCACAGCGTGACTAACAGCGTGGAAGCGGCGAGCAGCGAGCGCGAGCGAAACACGGGCATGGCGCATGATGCGCTGAGCCGGCCCGAGCTGCAAAAGCAGCCATTTTTATGGGCAATGCGCCGAGCCTGCTCAGGGTGCGATCTCGACTTCGACGCGTTGACCGAGCTTGAGCGGCACCGAGCCGGCTAGCGCGATTTTTACAAGCAGCACGCGCGTGTCGACCGGCCTCGAGGGGTCGAGCGGCTTGAGCGAACGCGGGCCGACGCGATCCGGGACCTCGCTGAGCTTGCCTTGCCAGGTTTCGGTGTAGCCTTCGGCGCGGATCGTGACTGGCGCTCCGAGGCGCACGCGCCCGGAGTCGAACTCACCGACTTCAGCCTCGATGCGCAGCTGGCTCAGATCGGTGATGGTGACGATGGGGGTCCCGGTGGCTACCATTTCGCCAGCGTCGGCGAAGCGTTGGGTGACGCTGCCGTCGATGGGCGCGGTGAGCTTGGCCTTGGCGATGTTGGCCGAGATGCGCGCAGCTCCGGCCAGGAGCGAGGTGCGGCGTCGCTCGGCGGCGTTCGAATCGTGGCGGCTGCGATCGAGTGACGACTCGGCCACTACGTTGCTGTTCCAGAGCTGCTCGGCGCGGCGCTTTTCACGCGCCGTATAGTCGACGTCGCTGCCTGCCTCTTTGACGCGCGCCCAGGCTTCGCCGAGCGCGGCCTGCTGCTCGGCAACGTCCACTTCGCCCAACAAATCCCCGGCTTTGACGTGGCTCTGCTCGGTGACCAGCAAGCGCACCAGCTTGCCCGAAAGCTCGGCGCCCACCGTGATTTCAGCGCCCGGCGGCACGGCGACCCGCCCTTCGGCGAGCACGCTGGGCGTGCGGGGCGGCCCCGACTCTGCCTTGGCGGTGGGAATGACCTCGCCCTGCTTGGCCTGCCGCAGCTCGTAGACCCCGACGCCGGCCAGGAGCGCGCCGAGCACCAGCGTGCTGGCATGTGACTTGATGCGTTGAACGATTGCCATGGTTCGTTTCCCCTTAGGCGGCGATGCGCCCGTCCTCGATGTGCACGACGCGATCGGCCACCCGCCTCACCTTCGGATCGTGGGTGACGATGAGCAACGAGCGTCCTTCAGTGCGGGCCAGCTCGCTGAACAGATCCAAGATTTGCGCGGCGACGCTGGCGTCCAGGTTCGCAGTCGGCTCGTCCGCCAAGACGACCGAGGGCGACGCCGCCAGCGCCCGCGCAATCGCGACGCGCTGCTTCTGACCACCCGAGAGGTCGCGCGGCAAGAAGCGGGCACGCTCGGCCAGGCCCACTCGCTCGATGAGCTGCGCGGCTTGCCGAGTCGCCTCGTCACCGATCACGCCCTTCAAGTTCAGCGCATACTCCACATTTTCCAGCGCGCTGAGCGCCGGAAACAGGTTGAATTGCTGAAAAACGAAGCCGATGTGCCGGCGCCGCACCGCCTGCAACGCAGCGGGTTTGCGCGTGTCCACCGGCTGCCCCGCGACCTCGACCCGGCCGCTGGTCGCGCTCAGCAAGCAGCCCAAGATCGAGAGCAGCGTCGTCTTGCCCGAGCCCGAAGGGCCTTCGAGCGCCAGCACCTCACCGGGCGCCAACCGCAGCGAAGCACCCTTCAGCACGCTCACGCTCTCGCGCCCTTCGCGAAAAGTCTTGGTCACGTCTTCGGCAGACAGGTTGAACATGGCGATGCTTTCAGGTCCGGAACACCAGTGCCGGGTCGATGCCGGCCACCTTGCGAAACGACACCAGCGCCGACAGCAAGCAGAGCGCGACGGTGCCGACCAGCACCACCGCCGTGAGCTCCGGCGCAATAATGAGCTTGAGGCCGGCCGACGCGATGACCGGCTTGAGCAGCTGCGCCGGCACGTAACCGAGCACGAAGCCGAGCACCGCCGCGACCGTCGCTTGCTTGCCCAGCATGCGGTAGATGTCGAGGTTGCTGCCCCCGATCGCCTTGACGGTACCGAACTCTTTCAAGTGCTCCATCGTGGACGTGTAGAGCGTCTGCGCGACCACCACGACGCCCACCAGACAGCCCAAAAACACGGTCAAAAACGCATTAAAACCGAGTCCAGTGTTCTCGATCCAGTAGCCGCGCGAGCGCTCGGCCCAGGCGCTCGCCGTGAACACGTCGTTGTACGGCAAACGGCGCCCGAGCTCGGCCTTCACGGCGGCCACGTCGGCGCCCGGCTCGAGCTTCACGACGATGTACGACGTTTTGCCGCTGAGTAGCTCCGGCTGCAGCTGCTGCGCGCGCCGAAAGTCCATGAACGAGATGGGCGTGGTCGTAAAACTCTTGGCCTCGCGCGAAGTACCGATGATCTTCAGGCGCTGGCCCATGACCTCGCGGTAGTTGCCGGGCGCGAACGCGCCGAAGCGCTTGCTGGCCGATTCGTCGACCATCACGAACGCGCCGCGCTTCAAGTCGTCCAGGTTGCCGCTGGTCACCTTCCACGGCACGCCCCAACGCTTCAGGTCTTCCATCGCGTACACGATGGTCGTCTCCTCGGCACCGGTCGGGAGCGACACCTGCATGAACGACAGGATCAAGTTATCGGCGCGGGCGACACCGGGCACCGAGCGCGCGCGATACAGGTTCGACTCAGGGAACTGATGGACGAAGTCGAGGTTCGGCGAGTTCTTGGAGGTGATCCACAAGTCGGCATCGAGCCGGCGGATCGTGATCGTCGAGTTATCGAGTAAGCCCACGAACAGCCCGACTTGCACGAGCACCAGCGTGACCGCGAAAGCCACGCCCGAGACGGTGATCAGGAAGCGGACCTTGTCGTAGAGCAGTGTTTTCAACCCCAGATCGACCATATTGTTTTCCCGCTATTCGTGCTCGTTTGGGGCCCCGACCCCAACCTCGATGTCGACGAGCTCGCGCTCGCCCGTTACTGCTTCTTCTTGCTCGGCGGTCGCTGCGACTTCTTCACGGCCGCCACCCCGAACTCGGGGATGGCCTTGAGCGCGCTCTCCAGCTGTCGTTCGGCCCGCTCGGGATCGCGCATCATCGCCCGAACGAGAGTGCGCAGCGCTTCCGTGAAGCGTTCGCGGCGCGGCTTGAAGTCGAGCCACGGATCTTGCTTGGCCAGCACGATGTCGAGCGCGGCAGCGCCATGCAAGGTGCCCCAGATGGTCTGTGCCACCAGGTCCACATCCTTCAATTCAGGCCGCAAATGGCCGCCGTCGATCAGCTGCACCACCAGCTGACTCAGAAACACGTAGGCGTTGCGCTTGGGATCTTCACGCTCGCCCTCGAGCGGTGGCGCCTCCGGCATGTCGCTCATGAACATCAGCCGGTAGGCCGCGCCAGCAGCCCGGCACACTGCGGCATCCGCCGTATGGTCCCA
>JBEHXA010000417.1:0-7039 GCA_048498935.1 Myxococcota bacterium
CGGGGTTTAAACCCATCTTTTCCGCCGACGACTTCATCGTTCAGCGTCGAGCCGCGGAGTCTGGTGTCGGCGCGCTCTTCATGCACAAGGTGCGGCACCGCTTCAACCAAGACCCGGTGCTCGTCCCGCTCGGTCTCGATTTGGGGCCACACCGGACCAGCGAGCTTCACGTGGTGTGTGCGAAGTCGGCGCTCGCCGTCGCGCGCGTGCGCGCTGTCGCCGAGCTGCTCAGGGAGGAGCTAATCTTCGCCGAGGCCGAGTCGTGCGCCGCTTTTGGCGGGGCGCGTTAGTGCGCGGTGACGCCGGTCGGCTTATGCTTGGAGGGCTGCCATGGATCCGCGCAGGTTCTCGGTCGCGCTCCTCGAGGCGTTCTGTGCCCTCGGTTTCGTGGTCTGCGGTGTGGTGCTCGGCTTCTGCTTCGGAGGCTTGATCGGCCCGAGGCTGTTTGGTCATGGCGGCCAGGGGCTGGAGGAGATCGGCGCGATGTTCAACGGCGCTATCCTGGGTGCCGTGCTCGGTTTGGGGGCGGCCACGGCCGCCTGGTTCCGGCTTTCCCGGGAGCGCCGGCAGCGGCTGGCTACGGGCGCGCTGGCACTGGCGGCGGTCACGGCGCTGTTCACGGCGATCGTGGTGCAGCGCTTCAACGCCTGGTAAAGCTGCCGCCTCAGGCATGACCAAGCTGTCCGTCAACGTCAACAAGGTGGCCACGCTGCGCAACACGCGCAGCCTCGAAATCCCGAGCGTCGTCGGGTTGTCTCGCATCGCACTCGATGCAGGCGCCCATGGCATCACGGTGCACCCTCGACCCGACCAGCGGCACATCCGCCCGGGCGACGTGATGGACGTGGCGCGGCTCCTGTCGGCCTATCCGGCGGCCGAGTACAACATCGAAGGCAACCCGTTTCACGGCTTGCTCGAGCACTGCGAGCGGGTGAAGCCGCATCAAGCGACGCTGGTGCCAGACGCGCGTGAAGCGTTGACCAGCAACCACGGCTGGAACTTGGTCGAGCTCGACGCTACGGCGCGCGCGGCGCTCGCGAAGGCCGTTCGCGACCTGAAGGATGTGGGCTGTCGCGTCAGTCTGTTCTTGGATCCGGTTGCTGAGATGATGACCATCGCGCGCGATTTGGGAGCCGATCGCGTCGAGCTCTACACGGAGCCGTATGCAGCGGCGGCGGTGAGCGGGCGCGCGAGTGAGTCGCTCGCCCAATACGGCCGCGCTGCCGAGGCTGCTCGTCGCGTGGGCCTGGGCGTCAACGCCGGTCACGACCTCAATCTGCAAAACCTGGCGCCCTTCGTGCGCGTGGCGGGACCCATCGACGAGGTTTCGATTGGGCATGCGCTGATCGCCGATGCGCTCGAGCTGGGGATGGCCGAAACGGTGCGGCGTTACCTGGCCGAGTGCACTGTCAACCCGTAGTTGACGGTCGCGGTTGACAGTCAGCTGACCAATCGGCGCGGTGTGCCGAAATCGGCGCCGAAAGTGGGGCAATCGGCGACGGTCTGCGTCTTGCACTGCTCGGGTGCATGAACCGCTACTCCTTCTTCGAGCCCATCGCGTCGGGCGGTATGGGCACCGTGCACTACGGCCGAGCCATCAGCACCGCGGGGCTTTCGCGCGTCGTCGCGATCAAGCGCATGCACGGGGACCTGGCGCGCGACCCGCGCTGCTTGGCCATGTTTCGGGATGAGCTGCGCCTGGCCACGCGCGTCCGCCACCCCAACGTGATCGCGACGCTCGACGTGGTGGAGGAGCAGGGTGAGCTCTTGCTCGTGATGGAGTACGTGCAGGGCGAAAGCCTGCAAGCCTTGATCGCGCGCAGCCTGATGCAGGGAGCCCGCGTGCCACCGGCCATCGCGGTCACGGTGATTTGCGGCATCCTGCAAGGGCTCGAGGCCGTGCACGAGGCGCGCAATGAAGCCGGCGATCCGCTCGGTATCGTTCATCGCGACGTGTCGCCCGAGAACATCTTGGTGGGGCGCGACGGCGTAGCGCGTCTGCTCGATTTCGGGATCGCGCGCGGCGCTGGTCGCAAGTACGTGACGCATGCCGGGGAAATCAAGGGCAAGCCCAGCTACCTGGCGCCCGAGCAGATTCTGAACGGGCGCGCTGTCGACCGTCGCACCGACGTCTACTCGGCGGCGGTCGTGCTGTGGGAGGCGCTCACGGGGCGCCGGCTGTTCGACGGCCAGACGATCGGCGTCGTGCTCGACAAGGTGCTGCATGAAGAGGTGCTGCGCCCGTCGGTGCTCGTGCCGTCGTTGCCGAGCGAGCTGGACGAGGTGGTGATGCGCGCCCTGTCGCGCAATCCCGCTGATCGCTTCGCTACCGCGCTCGATATGGCGCGTGCGCTGCGGCGCGCTTGCTCGGCGCTCTTGCCGTTCGAGGTGAGCGACTGGCTCGAAGTGAGCGCCCAGGCCAGCCTCGAGCGGCAAACCGCGACCGTGCGCCGCATCGAGACTACGCCGCTTCCCGCCAAGACCCAGATCGGTTTGGGGCACGAGCTACCGAGCGTGGCCGAAACGCCCGCTCGCGATAGGCCACGCTTTGCACCCCAGCTGGCGCGCCGAGTCGAGCGGAGTCAGGCGTGGCTTCGCGGTAAGCCCAACGTCACGTTCGCGCTGCTCGGCACGTTGGTCGCGGTCTTCGGTTTCGCGTTGGGGCTGCTGGTCGTCTCGACCGTCGTCACCAGACCGGCTCGCTCGGCAGCGCCGGCCGCAGCCCAAGGTACGGCCCTAGCCGACACCGGAGCCAGCTGGAGCGGTGGCTCCAACTGAGACCGAGCGAGTGTGAGAACGACCGGCGGAAGCGGGACGAAAGCCGAGCAGAAACGCGCGAAACGCGCGAAACGGCCGATCCCGGGCGGAGTGTTGCCAGCGGTCGGTGCGTGCGCCACCATGGCACGGTGCGGCTTTTGGCGCGTCTGCGCGAGCGTTCGCGTCCAGCCTTGGACTCGAAGCCGGTGAGCATCCCATGAGTAAGGACTTCACGCGCGCCGCCGAGCGAGTCCAAATCGTCAAGTACCGCAAGCTCGAGCTCACGGTCAGCAAGGGACCCGACGCGGGAGCGACGTTGTCGGTAGCCGGTACGTCCGTGCGCATCGGCAGCTCGCCCGAGAACGACCTGGTGCTCACGGATGAAACCGTGTCGCGTCGCCACTGCGAGGTCATGCTGACCGAGCGAGGCATTCGCGTGCTCGATGCCGGGTCGACCAACGGGGTGCTGGTCGGCAAGTGCTGGGTCGACGACGCTACCTTCTCCGGGGCGGTCGAGCTCGAGCTGGGCGACACCGTGATCGAGCTGGTGCCGCTCGCCGAAACGGTCGAACGCGAGCAGCTCGACGCGAACGGCTTCGGCGACTTGCTGGGCCGCTCACCGAAAATGCGCGTGCTGTTCGCCGACCTGGCTCGCATCGCGAACACCGACTTGAGCTTGCTGATCGAGGGTGAAACCGGCACCGGCAAGGAGCTGGTGGCCGAGTCGGTGCATCAATCGAGTCAGCGCGCGGCGGGGCCGTTCGTGGTGTTCGACTGCAGCGCGGTCGCTCCGACCTTAGCCGAGAGCGAGCTGTTCGGTCACGAGCGCGGCGCCTTCACGGGCGCAGCCAACGCGCGCATGGGCGTGTTCGAGCAAGCCGACGGTGGAACCATCTTTCTCGACGAAATCGGGGAGCTGCCGCGTGACTTGCAGCCGAAGCTGCTACGCGTGTTGGAAAAGCGGGAGGTGCGGCGACTCGGTAGCGCCAAGACCATCCCGCTCGACGTGCGCCTGATCGCCGCGACCAACCGCAATCTGCGCTCCGAGGTGAAGCGCGGGGAATTCCGGCAAGACTTGTACTATCGCGTCGCGGGCGCCCACGTGTACGTGCCGCCGCTGCGTGATCGCATGGAAGACTTGCTGCTCCTCGCGGAGTCGTTTTTGACCGCCAGCCAACCGCCGCGCAGCTTGACGGACGTGCCGCAGCACGTCTGGGACATGTTCAAGGCCTACCGCTGGCCCGGCAACGTGCGCGAGCTCCGGAATGCAGTGGGGCGCGTACTCGTCACGCCCGAGCGCGCGCTCGACACCGACTCGATCCCCGATTTGCGCGCCGCGGCGGTGGCGGCCGTAGCGGCTGCTTCCGCCCAACCGACGCTCGACCCGCTGCGGGTCGCGCGTCGCAATGCCGCCGACGTCTTCGAAAAACAATACGTGCAGCACGTGCTGAACAAGAGTGACGGCAACGTCACCCGCGCGGCTGCCATGGCCGAGGTTTCGCGTCAGGTGATCCACAAGCTGATGACGAAGCACGGGTTGTAGTCGGGCGCGCCATGCATCTGGAGCTGGCCACGGTTCGCGAGGCAGTCGGCGGTAGTCGCTACCGAGTGCTCGGTCGCCTGGGCTCCGGCGGCATGGCGGACGTGGACCTGGCGCTACAAAACGGCGTAGCGGGCTCGTCGCGGCTGTGCGTGCTCAAACGGGTGCGGAGGGACCTCGCCGACCGGCCCGAGTTCGTGGCGATGTTCTTCGAAGAGGCGCGCATCTCGGCGTCGCTCAACCACCCGAACATCGTGCAGGTGTACGAGGTAGGCGGGGACGAGCACGATTGCTTCTTGGCCTTGGAGTTCTTGCGCGGCCGTTCGTTCGCACATGTTCAGCGCGGCGACGGCGGCGACCGCGAGAACTATCGCGTGGTACTCGAGGTGCTGATCGGGGCGCTTTTGGGGCTGGAGCATGCTCATCAGCGCCGCGACCTGTCGGGGCAGCCGATGCAGCTCGTGCATCGCGACGTCTCGCCGCCCAACCTGTTCATCACGTACGACGGTGAGATCAAGGTGCTCGACTTCGGGGTCGCCAAGAGCAAGCAATCGATCGTGCACACGCAGGCCGGCGTGCTCAAGGGTAAGGTCGCGTACATGGCGCCGGAGCTCGTGGCAGGTGAGGCGGTCGACGCACGCGCAGACCTGTACGCAGTGGGGGTCATGCTTTGGGAAGCGACGGCCGGGCGCGAGCGCTGGCCCGACCAGAACGAAATGGCGATCCTGGCGGCGCTAGCCAGCCAGCAGCGCGTGGAGCTCCCCGGCGCAGCAGCGCGAGGTCTGCCCGCGTTGGCCGATGAGGTTTGCTCGCGCGCGTTGGCTCGTCGGCCCTCTGATCGCTACCAGACCGCCGCCGAGCTGCGAGCCGACTTGGTTCGTCTCTGTGAGTCGCTGGGTGGCAGGTTGAGCCCGCAAGAGCTGCAGCGCTACATGGCAGAACGCTTCTCGCGGCAGCGGGATCGCGAAGAGCGAGAGATCGAGCAGGCGCTCGCTACGGGGCGTCCCACGTTCGACGTCGAAGCGAGCGAGCAGGATGGTTTTGCAGGCACCAAGCGCGTCGCGCGCCGTTCTGCGAAGCCTGCCGACGACTTGCCTGCCGACGCGGAAGAGCAGTCGGAAATCCGGCATGCCGCGCCGCCCCGAGACCGGACCGTGATGGTCGCGTTGGCAGCGTTCGCCTTGCTCGGCGCCGGGGCGGCGTTGGCGCTCAAGCTCGCCCCGGGCGGAGCTTCGAGCGCGGAACCGGCTGTGGCCGAGCCGGCGCAGCGCCCGGCAGCCGCACCCGTCGTGCCGGCGCCTTCGCCCCTGCCGGTCCTGGCCGTCTCGGCTCCCCCGCCGATATCGAGCGCAGCGCAACCGAGCAGCGGCGCGCCGGTGCAGACGTTGCCGGGCGGAGCTTCGTCGAGCTCGCCTCGCAAAGCCGGGGCGGTTACCGTGAAGCCAAAGGCCAAGAGCGCGACGAATTCCTCGAAACAGCTCGAGCTCGACCGGCAGGATCCCTGGCAATGAAGCGGCTCTTCGCGTTCTCGTTCGCAGCCATGGCCCTGGTGACGTTGGCCGCTCCGGCGCCCGCGCGCGCCGAGGACTCCGCCTCGCTCCAGCTGGCTCAAGAAGCTTACCGGCATGCGCTCGGGCTGTTCGACCGCGGTCAGCACGCGGCGGCGCTCGACGAATTTCAGCGCGCCTACTCGCTCGCTCCGTCGTTTCGCATCCTGTACAACGTCGCCCTCTGCGAAGCTGCGCTCGGCGACGTGCGCGGAGCGATCGACGCATTCGTCGGCTACCTGCGTGACGGCGGTGAGCAGGTCCCTTCCGCGCGCCGTGATCAGGTGCAGCTCGAGCTCGCAAAGCTGGAAAAGCAGCTGGTTTCGCTGGAAATCGAGCTGCCGCAAGCGGGGGCCGAGCTGCGCGTCGACGGGGCATTGCTCGGCCGCGGTCCGCTTTCGCAAAAGCTCCGTTTGAATCCGGGGCGCCACAGCGTCGAGGTGCGCTCGCCCGACGGCACGCTCCGGACTCAAAGCGTCACGCTCGGAAGTGGCGAGGCTCGCGCCCTCACGTTCGGTGAGCAGCCGGCTCCGGTCGCTGCGAGCGCGCCGCCACCAGGCGCCGAGCGCGCGCGCCCCGTGCCGTGGTTGGCATGGGGCATCACGGGAGCTTTGGGGGTTGCGACTACCGTGAGCGGCGCCGTCGCACTCGGAGCGCACTCGGACGAGCGCGACGTCCAACGTCAAGAAGGCGTGCAGCCAGAGCAACTCGAGCGAGCGCGAAGCAAGGTCGAGAACTGGGCGCTCGCCACCGATCTCCTGCTCGCCAGCACTGCAGTGGCGGCCGGCGTTTCGCTCTACTTCACGTTTGCGCCCAGCGGGCCGAACGCGTCCGAGACGGGGCTATTGGTCGGGCCTGGGCAGCTCACGCTGCGCCGCAACTTCTAGTTGCACATCGGCGCAGCAGCGCCGGTGCACGACACGTTGGGTTGACAGCACAGCCCCATCTGGCCGCCGCACGCGGTGGCGTCGCACCTTATCTTGGTCATGAGCGCCTCGCTCGATAGCTTGGTGCCGCAGCTCTGCACGCCTTTGCAGGAGAATTCGCAGCTTTCTACGGTTTCGGTACAGTGCAGCACGCCGCAAGATTGATTGGCCGGGCAATCGATCACGCAGCTGCGCGCGTCGCAGGTAATGGGGCTCTGTCCGCACGAATAAATTTCGCGGCGTGGTGAAACGAGTAAACACGGCGGCCT
>JBEHXA010000418.1:0-7030 GCA_048498935.1 Myxococcota bacterium
CCGGATTGGCGTGCGGCACTGCTGGAACCAGGGCGCGCCGAGCGGCGCGAGCTGCCGCGCTTCGACGCCGTAACCGAGCTCGGCAAGACGCGCGGCCACGACATACTGGTCGTCGCACGCTCTTCCGGCTTCGGCAGCGAAGCCGAGCGGCCCTTCCGAGCCGCGGCACGTAACTGTCGGCTGCTGGCCGTGCTCGATCGAGCTGGCGCGCCCTCAAGCGAGCGCTTGCTCGCGGTCGCGCGCCTGGGCGCCGATGAGCTGCGACTCTATCGCGGCGAATGGTGCGACCCGCTGCTCCGCGTCGACGACTACCCGACCGGCGTCCGCCCCATCCTCGAAGATCTCACACCCCTTCACGAAGTGCTGCAGCGCATCGACGACGCCGGGCTCACCTTTCACCTCGGCATCGTGCCCGCCCTCGTCGAAGATCGCATGGAAGGCTTTCTGAAGAGCCTGCGCCACCTGGTCGCGACCATGCACGGCTTCGAGCACGGCTACGCCAAGCTTTCGGCCGTGCTGCGCCAAGCCGGCGATCCCTTCAATCAACGCGGCACGGTGGGCGGCTTCGACGAATTCGCCGATGCACCGTACGAGCAGATCTTGAGCACCTTGGAGCGCGGCCGCAGCCTCCTCCAAGCGCGCACCGGGCAGCTTGCGCTCGGCTACATTCCCCCCACCAATCGGAGCAATCGCCGCACCGGGCGCGCGCTCGAAGCGCTCGGGTTCGAGTACGTGCTCAGCGAAAAGCCGATCCCCGGCTGCGCGCTTCCGAGCATCGCCTCGGACTTTTACGACCGCTCGTCGAAGCTCGCGGCATCCGCCAGGCCTCGTGTCGCGTCGCTGCATGCGACCTGGGAAGCCGATCTGATGCGCGATGGCGACCGCCAGTCGCTGCCGCGTTTTCTGCGCGCGTTGAGCCAGCAGCAGCGAGACGGTCGTGAGCAGCTGGCCGCCGTCGCCGACGGTGTCGTGAGCGCCATCGGCAACGGTTGACCTTCCGGCAGCGTCGTTCAGCGCGCCAGCTTGAGCCGCAGCCAATCGCGCGCAAAGCGCCAATCGCCACGCGTGATCGCGCCACTCAGCGTACCGAGCACTGCAAAGAGCGCGACCGTTACTAGTACCGACAAGGTCAACCCGAAGCCCTTGGGCAGCTCGAGCTGCGCCTTGAGCAGGTACGCGACGCCGCCCGCCACCGCGCTCAGACCCAGCACACGAAAGTACTCGGCGGACGGGAAGATCTCGCGCATGCCCAGGCCCGTCGCGCGTTTGATCGACCACACGTAAAATAGCACCATCGGGATGAAGGCGAGCGACGTGCCCAGCGCCGGCCCGATGAAGCCGACGGCCCAGGTGAGCGGCACGCACAGCACCACGTTGACAACCAGCGAAAAAATCGCAGCTTGCAGCATGAAGCGCGGCTTACCGGCGGCGATGATGACCGACCCGAACGTCGCCACGCGACCCAGCGTCATCACCGAGTAGAGCTGAAAGATGATGGCCGCGCTCACGTAGGCATCGGTAAACAAGAGGCCCATCAACTCGCGCGCACCGACCACGAACCCCATCGTGACCGGGACCACGATCAAGCTCACCTTGGGAATGGTGCTCCGCCAAATGGCGATGGCTTGCCGCGGCTCGCCGCGCCCGAAATGCTCGACCAACGACGGCATGTACGCATCGCCCACCGAATAGGCGATGGTGCCGAGCACCGGCACCTGCCACGCACCCGCCTGATAATCAGCAAAAGCAGTGGCGGGAAAGCTCAGCAAGATGAGCCAGCGATCCACCTGCTGGTTGAGCAGCGACACCACGTCCGTCGTCCCGAGCGGCAACGCGAAGTGAAACAGCTGCTTCATCGAGACGGGGCTCGGCACCCGCGCAACGCCCGGGAAGGTGAGCCGCAACGCCCACGGCAAGCTCAACCCCAACGCGCAGCGCGTAGCCGAGTACCAGATCACGACGGTGACGATGTCGCAGCCGAGCGCGACGGGAACCAGGGTCGTGATGGTCGTCAGGATGGTGCGCACCACCCCGAGCGCCGAGGCGTGTTGAGCTTTGCCCTCGACGACCAGCAGCTGCGGCACGACGCGCGAGGGCAAATCGAAGATCAGCGACGGCGCGAGGATCCACAATGGTTCCAGGGAAATGCGCGTCGCGTCGTGGCCCGAGAAAGCGCCGGGCAGCTGGCTCCCGAACAAGCCGATGCCCGCGACGACCAGCGCGCCGAGCGTGCCGAGCCCGGCCATGATGTAACCGATCTGCACCGACACCGCGCGGCGCTCCGGCGCCGACCGACCCGGCAGGTGGTACATCAGCACCTGCGCAAAGCCCGCGGTCGCGATCAGCGCGACCATGTCGTAGATGAAGACCAGCGCGAGCAGCTCGGCGATGTCCGCCTTGCCCATCAGCCGCACCAGCACGATGGGCAAGAGCACGCCCGACAGCGTGGCCAGCGTGGTACCCACTATGAGCGCGCCCGCTTGCTTGGCGGGGTGGGGCCGGGTCTCGGTCTCGACTTCTACCACTGGGCTTCGTGCCGCATGGGCGCGGCGGGGCAGCCCTCCTTAATCCGAGTCCGGCCAATCCGCCATCGTGGCCCCCCGAGCGCTACCTCGGGCGGCCTTTGTCGCCCAAATCAGCGAGCGAGCGCAGAACGAACGTCGCGGTCAGTGGTAGCGGAAGCGCCGACGGCCACCGGAGACCAGGTGCACCACCGCGACGAAGAAGGCCGCTCCGATGATGGACCACAGAATCGGAAAGGCGCGCCCGTCGACGCTCACCGCGAGCAGCTCCGGCAAGTGGAGGAAGCCGGCGATGAGCGAACCGAACAGCGCGCCGATGAAGCCGATCGCGATGGAGACGATGAAGCCACCGTCGGTGCCGCCCGCGATCGCTCGCCCGATCGCGCCGCACACGCCGGCAATGACGATCAGAATCAAGAGCCCAGTGATGGTGATGGTCATGTGCCGTACCTCTGCAAGGCGCGCGCCCAAGCTCCAGCGCCCCGTAACCCCAGCACCGGGGTGAGCCCTAGCAGAGACTGAGTAAATTCGACTCACTTTCGCGAGGTCGAATCGGCCCACCGTGGCGCTTTTGTGAACGGCCGCCTCGCATCGGGGACATGCTGCTGCCGTGGAATCCGCACCTTCCTCGGGCGATGCGCTGTCTCGCGCGCGCCGCAAGGCCTACCTCCGCCTCATCCCGCTGCTCTTCGTGAGCTACGTGGTCGCGTACATCGATCGCGTCAACATCGCGTTCGCGAAGCTCACCATGTCGAAGGACCTACCGGCTTTCGACAACGAGGTGATCGCGATGGGCGCCGGGCTGTTCTTCTTGGGCTACTTCTTGCTCGAGATCCCGGGGACCATCATCGTCGAGCGCTGGAGCGCGCGAAAGTGGATCGCGCGCATCATGATCAGCTGGGGGCTGCTGTCGAGCCTGACTGCATGGGTCACGACCCCCACGCAGTTCTACGTCGCGCGCTTTCTGTTGGGGCTGGCCGAGGCGGGCTTTTTCCCGGGCGTGATCGTGTTCTTGACGCGCTGGTTTCCACGCCAAGATCGCGCGCGCGCCTTTGCGATGTTCTTGATCGCGACGCCGGTCGCGCAGGTGGTGAGCCCGCTCTTGTGTAACCCGCTCCTGCACATCGGCACGACCGAGCTGGTCGACGGCGTGCAGCTCGTGCACCCCGCCATCTTGGGCCTTCACGGCTGGCAATGGGTGTTCGTGGTGTGGGGCTTACCGGCAACCCTGCTCGGCTTGCTGGTGCTGGTGCGCCTCACCGATCGTCCACGCGAGGCGACTTGGCTCGAGCAAGACGAACGCGACGCCCTCGAAGCGGAAATCGAGCGCGAGCGTGCGCAGCATCAGGCGAGTCAGCACATGACCTTCCTTCAAGCGCTCCGCCAACCCAAGGTGTTGTTGCTAGCGCTGGCCTACTTCTGCGTGGTCACTGCCAACTACGGCACCGAGTTCTTCCTGCCGACGTTCTTGGAAAAGTGGTACGGGCTGAAGATCAGCTCGATCACGTACCTGGTGATCTTGCCGCCCATCTTCGCGCTCTCGGCCCAGCTGTTCGTAGGCTATAGCTCCGACAAGCACCGCGAACGCCGCTGGCACACGGCGTTGCCGATCGCGATCGGCGCGCTCGCGTTGATGCTCACACCGCTCTCGCTCGGCACGTTGCCGCTCACCATGGCGTTCTTGGTCACCGCGCGCACGGGTATCAAAGCCTATCAGCCCGCTTTCTGGACACTGCCCAGCACGTTTCTGACGTCCACCGCTGCGGCAAGCTCGGTGGGTTTCATCAACTCGGTAGGGAACCTGGGCGGCTTCGTCGGGCCCAACGTACTGGGCAAGGTCGAAAAACTGACCGGCTCGTTCACGGGCGGGATTCTGTTCTTGTCCAGCCTCATGCTGCTGTCGGCGGTGATCATCCTGGTGATGTTTCGCAAAGGTGCCACACCCCGGCACGCCCCGGCCGCAGGCGCGGCGACGGCTTAGCCGACGCCGCCACCGCGAAAACGCGCCCTTCATCCAAGGCTCGCACGCCTGTCACGTGCGCACGCGAGGATTGCGCTCTTTCGAGGAGGCCCCGTGCGTCGCATCCACGCTCTCGCTTGTTCCCTGGCATTGCTCGGCTCTACCAGAGCTGCATCCGCGACCGTGTTCACGCCAGGCTTCGTCGAAACCCAGATCTTGCCTCCGGTAGGCGGGAACAATTTCTTCACCGGCATGGCGTGGGCCACGGACGGCAGTCAGCGGCTCTTCCTGGCGGGCAAGGACGGAGCGGTGCGGGTGCTGAAAAATGGCTCGCTGTTGCCGACGCCTTTCTCGGTCGACGCCGTCTTCACGAACAGTGAATGCGGTCTGATCGGCATCGCGCTCGATCCGAACTTCGCGCAAACCGGCTATGTGTACTTGTTCGAGACGGTCTCGTCGACCGAGCAGCGCATCGTGCGCTACACGGCCAGCGGCGACGTCGGCATCAACAAGCAAACGATCGTCTCGGGACTGCCGACGCGCGGCGCCAACCACGACGGAGGCGCGATCGGCTTCGGCCCGGATGGAAAGCTCTACTGGGGCATCGGCGACACCGGCAACCTGAGCGGCGTCAACGCCGACCTCACGACGCTCGCATCCAAGATCGGCCGCGCCGAGCGCAACGGTGCCGTTCCGGGCGACAACCCATTCGTCGACGGGCCTGGCCCGCAGAATGACTACATCTGGGCGCGTGGTTTCCGAAATCCGTTCACGTTGACTTTCCAGCCCGGTACCGGCGCGCTCTGGGTCAACGGAGTCGGCACGAGCTACGAGCAGATCTTCGTCGTGAGCGCCGGCAGTCATGCTGGCTACCTTGCCTTCGAGAACGACCAACCCGCTGGATTTTTGACGCCGACGGTCGTGTATCAGACCAACAACAGCGACGTGCGCAACCTGCTCGGTGGCAGTAGTGGCGCGGTTCGCAGCGGCGGCGTCACGACGTTCACCACCTCGACCGCGCACGGCTTCCGAAAGGGCGGCAAGATCACCATCAGCGGCGTCAGCGATGCGAGCTTCAACGGGGCTGGCTTCGTGCTCGCCACGCCGAGCGCTACCAGCTTCACCATCGCTCAGGCGGGGTCGAATACGAGCAGCGGCGGCGGCACCGCCGCGACCCAAAACATCGGCGGGGCGGTCACGGGCGGAGACTTTTGGAGCTCGAGCGCGCTGCCGGCAGAGTACCGTGGCAACTTTTTCTTCGGCGACTACAACAGCGGCGCGCTCACTCGGGTTGCTTTCGACAGCGACGGCTCCGTACGCTCGGTCGACGGTTTCGCGGCCGCCAGCAGCTCGGTCGATGTCGCGACCGGCCCCGACGGTGCGCTCTATTGGTTGCTCATCGACGGCACCGTGTCGCGCATCAGCCCCGTGGCGGCGGCGCAGGGCTTGGTGGTGAGCCCCCTCCAGCTTCGGCTCGATGAAGCCGGTCGCGCGGTGGTAAACGTGCGCTTGGCGCAGGCCCCCTCGACGACCGTCAACGTGAGTGCCGTCGTCAGCGGTGGCAGCCCCGATGTCTCGATCACTTCCGGAGCTGGCCTCAGCTTCACCCCGGCCAATTGGGCTTCACCGCAAGCGGTCACGCTCCAAGCAGCCAGCGACCTCGACGCGGTCGAGGACAGCGCCACGCTGCGCTTCTCGTCCTCCGGACTCGCGAGCGAAGACGTCGGAGTGCGGGTGACCGATCTGGCGGGCTCGTCCGGGAGGGCGGCCGCGGTGTCGACGACCGCGCCCAGGCACGTGGCGCTGCTCGGCTTTCTCCTGATCGGCGGCGGCGCGCTGCTGCTCAGTCGCAGGGGGGCACGAAGCCGGGGATCGAAACCTGCCGCAGCGTGAGGTCGGTGGTGCCGCCGGCGACGAAGGTGAACGAGAACACGTCGCTGAGCACGTCGGCGGCGGGCGGCGTGTTACCACCGGGGCGCCGGAAGTCGGCGAATTTCAGCTTCAAAGTCTTGATTTCGCCGTTGGTGTTCGGCATGTCGGCGCGGAAGTGATCGCCGCCGTGAGGCACCGCACCAGTCCGGAGCTGCACGTAGGCGCTGCCGGTCGTGGCGTATTCGATGGTGAAGCCGTCGGCGCCGCTCAGGTCCACGGCTTCTTCAGCCGGGTTCGCGCCGTTCGTGTACTGCCCGCGATTGTTGAGCGGCGCGTTGGCGGTGCCGTAGCCACCACCCTGAAGGGTGAACTTGACGAACAGCTCGTGACCGCCCGCGAAGGGGCGGAGGGGCGAGCCATTCGCGGGCACCATGGTGCCCGTCACGACCTGCATCTCCCACACCTTCAGGCGTGACACCGAAGGCTCTGCGCACGGCGCGAGCGGAGCTCCGCCGCCCGCACCGCCTGCGCCACCGCTACCACCAGCAGAAGTACCAGCACTGCTACCGCCAGTGCCCGCCGTCCCAGCGTTCGCGCTGGTGCCGCCCTGAGCGCCACCACCCATCCCGCCAACCGATGCCGGTCCAGTACCACCCGCGCCGCCACCGCCCGATGG
>JBEHXA010000419.1:0-7023 GCA_048498935.1 Myxococcota bacterium
AGAGGAGAGCAACTCGGCGAGCTCCTCGTCGCGCTGGGTCTTTTCGTAGAGCTCGCTCAGTCCGACGACCGCCTCGGCCTGCCCGGGCTCCTCGTCCAGCACGGCACGCAGCAGGTCGATCGCCGTATCGAGCGACTTGAACTGTTCGCGATTCAAGTGCGACAGCTCGAGCCGAAGCGCGGTGCGCGCTGCCGGCGACTCGGCCATGTCGATCAAGCGCTCGAGCAGGCTGCCGAGCTCCTGGTAGCGGCCCGAGCTCGGATACAGCGCTCGGAGCGCCGCCGCGGCCGCCGTGTCGCTCGGATCGTCCTCGAACAGCTGCTGAAACAGCTCGATGGCCTTGGGTACGTCGCCGAGTCGGTCACGCGCGATCTCGGCTGCGCGACGGCGCAGCGACCGAACGCTCGCGGCGTCCGCCATGAGCTCGGCTTGCCTCACCGTGAGCTTGAAGGTCTCGGCGTAGTCGCCACTCGCTTCACGCAGGCGGCACAGCTCGCCGAGCGCCCAAGCGTTGGTGTCGTCCTGCGCCAAGAGCTCGCGCAACACTGCCTCGGCGGCAGCCGAGTCGCCCGAGCCTTCCGCCAACGCCTTGGCCTGGCGGTACAGCTCTTCGCGACGCGACTCATCGACCTGTAGCTTCGCGCGGCGACGCAAGGTGACGAACAAGTCACCTTCGCGCCCCGGGGTGCGCTGCAGCTGCTCGATCGACTGGAGTACCTCGTCGTTCGACTCGTCGAAGTCGAGCGCTCGCTTCAGCGCTTGCTCGGCCGAGCCATTGTCGAAGGCCTTGTCGCGGTACCAGCCGGCCAGGCGCAGCGACAAGCTGACTCCTGCCTCGGGGCTCAGGTCGGCCGGGAGCGCGATCGCGCTGGTCAGCGCCGCCGCTGCCTTGTCCCATTCACCCGTCGTAGGCGCGAGCCGCTCGATCTCCTCGAGCAAGGCCGCGTCCTCCGGAGCCTCGGCCAGCCCCAGCTCAATCACGCGCTGGGCCGCGCGCGGGTCGCGCACTTCCTCTTCCAGCACCCGCGCCAAGTTGCGGCGCATGTCGATGCGAGCGTCGACACTGTCGGCAAACCCGACACGCCGCTCGTAGAGCGTGGCCAAGCGATCGGTGAGGCCGCGGGTGCGGTAGACCGATTCCAGAATCTCAGCCACCTCCTCGAACAGGTCCGCGTGCTCCAGCAGCTTCTCGAGCTCCGCCACTGCGGCTTCGTGGGCGGGCGCGCGCTCGAGCGCCATGCGCAACGAAGCGAGACCGCGAGCGGGCTCTTCGAAGCGCACAATCTGCAGCTGAGCGAGGCGAAAGTACTGCTCCGCCTGCTGCTCGTCCGAGCTCTCCACCGAGACCCTGCGCTCGAGAATCTCGGCCACTGCCTGGTGCTCTCCGAGCCGCGAGTGCAGCCGATCCAACGCATCGAGCAGCTCGGGCTGATCGCCCGCTTGCTCGACAGCTCGCTTGTACGCGCTCACCGCGCGCTGATCGTCTTTCAGCTCCTCTTCCGAGATGCGACCGAGGCGCACGTACAGCTCCCGCGCGACTTCGGGCTCGAACGTCGAGCCTGCGCGGTCCGACAGAGCGTCGGCGTAGCGAGCGAAGCCGCCGGTCGCGCGCGACAAGCGCTCGAGCTCCGCATGCAGCTCCAAGTCGTCGGGCCGCTCGCTGATCGCGCGCAATAGCGCGGTCTCGGCATCGGCCTGCTTACCCAGGTTGCCTTCGAGCACCCGCGCGATGGTGCGCAGCGTCTGCACGCGATCGCTCGGCTCGGTCTCGATACTGAGCCGCAGCTCGAGCACCTCGCAGAGCTCCTGATGACGCCCGCCCTGCTCGAGCACCGGCACCAAGATCTCCGCCACCGTGTGCCGCAAGTCCTCGTGTCGACCGCCGATTTCGCGGACGGCGCCGATCAGCTCGGCGTCACTGGCGGCCTCGGAGAGCGCCAGGCGATATGCCTCGAGCGCGTCCTCGTAGCTGTCCAGCTTGGACGCCAGAATGCTGCCGATCTCCTTGCGAAGGGCGGCCCGCTCGGCCGGGGCCTCCGCAGCTTCAGCCTGCAGCTTGAGGCTGTCGAGCAGCTCGACCCACATGGACTCGGCTCGGTATAGGCGGTTCAGCGAACCGAGCACGCCGCCGTCACCGGGACGCACGACCAGCGCCTGCTCGAGCATCTCGATCGCCTTGCGCTTGTCGCTCAGCTGACGATCGTAGCAAGCGGCCGCGCTGACCAGCAGCGTGTACTTGAGATCGTCGTCATCCTGCGTGAGCTCCACGCGGCGCTGATACAGCTCCACCAGCCGCGCGGCGTCGCCACGCGCCTCGTACAACTCGATCAGGCAATCGACCGTGAACGCGCTCTCTGGATCCAGCTCGAGCGCCTTCTCGTAGCCGGAGACGGCGCCGGCCGCGTCGTCGAGCATATCGCGCTTGGCCTCGGCTACCCGCCGCCAAACGCTGGCGCGCTCATCGTCGTTGGGCAAAAGGTCGGCTTTGGCGGTGAGCACGCGCACCAGCACCGGCCAATCGCTGAGCAGCGTCGCCAGCTGTTCCATCTTGTTGAGCGGCTCGATGTCGCTCTCGTCGGCGGCAAACAACCGCTCGTAGGCCGAGAGCGCCTTGCGCGGATCGTCACGCCGCTGGTTGTGCACGTCGGCCAGCGTCGACAAAATCTCGCGCTTGTCTCGCAGCTCCGGGTGCTCCTCGAGCACCGCTTCGTAGGTACCCGCGAGCGCGTCCCACGCCGAAGTGCGTTCGACCAGGCGCTGATACTCGCCGCGTGTGTCCGCATCGTCCGGATCCAGCCGGACCGCCGCTTCCAGCGCGCGCCGCGCCCGGTTCAGGTCGTCGCCGCGCTTTTCCCAGAGCTCGGCCGTTTCTCGCAGCACGCGAACCTTGTCGCTCAAGTCTTGCGCCAGCTGGTAACGGTCCTCGTTCAGCTGAATCTGACGGCGCCAATCGTCGAGAGATTCGTAGAGCGGGCGCAAGATGTCGACCACGCGCTCGGTGTGGGCAGGGCTCTTACGCAGCTGCTCGAGCGAAGCGATGGCGTCAGCGTGACGGGGCAGACCGGTCACGATCTCTTGCAGTTGATCGATGGCGCGATCGACCTGGCCTTGCTCCTGATGCAGGCGAGCGAGCGCCAACCGGTACTCTGCCGCTCGCTCGGGCGCGCTGCTGCTTTCTGCTCGGCGCAGGTAGAGCTCGGCGAGGTCGTCCCAGCGCGCACGCTCGCGATAGAGCACGCTCAACGCGTCGAGCGAGACCGCATCGTCGTCCTGCACGTCGAGCGCTTGACGGTAGGTCTCGATGGCGTCGTCGGGGCGAGCCAGACTCCCCTTCTGCAGCGCAGCCATGGTGTGCAAGAGCTGCAGGCGCTCCGCCGGCTCGAAGCGATGCTCGAGCCCTTGGCGATAGAGGTCCACGCGCTCCTCCGCCTTGCCGGCGCGCTCGAGCAGCTGGTCGACAGCTTCGAACAGCTGCTTGCTCTCCGGCTCGAAGCGCAACGCCCGACGGAAGAACGACAGCGCTTGTTCGGATTCGTTCAGGTCGCGGAACAGCTCGCCGGTGCGGCGCGAAAGCTTCACGCTGGCCTCGTCGTCGGTCTCGATTTTGGCCAGCTCACCGGCGTAAATCTCGGCCAAGCGTGCTTCTGCCGACGCCACCTTGGCGAGCCGCTCCAGCTCGTGGATCGTGCCTGCGTCGCTCGGATCTTCCGCGAGCAAGCGCGCCACGGTGTCGAGGGCCGCGCGGTAGTCTTCTTTTTGCTCCTCGTACAGCTTGGCCAGACGCGTGAGCAGCTCACGCCGCTCGTCCGGGTCGCCGCTCGCTTCGAGCCGAGCGCGAATGGTGTTCATCACCTTGCCGAAGTCCGCGCGCAGCAGGTAGACGGGCTCGAGCAGCGCTGCAGCGCGTGCGCGCTCCACCGCGTCCGGAGCTTCATTGACCAGGCGCTCGAGCTCGGCGATCGCGCCTTCGTGCTGGCGCTCCACACCGAGCGCGCTCTCGAGCTCGTCGAAGGCACGACCGATGTTGTTCTGATGTCGCGCCGCCACGCGCGCGATCGCGACGTGCAGCGCCGCCGCGTCGCCCAGCTTGGCGTCCAGCTGGCGTTCGTGCAGGCCGACCAGCTCGACCCACATGGACTCGCTCGTGTAGAGCGCTTCGAGCGCAATCAAGGCCTCGGGCTCGAGCGCGATATCGAGGATGGTCTCGTAGACTTGAATGGCGCGTCGCCGCTCCGAAAGGGCCTCGGAAAGCAGCTTGGCGCGCCGGAATAGCAGCGACTTGCGCTCCTCGTCGGTCTCGGCGACCTCGGTGCGGCGCTCCAAGATCTCCAGCAAATTGCGCGGATCGCCCGCTTCTTCGTACAGTGACTCGAGAGCAGTCAGGGCGCGCTTGTCGTCGGCGCGCTGCTCGAGCGCCTTCTTGTAGTACTCGCGTGCCAGCTCGCGATCGGCCAGCTTGTGACGCGCCAGGTCGGCGATCTTGAGCGTGACTACCAGCTGCAGCTCGCCGTCGAAGATCTCCGGCACTACCTCGCACAGCAACTTGACGTACTCGGCCTGCCTCGAGGTGGCGCCGGCGAGCCGCTCCAAGTGATCGAACCACGGCACCAGATCGGTGTGACCCATCGCGGAGCGCACGGCGCGTTCGGCCAAGCCAAAAGCACGCTGACTGTCGGCGAGCGGTCCTTCCGCGACTTTCATCGCGGCCTCCAAGCCGTTGACCTTGTCGATCGGGTCGTCGCTGGTGTCGACCTCGATCAGCAGCGTGGCCAGCAGGCGTTCGTTGTCGGACTCGGCCGCGTAGATTGGCTTGAGGATCAGCGCAGCTTCGCGGCGAGTCGCCTTGTCGGAGGCCTCCAGCAAGTCGCTCAGTGCGGTGCGGCTCGCGTGATGCGTCGTGCGAATGCCGAGCGCGCGCCGGTACACTTCGATTGCACCAGCCGGGTCCGCCAAGTGCTCTCGCTTGATGTCGCCGAGCTTGGCCAGGATTTCCAGCCGCTCGTCGTCCGTATCGCACAGCTCCAGGTGTCGCTCGTACGTCTCCGCGAGCTCTTCCCAGCGGCGCGCAGAGGCGAACAAAGCCTCGAGCGCGGTGAGCGCGTCACGGCTCGCACCGAACTCGGCCAGCAGCGCCTGGTAGGCTTCGATCGCTTCGCTCACCGAGTCGAGCTTCTTCCAAAGCGTCTCGGCCTCGCGAGTCATGAGCGAGCGGCGGAGCTCGCCGTCGCTGCTGCCTTCACGTCGCCGCTGCAGCACACCCACGAGATCGCGGTAGCGACCTGCCGCTTCGTACAAGCGATCGAGCGCCGCCAGCGCCTCGGCGTCGTCGGGGTTCTCATCGACGCGCGAGCGCCAGGCAGCGATCGCGCCAGCCTCGTCGTTGAGCACGCTCTGGCTGAGCGTACCGAGGCGACCGAACAGCTCTCGGCGCAGCGCGCCGTCCTGCTCATGCTGCACCTGCAGTCGCAGCATCTCGGCGAGCTTCGTGCTCTCACCGGACGCCAAGTAAATGCGCTCGAGCGACTTGGCCGCCGGCAGGACCAGGCCGGCGTCGCTCTCCTCGAGCGTCAAGATGCTCCGATAGACCTTCTCGGCGCGCGCCGGGTCCGCCAGGAGCTCTTCGTAAATGCGCGCCACCGCGGTGAGGATCTCGCCCTTGGCGGCCGGTGTGTCCGCTTTTTCTGCGGCCTTTCCGAGCACGTCGGCGACGCGGTCGTGCGCCGAGACGCGACGACCGATCTCGAGCAGGCGGGCGCGCGCGTCCGGATCCAGCGGATCCATCGGCACCAGCTCGGCCAGCGCGTCGAGCGCGCCCTGATCGTCGTGCAGCCGATCGTCGCGCAGCATGGCGATGCGGCGCAGCAGATCGCGGCGCTCGTCCGCCACGTCCGGCGACGTCAGCGACTCCAGCCGAATCGCCAGCACGCGCACTAGGTCGCGCACCTCGTCGCGCGTCTCGTAGACCGCCTCGAGCGCGCGGGCGGCTCGCGGGCGCAGCTCGCCGATGGCCAGCATTCGCTCGGCCAGCTCGCGCGCCTCGTAGTCGTTGGCGCGCTCGCGCAGCACGTCTTCGACGTGTCCAATCGCGCGCTCGGGTTGGTGCAGCTCGAGCTGTAGCTTTGCCAGCCGCAGCTTCAGCTCGAAGGCTTCGTCGCCCACGGCCGTTTCGAGCCGCCGATCGAGCAGGGCCGACAGCTCACGGCTCTTGCCTTGGCGCAAATACAGGCGATCGAGCGCGCGGATCGCGGCGTCGTGCACCGGATCAATCTCCAGGATGCGCTCGTAGTAGCCGGTCGCTTTGGCGGCGTCCTCGATGATCTCCTCGCAGATCAACGCCACCTCCACGAGCATCTCGATGCGACGCGCGCCGTCGCTGGTTGCACGCGCGGCGCGATCGTATAGGGCTTCTAGATCGCTCCAGCGCTCGGCAGCGGTCAGGATGTCCTTCAGGCGCTGAAACGCCGCCTCGTTGCCGGGCGAAAGCGAGAGCACGCGCTCCAAGTACGGAGTGGCGCCGATCGGATCACCCAACTTGTCTTCGTGCAGGCGCGCAGCGCGCTCGGACAGCTCGCTGTCCAGAGCGGCGTCATGCTGACCGCGCAGCACCTCACGAAACGCCTCGGCGAGATCGGTGGGCCTACCCGCCGAGCCGGCGAGCGAGTCGGCGCGGGTCCAGAGCTCGAGCTCGGCCGGGAATTCACGCACCGCTGCCAGAACCACGTCGAGGGCGCTGCCGTGCGAGCTCAGCTTGTGCTCGTTCACGTCGGCGAGGCGACCGTAGAGCGACAGTCGCTCGCTGGGAGCTTTGACCTGCTCGAGCAGCACCGACAGCGCGGTGGCTTCCTGACGGGCCTCACCGCCCGCGGCATAGCGCTGCGCCAGCACGTCGGCGGCGCGAGCCCTGACCGAGTCGACGTTGACCAACCGCTCGAGCACTGACATCGCGCGCGGCGCTTGGGCGTCCGAACCGAGCGCCGCCCCGGCGTTCTCGAGCGCGTCGGCGGGCCGAGACAGTCAATCGCG
>JBEHXA010000420.1:0-7017 GCA_048498935.1 Myxococcota bacterium
GGCGGGCCATGGCAGGGCGGGAGCCTAGCATGGTGAGTTCCGCTGGATCTGGCGCGGGCGCGTTTGCTCGAGCGGTCCGCGACACCGGCGGCGCCGTCGCCCCGGTACCGCCGCGACGTCGGCGCCATCACCAGGCGACAGGGCGTCGCCGATGCCGTCGGCCAACGGGTGTCGGCTCGAGCGGTCCGCGACGGCGCCGGGCGACGGTCCGTCACCTCGAGGGGCCAGCGACGCACCACGAATCAACGTGGTCTCCATGGGCGCTGCCCGGAGAGCATTTCATCGCGCTCGGCTTCCCATGCTTTGATCTTCTCACGGATCTTGCGATCCGCCTCTTCGACTTCAGCGATGAACGATCCGGCGTGGTCCGTGTCTGGCATCGCCGACTTCAGGACTCGGAGCACACGGAGGCGATCGCTGTAGAGCCACGCGATTGCTCTCGCGCTGAAGAACAGCTCGCTTACCATCCTCGGCGCCTCGGCGAGGCGTTCCTTCGGGGCGAGCGAAGCGTGCGCCTTCAAGAGGACTTTCATGTCGCTGGCGCGCTGCTCTGCTTGCTCGGTGCGAATTATGAAGGGCAAGTAAGCGCTGGCGTTAGTGGCGTCCAGCTCGAGCAAACGCTCAGCAAGCTTCGCCGCGACCATGCTCGTGTGGAAAACGCCACCAACGCTGCGGCCCCGTTCCAAAAGGTCGCGCAGCACAGCCGTGTTCTCAAAGTCCATATAGGCGCCTGGCGCCTCGCCCTCGCAGGCACGCCAGAGCGCCTCACGCTTTCGTCGGCGATCCAAGCGTCCGGCAATGGCCTCGCGTGCCCAGATCAATCCAATGCCGGAGGCGAACGCCGCCAGCAGCTTCAACGTTTCGATGGTCCCGCTCATCGAACAAGTGGTGTAGCTAAAACCCCCAACGGAATCACGCGTTTACATGTCCGCTCGAAAAAGTACCTTGCGCGAGTGGTCCTGATGTGGCCACATTAGGGACGCAATGGCACCCGACAAGGATCAAAGCTTCCGACTTCGCCTGACCGGGGAAGACCGCGCGAAGCTCGAGGCGATCGCGAAGGTTATGCACCGCTCCGCCGCGGATGCTGTACGGTTCCTGATTGCCGAAAAGCACGGCCAAATGTTGCTTTCGGCGGCCAAGACCCACGCCGATCTCCGAGGGGCCGAGGTCGGGGGCAACCGCGCCGTGGCCGAGTCGATCCTCGCATCGGTGGGGGCCACCCTCGAGACACTGAAGTCAGCTCAGGCGCCGCAACCCAAGACCACACCGCGAAAGAAGTCGCGGAAGAAGTAACGCAACCCACATAGCGGGGCCGCCCCGGCTGCAACCGAGTCGGTCCCAAAGTCACCAAAGGATGATCCCCAATGGCAACCACGAAGAAAGTAGCACGTTCGAAGTCTCTGGGTAAAACACGGGCGCGCGCGAAGGCGCACGACCAGGAGCTGCTGAAGCCGGCAGAGGCCGAGCAGGCGGAAGGTGCCAAGCTCACGCTCGCGCCGAGCCCATCCTTGCGGTCAGTGGACCCCAAGAAGAGCGTGGAAGTCCCGATGACTGCGCTTTGCGACCTGTTCGACATGGGCAACTACAGCCATGCCTACGGAGACAAGCGCCACGTGGGTGCCCTGGACCTTGCACGCAACGCGATCCGTCACGTGAGCATCGAGCTCGAGGTGCTGGGGTCGGCCGTCAACTGCGAAGACCCACAGTTCTTCAACGAAGACACCGCAACACACTGCTACCGCGTAGCCTCGCAGATGCGCGCCGCGTTGCAGATTGTCGACGCGGTCGCTGAATTCGAGAAGAGCAACACGGGGGTGTACTCGTGAGCCGCGCCAGCTCCGCCCCGAAGAGCGCGCGGCGCGTGAAGGCTGCGTCGAAGGTTGACGCCGTTGCCGCTGGCGACGACACGGTTCCGGAGCATATGCGTCCGCTGCCGCGCGTTGGTACCTCGCTGTACGACGTGCGCCGCGTAGCGTTGTGGTTCGCCGAGCTGTACGGCACGCCTGGGCTCGACGTGGTCACGACGGTTGACGCTGCAGAGATCATGCGATCGGCAATCACGCAGGCTTGCTTTGAGCTCCGCGCAGCTGCGGCACCGCTCGAACAGGAGGACACGGATCTCCACTTCGCCCTCTGCGGGGTCGCCACGCGACTCGAAGCGGCTGGTGAAGTTGCGGACGCCCTGCAGGAGATTCTGCAGGCGGAAGTCGAAGAGAACCGCGCAAAACGCGCGGCCCGCACCGGTGCTGCCCTGTGAGCCGCCTTCGCGCGCTCCTGCACGAGCTGGCCGACGAGCTCGCCAACACTCTCGAAACCCGCGCGGACGGCGCGCGCTACTACGATCAGGACACATCGCCGCTGCCGGCCCCGACCCACCTCAAGCTGGTGCGTCGGGGCCTGCTACCTGGCTTCAAGCGTCACGGCCGTGTGTTCGTCGAGCGCGCGGCCATGCACGAGTACATCGACCTTCAGGACCTGCTGCGAAAGACGGGGGGATAGGAGACGACATGCCTAAGAGATTGAGAATCTACGCCTATGAGGGGCACCAAGAGTCGATCATCAACGAACTGCTGCGCATCAAGGTGCCCGGCGGTGCTGGGTCTGCTGGACAGCGCGAGCCCCTCAAGCAACAGCTGCTCGAGGATCCGCGCTGGAGGCGCGAGTACCTTTTCACGCTTCCAGACGACGTCGACACGATGAACGTGCTGACGGCGATCGAGCACGACGATCGAATCGAAGTGCTGGAGGACAGCGATGCGTAAGAAAACAGGCACCATCGTCAAGACGAAGCTCGGCCTCTGGCAGGCCGTGATCACGCTGCCCGACGGCACCCGCAAGCGGCTGCCTCCCTTCCCCAAGGGCACGAGCGAAGCGATGGCTCGTGAGAAGGCTGCGCACTACGCCGAGCGCGCGCTTGCGATCACGCTCGAAGCCGACGGCGACGCGAGCCCCGGCGCGAAATGGTGGAAAGCGTTCTTCGCCCACCGCGAGGCCAAGGGGCTCACGCCGGTTCTCACACTCTACGTGGCGCACATCAAGCCGATCGTCGGCGACGTGCACCCCGCGGACTGGACGCCCGAGCTCTGCGAGCGCCTGCGCGACTCGCTCGACGAGAAGATCGCGGCGGGCTCCTGGGAGCGCGAGGGTCGCAGCTACCGCTTCGGCTGGAAGCGGGCGTGGAACGTGTGGGCGCTCTTCACGAACGCCTGCAAGATGGCCGCGCGCTCCAAGAACAAGGAGCTGCGCGTGCGGAAGGACAACCCCTGCTTTGGCGTCGAGCCGCCCGACGGCGGGGCCACGAAGCAGAAGCAGTGGCTGTACCCCGCGGAGCTGCTGGCGCTTGCCACGTGCGAAGAGGTGCCGCTCCGCTGGCGCCAGCTCTACGCCCTCGCGGCCTACCTGTACCTGCGGCCGAATGAGCTGCGCGCGCTGCAGCGGAAGGACATCGAGCTCGACACGGGGCTCGTGAACGTTACCAAAGCCTGGAACTTCACGAAGGACGAGCCAAAGCCGTACCCCAAGACGGCCGAGGGCGTCCGGTACGTGCCGATCGAGGTGGCCATTCGGCCGCTACTCCAGGCGCTCTGCGAAGGGCTCGAGCCCGACGACTACGTGATCGCTTCGATGCCGCCGGCTGAGGACTGGGCCGAGACCCTCCGTCGGCACTTGGAACGCGCGGGCATCAAGCGCGCCTCGCTGTTCGAGGACACGCCAACGGTTAAGCACATCACCTTCTACGACCTGCGAGCGACCGGCATCACCTGGCGCACGCTGCGCGGTGACGACGCGCGCGTGATCCAGCGCGCAGCCGGCCATCGCAAGTACGCGACGACGGAAGGCTACGTGCGGGAGGCGTCGGTGTTTCGCGGCAGGGTTGGGGATCCATTCCCGCACCTGCCGGATTCAATCGTTACTCCGAATCGATCACTTTTTTCAGAAACAGCTGGAAAAACCGGCGTCCCCAAGGGGATTCGAACCCCTGTTACAGCCTTGAAAGGGCCGTGTCCTGGGCCGGGCTAGACGATGGGGACGTTTTGCAAGGGGCGGGAAGATAGTGTGGGGCGACGAGTTCGACAACGAGAAAAGCCAAATAATTTCGCGGGCGGCCGCTAGGACGAATTGGGGGGGTTGGGTATGGTCCCGCCCGTGCAAAGCGCCGCGGGTAAGCCTGCTGTTTCGTCGGCATCGACCAAAGTCGACGCCGCTGCTGTTGGAAGGGTCGGACGAAATCCGCCATTTGGGCTGATCTTGTGCTTGTTCGTGCTGTCGGGCGCGACGGGGCTCATCGATCAGCTCTGTTTCTCGAAGTATTTGTCGTACGTGGTGGGGTCGACGGCGCATGCGGTGAGCGCGGTGCTTTCGGCGTTCATGACCGGCCTGGCGCTCGGGGCGCACCTGGGCGGACGGTACGCGCACCGGGTACGGCGTCCGCTCGTTGCCTATGGCGTGCTCGAGCTGGTGGTGGCCGCGAAGGTGGCGCTGTAGCCCGCGGCGTTCGAAGCGCTGGCGCCGTTGTACGCGGCGGTGGCGCGCGGCGCTTCGGGTCACGGGGCCTCGCTGGCAATCCTCAGCGCCGCGCGCTGGCTGGGTGCGCTCGCGATCGTGATCGTGCCGACCACCGCGATGGGCGCCACCCTGCCCCTGCTCTCTCGCCTTTTGCCGCCCAGCCTCTCTGACGACGGTCCGCGTCTCCGCGAGCGTCGGCTCGGCGCCCTGTACGCCTCCAATACCGCGGGCGGCGCGCTCGGTGCGCTCTTGGCGGCCTATGCGATTTTGCCCGCGCTCGGCATGACCTTGACGGTGCTCGCCTCGGCGCTCGGCAGCGCGGTCATCGGTGGGCTCGCCATCTATTTCGGGCGTCGCGCGCCCGTGCACGAACCGGCGCCAGAAGAGCAAGCCGACCATGCGCCTTCGGGCGTCGTCGCGCGGATCGATCACGCAGGGACGGCTTACGTGGTCGCGTTCGCGTCGGGGGCGTTGGTGTTCGCGGCCGAGGTCATTTTTACGCACTTGCTGGCGCTCATCATCGGCAACAGCGCGTACGCGTTCGGCCTCATTTTGGCGGCGTTTTTGAGCTGCTTGTTCCTGGGCGCGTCGCGCGTCGCGGCGGTGCGGGCGCGCTTCGGCGAAGCTGCGTTGCCGTTCGGGTTGGCGCTGACGGGGCTGGCGTTGGTGCTGAGCTTGCCGCTTTGGGACAAGCTGCCGCTCATCTTCAACAACACCGGCCAGTATTTTACGTCGTTTGCGGCACGCGAGGCGACACGCGGGTTGATCGCAGTGTTGGTGCTGGCGATCCCGACCGTGTTCATGGGCCTCACCTTCCCGCTCTTGCTGCAGCGGGTGGCCAGCTCTCCGCACGTCGGAGCGTGGGTCGGGCGCCTGACCACGATCAACACCTTGGGCGCGGTCGTCGGCTCGCTCGCGACCGGCTACTTGCTGCTGCCCGCGCTCGGCTCCGAGCGGTCGCTGATCGCGCTCGGCCTGTGCTTCGTGGCTGCTGCGGGGCTCACCACGCAGTTCATCACCGGGCGAGCGCGCACCCTCGCCTACGCGATGGGTGGCGCCACTGCGCTGATCGCGCTCGTGCTGCCGCGTTGGGATCTGGCGCGCCTCACCGCCGGCACGAACGTCTACTTCGAAGGCTGGGACAAGCCCGATGAAGTGCCGTTCGTTCGCGACGACGTGCACGGCGGCGTCACCACCGTCACCAAATCGCGCGGCGTTTACACGCTGTACACGAACGGTAAGTTCCAGGGCAACACGGGCTGGGAAATGCACGCCCAGCGCTTTTTCGCCCACTATCCGTCGATTTTCGTGAGCCGCTTCGAGGAGGCGCTGGTCATCGGGCTCGGCACCGGCACCACCCTCGGCACGATCGCCAGCTATCCGTGGAAGAAGCTCGAGCTGGTCGAGATTTCTCCGGCCATCGTCGAAGCTGCGGACAAGTACTTCACTTCAGTCAACGACGGCGCGCTGCACGATCCACGGTTGCGGCTGCACCTCGGCGACGGTCGCAATTTCTTGCTCGTGGAAGAGCGAAAGTACGACCTCGTCTCCATCGAGCTCTCGAGCATTTGGTTCGCCGGCGCGTCGAGCCTCTATAGTCAGGAGTTTTATCGCCTGGTGCAATCGCACCTCGCGCCGGGCGGCATCTTTCAGCAGTGGGTGCAGATGCACCACGTCACGCGCCAAGACTTCGCGACCATCGTGCACACGCTGCGCAGCGTTTTCCCGCACGTGGCGCTGTTCTACGGCGGCGGCCAAGGCATCTTGGTGGCGTCCATGTCGCCGCTCCGCGCCTCGGAAGCGCGCATCGCAGCCTTGCAAGCTCGCCCAGAAGTAGCGGCTACCACTCCTGGAGGTCGCCCCTTGTTCGACCTGCTGAGCGATGTGCTGGTCACCGGCTCCGATCTCGACGCGTTTCTGGAAGACAGCGCAAGGCAAGCCGGGGTTTCGCTAAACGACCTGATTTCTACGGACGGGAACCTCTACCTCGAATACAAGACCCCACGCGGCAACGTGCTGCCGTGGTCTGCGCGTGAAGAGCTCGTGCGCACCGTTCGCGGGTTCCGTACAAACATTTCCGTGGCGAGCCTCAAGGCCCCCTAGGCCCCCGGGTTCCGGCATGGTACCTGACTGGCTTTATGCGCGGCGGCTCCGCCCTTGTCTTGATCAGCTTGCTCTCTGGTTGTGCCACGACCGTGCATCGCCTCGACGGTGAGTTTCCGACCCCGGTCGGCCCCGCCAAGACCGAGTGCGAACAGCAGGACTGGCTGGTGGTTGCGCCCACCCGGGCCGAGTTCGTCGACAAGCGCGGCGTCCGCTCGCAAACGCGCGACGACGGCGTAGGGCTCTATCGGGTCGGCGCCTCGCGCCCGGTCTCGATCCCCAGCTTGGCCGACGACATGGGCGGCAATGAGAGCTTTGCGCGTCACTCCGAGGGTGTGCGCAAGCACGATCAAAAGCAGCTGCTCGCCGGCAGCCTGGGCGTCGCCGGTGCGGTCGCGATCGCGG
>JBEHXA010000421.1:0-7008 GCA_048498935.1 Myxococcota bacterium
GGGTATCCGCTTACTGGCGTAGAGCAGGAAGATGACCCGGCAGCGGCCGTATCCCAGCGGCGACACCGTGAAGGAGATCCCGACGGACTTGCCCTCCGTCTGCACGCTCGCCAGCGTCGTGCTCGGCGGAAAGAAGGCCGAGCGCGCCTCTTGCGTCGCCGCACCCTTGCCGACGGCCTGTCGGTAGAACAGGCCGCTCTCGAGCGCGCCGTTTTTGACCCGTTCAGGAAACGCCTTGGCCGGCGGCATGTGTCCGAGGGTCTTCGGATGCGCGAACTGCAAGTGATCGCGATCCAGATTGTGCTCGTTGTAGACGAGCCAATCGAACTCCGTGTCCCTGACGAACAGGCACGCGTAGTAGCTGGGATCTTGCCAGGGCAACTCGGGGAGCGCGCTAGGGTTTGCTTGCTCGGGATGCCCCGCGAACACCCAAAGGATGCGCGCATGCTCATGAACGGCGAAGTGGTCGACCTTGAGCTTCTCTTGCGGCTTGAAGCCCGCCACGGACGGGATATCGATACAGCGGCCGTCTCCGTCGTAGGTCCAGCCGTGATAGAGGCAGCGCAAGGAGCCGTCTTTTCGTAGCTTGCCGCAAGAGAGCGATACCGCGCGGTGCTTGCAGCGATCCAGCAAGCACCGCCAGCGCTCGTGCTGGGCGTCCCAGAACACGACCAGCGGCGTGTTGAAGAGCTCGATGCCGTAGGGGCGCCCGCGAGGTAGGTCCGCAATCGGCGCCACGGGATACCAGCGTTCGCGGAACGGGTTCGGGCTATCGATGATGCTGTAGAGAGTCGTCGTACGCGAGGCGTCGTCCGTCTCTTCGACCGTTGTGAGCCGACGACGGGCTGGGCGTTCGCCGGCCTCGGCCGCTTGGTTCACGAGTGCGGCCTTTCCTTCGGCAGGTGTGGGCTCGGCAGGGGCGGCGTGCCCTCTTCCGCATGCGGCTCGTGCGTTGCGGAGGGGATACCGAACAAGCTGAAGGTCCACTCAATGCGCGTACGTCCGGTCAAAGTCTGCGGATCGCATTCACGCAAGCGCACCGTGGGTGTGTGCAAGAGCTTGTTCATGAAAGCGTGAGAGAAGCGCTCGAGCACGTCGCGCTCCTCGGGGGACACTTTCCCGAGCGCATCCAGCGATTCGCGCCGCACCCGATCCGCGTTGTCGCGCACTGCTCTGACTGCTGGCACCACCTGAGAAGAGGAGGTCAAGCCGAAGAACCGGCGAGCTTCCTCGCGGATGATGCCCTCCACGTGAGGCAATGAGTCCCGCCGATGCTGGATATCTGCCTCGATGTGCCCGTGAAGCTCGGCCGCTGAGAAGAGCAGGCCCCCAGGCGCACCCACGACTTCCGGGTCGACGTTGCGCGGTGCCCCGAGGTCCAGCATCACCAGGGGCTGCGAACGCTGCCCCAGTAGTGGCCTCAACGCAGCAGCGTGGAGGCTGGGATGCACCGTGCGGATCGCGCTGACCATGAAGTCGGCGCTTGCCAGCTCGTCTGCGATGGCGTCCAAGCCAACCGCTCGACCGCCGTAGCGGCCCGCCAACTCGACCGCGCGCTCGATCGTTCTGTTGGCGATGGTGATCCGCGCACCGGCCTCGTGAAATACCTCGATGGCTTGCGCAGCCGTATACCCGGCACCGATGAAAAGGCCTGCACGCTCCCTCACGGAGCCGAACCGCTCGCGGCAGAGCCTCAGCCCGGCTCGAGCCAGCGAGGCAGTCCCACGACCCACGTCTGTCTCTGCACGGGCTCGTTTACCGACACGGAAGGCCGACTCCAGCAGCTTGCCGAGCTTTGCGCCGCAGGCCTGCAGCTCGACTGCCCGACGGTAGGCGCTCTTGAGCTGCCCCAGGATCTCCGGTTCTCCGAGGACCATGGAGTCTGCGCCGGCCGCGACACGGAAGACGTGCTCGACGGCATCGCGCCCCGAGTGCGTGTAGCAAGTCGCGCTCAGATTCGATGCTTCACCGGCGTGCTCGCGAAACAACTCGAACACAGCATCGACCGCTGTGCCGAGCTCGCGTGCAATCCCATAAATCTCGATGCGGTTGCAGGTAGACACGACCAGCGCTTCGGCTAGGCCTTGTGCGCCGGGTTCTCCGAGCAGGCGCTGTAGCACCGTGGGTAAGGCATCAGCGCCGATCGCGAGCCTGTCCCTCAACTCGACTGGCGCAGTCTTGTGATTGACCCCGACAACGACGAATTCCATCTTATTCCCCAGGTTCAATCCGAACGGGCACGAGCGACACCGACCCGGGCGCGCCGTTCGACCAATGAATCCACCAACGAAGGCGCGCACACCCTAACGCAAGACACCACGAGCGCTCAAACAAAATAGCAATCTCAAAGTTCGATTCTCGCCCGATCGGATCGCACTCAATTCAGATTCTCAAACCAACCAATCGGATCTGGCGCTCCTCAGACTCAGAATCTCACCCCGCCGGATCGCGCTCTCCTCATTCGACCCGTCTACCAACCGATCGAAATAGCGATCCGCCCCGTGCAGCTGTCTCGAGTGGAGATCCGCATGGGCCGCCGAGCGGCGGGGATGTCACAGCGCACTAAACAGTGCGGTCGCGCAGCTGCTCCAGGCGAGCTTCGCACTCAGCCAGCGCGCGCCGAGCCCCCAGGATCCGGCTCTGCAGTTCCTCGACCTGAGTCGGCTCCAACGCGTCCCGTGAGCCCAATTCGGCCAGCGCCCCCTCGAGGTTTCGCAAGGCCCGATCCATGACGCGACTGGCGGCACGGCCCTCTCGGGCCCCGAGCGCAGCGGGAGTCCTGGTGCGTCGGACCGCGAGCTCCAGCTGGTGCGAAGTCCAGCGCTGGGACTCAGCCTGGTTCAGAAGGTCGCGCTGTTGATCGACCGGAAGCTGCAAGACCAACCTGACGTGCGTCGCGCTCAGATGCTCGGCAGCCAGCACTTCAGGCATCGTCTGCACGAGGTGGTACGTCGCTACGCAGCGCCACAGCGACACCGCACTAAACGGCAACTCGGGGTGGTTGGCGAGGCGTCGAAAGCTCGATTCCTTGCGCCCGCGCGAACGCACCAACTCGATATCTCCCTTATAAAGAGTCTCGACGATCAGCCGCCCCACCAGCAGCGTGTACTCCAGCGTCTTCTGTCGCGAGAGCAGCTTCAGCTTCGCGACAACATGTTCGATCAATGCTGTTTCGTCACGTTCGAGTCCGCTCATCAACCCTCCCGGGACGACGACGGAAGCCGCTACCGCCCCGCGGCGCCGCCAACCGTGGGCGCACTATGGCCTTGCGACGGACGAGCCGTCAACGGGTTGCACACGAGCATCGAGTGCGAGCTGCGTCGTCAGCTCCGGGACTGAGACACCCTCGGGTGTTTCACTCGGAAACAGCTGAGCGGCCCACGTGATCGAAGCACCGGAAGGATCTGCTGCGAGGCGCGACATTAATGACACACCGACGGCGGCGATTCACGATGCATGTCGAAACAAATCGCAGCGAGCAACGTGCTCGTGCAGCGCTCGAGCTCACGCGCTTCAGACAGCGAACAGCAGCATGTACAGCGCGAAGCCAGACGACGACAACAGGCAAACCCCAACGAACGTCAGCCAGCCCCACCAGCGATGCCGAGCACTGAACGTACCAGGCAGCGACCCCAGGAACCGCGCGCGCGAGCGCACGATCAACGCTAGCCACGAGGCGCCCGTGAGCAGTGCGATGGCCACGTGACAAAGCAAGAAAGTGCGCACGAATCCGGCCGAAAATGAGCTCTTGCTGATGAACGCCTGCGAGCCCCCAGAGAGCCGAATGTCGAGTTCGAACAAGACCAACAGCAAGAGCACGAGCAACGCAGCCGCAGTCTGAAAACGGCGGTGCTTCATGAAGTGGCGGTGCCGTGCGTAGCGGATGCCGACGATCAGGACGAATGGCAGCGCAGTGAAGATGATGATCGCGACGTCCATGAGCACGTCGGCCCGCGTACCTAGAAACCCGTCAGGTAGCTTCAACCGCTCGCCTTCCCCTCTCTATCGACCCTTTGCTTCACCGTGTACGAGAATCGCGAACATGAGCTAGGCGCGTGATCCGCGCGACCGCCCCTGTGAGTGTCCAATGGACAGCGAGCCCGTGCCCACGCCAAACGTATCCTAGTCGAACCCTTCGACGTTGCGAAAGACGGATAGTAGAGAGTTCGATGCGCGGTACCGGACTATTGAATCGAGGCGTGGCTGAATGTCTCGTTCGGATCGCAGCCAGCTAGCGAACGCATGCCTGGCTTTAGCGTCAGGGAGAGTTGACGGCTAACTGTTCGAGCAGCTCATCGGCACGAAGGCGCGCGCGCACGCGGAATGAGCGATTCGTACGGGCAGAGCTTCTGCGGACGCTGAGGGCAACCAGATTTCTAGCTGACTCGCTGAACGTCGGGTTTCTATGCGGGTCTGCGTGGTGGTGCGCTCCGCCCACAGGGTGGGCGGAGCTGCTTCCTCTCGCGCGGAAGCGTCCTCGAAGCACTAGCCGCAAGTGCGTGATCGCGTATGCTCGTGAGTTTGGATCCGCATCGAATTTGTCGACTCGAGGTCCTGCAATAGGAGCACATGCGCATCGTCAGTCTTGGCCTCTTGGGAACCCTTACCAGCATCGTTTCGCTCATCGGCTGCGCAGCAGCAACGCCCTCTGCTACCACCGCACCGCCTCTTGCCGAAGGCAAAGCTGACGCGCCACAGGCTGCCGCGGCTTCGGAAGCTCCCGCCTCTAAGACCGAGGCGAAGCCAGAGCCGGTCGCCCAAACGCCCAAAGAAGAGCCGCGCGACGGCTTGCGCAAGGCGAGTCGCCCGCCGCTCGAGCTCCTCACGGGTAACAACGTGGTCTACGTGTTCAACTTCGCAGCCTCTGCCAGAGGCGAGGCTGCGAAGGCCCAGTGTGAAAGCCAGGGGGACCCCGCTTCGATGCGCGCCTGCATGAAGACCGAGCGTGACAAGATCGCGATCGAGTCGACGCGCTTCGTGAAGGACGAGCACGGTCAGTATTGGTGGGTCACGTACAACAGCTACAAGGGAAACTTGCTGAAATGGCACAGGGTTCAGTTCGTTCCCGGCAAGGAAGACGCCGATACGATCACCCTCAACCTGGTGGGTAAGGACAAGGGCATCGCCCCGATGGCCCGTGTGCCGGCGTCGCTCAAGATCGAGCTCCCCAACGACTACAGCATCGTCGTCAGTGACCCCGAATACGGAAGCGTGGTTTACGACGCCAAGATCGGCCTGATGGACAAAGAGACCAACTAGCCGCCACGAAGAGGCTGGGTGCCGGGCTGAGGCGCCCGCTGATGCTGTAAGGCATAGGGTGCAAGCGCCCCTGTCGGCCCATGCGTGGCGGAAGGGTCGTTCGATGGTCGCGTTTCTTCGTTAGCGGCGCACGGATCGCCGGGCGTGGTCGTGCGTCACGCAATGCTGACGTGCCCGGCGTCGGTGGATCGCAGGATACTTCCAGCATTGGTGGCGCCGTAGCCACGAGCGGCGCGGGGCCAGCGACTGCTGGATCGGCGACCAACGCGAGTGGCGACGGCGCCGCGACCGCGAGCGGCAACGGCGGCGCGACCGCGAACGGGCGGCAGCGACGACGACTTGGGGGGTGCCGCAGGCGAACCGAGCTCCCCCGAAGAGGGCGGCCAGGGCGGTGTCGACAGCGTCGATCCCCTGGAGTGGAAGCTCGAGCTGCAGCTCGTGGAGCCGACGCCGCACCAGCTCGAGCTCGCTCGTGCGGCTGCGGGTGACCCTGCTTCGAGCGGTCTCATCGCCGTGAGCGAAGACGGCGCGCGCGTGCTCGGCGATGCCAACTTTCCCGATCGCGATGCCAGCGGTCGTTCGGTGCACTTCACGGAGCTCATTTTTTGGACCGAGGACTTTGGCAGCGTGAGCCTGGGCAGGCTGCCGGGGCTCGAGCCACCCCGAATTACGGGGTGCTGGCTGGCTGGGTTAGCCTGCTACCTTGAAAGTTAGCGCCGAGCGCCCGAAGCGCCTCAGGCGACGATGTTGAGTTTTTGACCTACACCGGCAGCGTTGGGCGGGGGCCCCGCTGCGGCTTGCTCTGGCGAGCTGGCTTCAATCAACGCCAGGGCATTTTTGCCCTCTTGCTCGACGTTATCGAGCTTGAGCTTGGCCACCGCGATCTGAAAGTGTGCCGGTGTAGTCACATTCGACACTGAGCTCATCACGCGGGTTGAACGGTCCCCGCCGACAGCCCTTGAGCGGAATCTTCAGTGCTCGAGAAAATATTCGCCGATGGTCTTGGCGAGGCGCTGGTTGGCGGCCGTGGAGACGTGGGGGCAGAGACCGAAGTCGCTGCAGGATTGGTGCTCCCACTTGGGCGCGACGAAGACAAAGCCGGGAAACATGGCGGGCAGCATCGCCGCAGCGTCGTCTTGGGCGGGCTTGATGTACGAGTAGCTCGAGCGATTGGCGCCGACGCACTCTTCGTTGCCCGGCGCGCGGGCGTAGGTGATGAGGTCGATGCGCTTGACGCTCGGGTACTTGGTCTTGATGTTGTTCACGACCGCCACGTAGGCCGGCAGAAATTCAGCCACGGTCGTCCATTCGTACTTGGTCGCGTTGAACACGACGCGATCGGGCTGCTCGCTACCCTTGGCGCACGCCGATTGAACCTCGGATTGCCAAATCTCGTGCGCAGGGTCAGCCCACTTTTCCAGGTGACCCATCTCGATCGGGGTCACCTGCCAGCGGTCGTCGTCGACCACGTCTTCGAAGCCTTCTTTGTACCACTCACCCGTGGTGGTGATGCCGAGCACCCAGCTGCACGCGAAGTCTTCGCTGGTTGGGAGGTCTGCCGAGCCCCCCGTACCACCCGCGCCGCCGGCACTCCCACCCGCACCCGCACCCGCGCTCATAGGCGCCCCAGCTCCACCCGCGCCGCCGGCTACTCGACCCGGACCTCGCCATCGAGTGGCCGGTCCGTGACGTACGGCTCTCCCCTCGCGACCAGGCCGCCCCCTCGCTCTCCGAAGCACACGCCCGGGG
>JBEHXA010000422.1:0-6993 GCA_048498935.1 Myxococcota bacterium
TGCCCCCGTTGCCGACCTCGAATAGGCCCGCTTTGGCGTCGTTGGCGCCCGTGAAGGCACCGCGCACGTGACCGAACAGCTCGCTCTCCAGGAGCGACTCGGAGAGCGCGCCGCAGTTGACGCGCACGAACGGCGCTTCTTTGCGCGGTGAGCGCTGGTGGACGCGCGCGGCCAGCACGTCCTTGCCGACGCCGGTTTCTCCCAGAATCAGCAGCGGCAGCGCCGTACCGGCGACCCGCGCCGCAAGCGCATAAAGCTGGACCATTTCAGGGTCTTCCAGCACCGGGGAGTCGTCTGGGGCGGGCAGCGGCGCCGGCACTGGCAGCGTGTGCACCGCCGGCGCTCCGCGCTGCAGCTGGCACGCGACGCTGCCGAGTTTGATGACGGCGCTGGGCGCGAAGGCGCTCGGCACGTGCGGCATGAGCCGCACCTCGTCGGTCGAGATCCGGTCGCCGAGCGTGCTCAGCTTCACGTCCGGCCCGAGGTCGAGCACCCACGAGCCGTTGCGACTGCCCAGGTCTTCAATCTCGAGGCTGGGCAGGTGCAAGCGCGCGTGCTGCCGCGAAACCGAGTCGTCTTCCAAACGCAGATCACAGGTCGCGCTGCGACCGATCGTGATCACACCACTTTCGGGCAAGCGAACGCTGCGGCGCTGGTGAGGCTCCTGAACGAGGAGCTCCCAACTTGCCGATGCGTCCGAGCTAGGCGCGCACGAGTCCACTTCGAGCTTCCGACGTTCGGCAGGCATCACGTATTCGGCAACCCTTCCCCAAAGTCCTATCGGAGGGTTTCCGTACCGTCAACGGCCGCGAGCAAGCGACCTTGAGGGCAATGTGGCGACGCGTCGTCGCACGTCGCGTTGCGCATCCGAGTTGCGCACTTGAGCCTGCGCAAGTCGCGCAAGGCACCCTTGTAGGTGCGTCAACCCCCTGACGTTTTCGGCGCGTTTCCGCACGTGGCTTCGAGGCACAGCCCTTGCTGAAGGACTCGCGCCCGCCAACTCGAAAGGATTGCCCACAGGATGAAAGAGCCGCACCTCGCCCGCCCCGCCACCATCGCGACGAACAAGCGCACCCTGCGCCGCGCTGCTTACATCAGCACCACGCTGCTCACGTACCTCGCCGCCACGGCGTGTTCGAGCGGTGAAGTGACGGGCGAAGAGGAAAACATCGGTCGGGCCGAATTCAAGGTGCAGCTGAGCGGTACGGCGACCGCGTCGAGCACGAACGGCACCAACACGGCGTCACTCGCGGTGGACGGCAACACGGGCAGCCGTTGGGAGAGCGTGCAAGGCGTCGACCCGCAATGGCTCACGGTCGACCTAGGTTCGGTCAAGGCATTCGATCGAGTGTATTTGAGTTGGGAAGGCGCGTACGGCAAGACCTACAAGATCCAGCAGTCGAACGACAACTCCACCTGGACGGACCTGTATTCGACCAGCACGGGCGACGGCGGCGTGGACGACATCACGGGCCTTTCGGGCAACGGCCGCTACGTGCGCATGTACGGCACGCAGCGCGGCACTACCTACGGCTATTCGCTCTACGAGATGCAGGTGCACCAGGTCGCTGCGGCCACGTGCGCCTCGAACAACCTGACCACGGCGACGACGCTCGCTTCGTCGGCCACTTCGGGCACGGCCGCCTCCGCTTTCGACAACAACGCGGGCACGCGCTGGGAAAGTACGGCGGCGGACCCTCAGTCGATTCAGGTCGACCTGGGCGCCAAGAAGAAGGTGAACCGCGTCGTCATCTCCTGGGAAACCGCGCGCGCCAAGGACTACACGATTCAAGTCTCCGACAACGGCACCACTTGGACCACCATCGCGACGAAGACGAACATGCCCGCAGGCACGAACGTCACCGACGACCTCACCAACCTGAACGGCGCCGGCCGCTACGTGAAGATGAACGGCACCGCCCGCACCACCGGCTACGGCTATTCGATCTGGGAAATGGACGTGTACGGTGACAACAACCCCGACTGCAGCGGCAGCGGCGGTGGCAGCACCGCGAGCTGCAACGGCACCTGCGCAATGGGTCAAAACTGCGTCAACAACGCGTGCGTGGCCGGCACGGCCGCCTACTACAACAGCGGCAAGACGCTCGACGCGACGCCCGACTTCGGCGCCAACGTGAAGGTGTTCACACCCGCCGACTCGGCTGCCGCGATCCAAACCTACATCGACAACGTGTACACCGCGCAGCACACGGCCCAGTTTGGCCTGCGCCGCGACGCCATTCTATTCACGCCCGGCACATACAGCCCGCACATCCCGATCGGCTTCAACACCCAAATCGCCGGCTTGGGCGATCACCCGGACGCGGTGAACCTGACCGGCTGGATCGAAGCTCCGCCGGACTTCCTGTCGGACAACAACGGCACCCAAACTTTCTGGCGCATCATCGAGAACTTCAAGAACAGCTACACGACGACGAACATGCTGTGGGCAGTGTCGCAAGCCGCCCCGATGCGCCGCGTGCACCACACCGGCTCGGTCGACCTGCACCGCAACTACGGCTGGGAGAGCGGGGGCTTCATCGCCGACTCCGCGGTCGACGGCTACCTGCTGATGGGTTCGCAGCAGCAGTGGTACACCCGCAACTCGGCCATCGCGAACGCGGTCGAAGGCACCTGGAACATCATGTTCCAGGGCACCACGGGCGCCAAATACCAAGCGGCCTTCCCGGGCGGCCCGCTCACCGACATCGCGAGCACGCCGGTCATCCGCGAAAAGCCGTTCTTGTTCGTCGATCGCGACGGTAAGTACAACGTGTTCTCTCCGGCGCTGCGCACCAATGCAGTCGGCCCGACCTGGACCGGCACGCAAGCCGGCACTGTGATCCCGCTCGCGCAGTTCTACGTTGCGAAGAGCGCCAGCGACACGGCGGCGACCATGAACGCTCAGCTCGCGGCCGGCAAGCACCTGCTGCTCACGCCCGGCATCTACTACCTGAACGCGCCGCTCGCGATCAACAACGCCAACACCGTCGTGCTCGGCATGGGTCTCGCAACGCTGGTGCCGCAAGGTGGCGTCAAGGCCGTCACGGTCGCTGATGTCGACGGCGTCAAGCTCGCCGGCGTTCTGGTCGACGCGCACTCCACCAGCTCTCCGGTGCTGATCGAGGTTGGCCCGACTGGCTCGTCGGCATCGCACGCCGCGAACCCCACCTCGCTGCACGACGTGTTCACGCGCATCGGCGGCGGCACCTGGGTCGGCAAGGCCAACGTCAGCCTGCAGATCAACAGCAAGAACGTGATTATCGATCACATCTGGCTGTGGCGCGCCGACCACAGCGACACCGCCAACGTGGTGGGCTGGAACATCAACACCGCCGCCAACGGCTTGGTCGTCAACGGTAGCGATGTTACGGCGTACGGCGCCTTCGTCGAGCACTTCCAGCAGTACGAAGTGATGTGGAACGGCAACAACGGCAAGGTGTTCTTTCTGCAGAACGAGATGCCCTACGACGCGCCCTCGCAAGCTTCTTGGATGAACGGCGCCAGCAAGGGTTACGCGGCCTACAAGGTGGCCGACACGGTCACGGCGCACGAAGGCTACGGCATGGGCTCCTATGCAGTGTTCACCATGAATGCCTGCAACACGAACGCGGACTGCACTACCGGCACCTGCGGCACCGACAAGTTCTGCGTGGCACCGGCGGGCGGCATGATCGCCGACCGCGCCTTCGAGGTTCCGGACGCGCAAGCGGGCGTGAAGCTGCGCAACGTGGTCGGCCTTTCGCTCACCAGTAAGGGCAAGATCGCCAACCTGGTGAACAGCAACGGCATGGCCGCCAACGCCGCCGACTTCAGCACCTATCCGGAGCTGCCCGCGTTCCACTGAGCGTTCGCGACCCCAAAGGCACCCACACGCCCATGCGCTATTTCCAAGAACAGCATGTGCTCGAGCTCGACGCGGCGCGCAAATTCGCCGCGACGAACCAACGCCTGAGCTCCTCGCTGCCCCCGGCCTCGGGGGCGCGAGGGTCGCTCGACTCACTCGTGCAAGGCTCGCTCGTCGACTTGTTCGCCGCCTACTCGATGGCGGTGGCGCCGTTACCACGCTCGGGCCGACGAACCGCTCTCGACTTGCCCGAAATCTCGGCGGCCGTGAGCTTCCTCAGTAATAGCGACCAGGGCTTGCTCACGCTGTCGGTCCCGCCGACCGTGTTGGACTTGATGCCGCCGACCCAAGGCGGGACCCTCAAGCGAGACTGGGCACGCGAGCTCGCCAATCAACTGGTCGGAAGGCTCAAGAACCGGCTGCTTCAATTCAACGTGCGGCTCCAAGTAGGTATCTCCAGCCTGGTCGAAGCGAACAAGTTGTCGCGCCAGCTCGAGTCCGAGAACGACCTCCGCATCTACCGCGGCCGCACCCTGCGCGGCGAAGTAACGGTCACGCTCCATGGCATGCCCGACGCTGCGCACCTCGTGTACCAAGGCCAAGCCACGCCCCGCAGCGAAGGCGAAGCCATCCTGTTCTAGCGTCGACGGCGGAACAGGCCGAGCAGCGCGAGCGCAACGAGCGCGCTCGAACCACCTGCAGCGCCGTGCGGAACGCGGCAGCCGCAGGCGCTCGATGTCGCGGAGGCTTCACCGCCTGCACCAGCCGAGCTCGCACCAGCCGCACCGGCCCCAGCACCACCAGCCAACCCTTGCGGGTTGTCTCCCGCCAGGCTGCCCCCTTGCCCGCTCGCGCTGCCAGCCACACCGCCCAAGCCTGGGCTGCCCGCAACCTCCGGCGCGCCACCGGCTCCGCCGCCACCAGCCGACGGCTCCAATGTGGGGCTCGCGAAGCGAAAGGACTGAGGGAACCCGTTGCTGCACGCCCATTGCTGAAGCTCCGCATCCTCAGTTCGCGCCTCGAGGCAACGGTCGCTCACTTGCGAGAGCACATAATAGTGATCGTCGGCTTCCCAAATCGGCTGCCAACGCTGGCTGCGGCTGCCCGACGCCGCCTCCAGCCGTACCCTGACTCCGGCATCGAGCGACATCTCGCCACTGGCGAGATCCAGAGCCAGCTCTTCGTTCGAAAGCGGGGCGAGCTGGATGTAGCCAGCCGTGTCGGGTAGCACCCGCCAGCGCTGCGCGTCGTTGTCCAGGCAGTCGCGTTGCTCGACCGTCGCACCCGCCGTCGAGGCAATCGCAGTCACGCACTCCCCGGTCTGCCGGCTAATCAGACGATACACACCGGATTCGATGGGATGCAGCGGCTCGATGCGCAGGCCCTGAGCTTGTCGCAGCAGCTGAAACCAATGGTCTGGGCGAACGACGGCGTAGTTGTCGTCGAGCGAAGCTTGCACGTCACGAAACGTCGTCGGGGTTACCCCCTGCCAAGGCTGAGCCTGGATCAGTATGAACCGCGGAGCGAGTGCGTCCCAACCCTCGGACGCTCCCGCAATGTGATCCTTGATGGCTTGTTCCCCCGTGCAGTAGTTGCACGAAAGCGCGAAGCCGGGCAGCGAGTCGGCATACACGGTCAAGCCGCCGCCGGTGTTTTGCCCCGTCAAACCGAGCAGCGAAGGCGCGTGCTTGGCGAAGGTTTCGCCCACGTCGGCGTCGATGCCACCCGTAATAGTGTTCCAAATACTCACGATGCGCAGGCCGGCGCGGCGCGCGTAGTCGTCGGTCCGAGAAGCGAACTCCTCGAGCGCCGTCGCACTCGGCCACGAGTTGGGGTACGCGTAGCCCCAGCCCGAGGGACCGGAGATCAGCGTATCGCGGTCGCTGCCAGACTCCGCGTAGTAGCTGAGCGCGCCCGGCATCGCGTCGAGCATGGCGGGCGATACCGTCCAACCGATTGGTACGGAACCGCGCGCCGGATCGTTCCAGAGCTTGCGCATCAGGTGCTCGACGAATTGCAGGTTGTCGCCGTCGCTGAGGATGAACGCGACGTACTTCTTGGTTTCGAGCCGCGGCTTGGGCGGCAGCTCTCGGGGCTGGAAGGTGCGCGGCATGCCACCGTGCAGCGTGAGGTTCGTGGCGAAGTCACTAGCGACGGTCGCAACGCCGTGCTCGGACGCGCGCTGCACCCCCGCTTGCTCTTCCGGCCACCAGCCCATGAATGCGTGCCCCGGGCCGAGCGCGGTGAGGAAGCGGTCGAGCAACTCGCTTTCGCCCGCCACCTTGGGATCCAGCCAAATTACCGCGGCTCCGAGCGCCACCGCGTATTCACGCAGCGCCGCCTTGTGCGCGACCGGATTGAGACCCAGAAGCACACGCTGCGGCGCGGTCGGCCACTGATTCTCGAGCAAGCTCTCGTACACTTCGAGCTTGTTCGCAAAGCGCCCGCGCAGATCCTCGACGACCGCGAGTCCGTAGGGCGCGGCCGTCAACCTGCTGACCAAGGCCGGTGCCGCGACCAGCGCGCGCTTTTGCCCGGCGATGGTGGTGGCCAGGTTGAGAGTGTCCGGCAGCGCCGGGTCGTAGACGACGATGCCTGCGAGCTCGTCTTTGAACTGCTCGATCAGCGGCCAGTTGTCGTTGTGCTCCGCCCAGGTGAGGTCGAGGGACTCGAGCCACGTGAACGCACCCTCAGCCAGCGCGTCCCCCTCGTACGAGAAGATGCGCGGCTCCTTGGCGTTGACGACACCCTTGAGCGACGCAAACAAGGGCAGCTCTTCTGCGGTGCTGCTCGGCCCACGCAGATAGATGAGCTCCTGGCGCAGAGCTGGAGCCGAAAACGATGGCAACAGCTGCTCCGGCGGCCAAGTCACGTCGGCTCGCGCGATACTGCAGTGAAGGCCGGAAAACAGGCCCAGTCCGAGCGCGACGGCAGAATGGATATCGCGGTTGTGCCGAGCCAACTCATGGCAACGTAGCTTTCGCCCCGCGCCCGGTCAACGCAGCTGCCTCCGCAGCTCGCGCCAGATTTGGCCGAAATTTGCGGTCAATTCGCAGCCAATTTTGTTGACCCACTTTGACCACCTCGCGCGACGTGCCGCGGCGCCTACCACATCACCCTCGCGATTGGGAAGCTCGATAGCGAGT
>JBEHXA010000423.1:0-6961 GCA_048498935.1 Myxococcota bacterium
CAATCGTTTGGCGGCGGAACAAGACTTCGGCCAATGCCGCGTGCTCGCTCGACGTGATGCGGCGCGGCACGAGTCGCTCGCGTGGCAGCTCGCCCGTGAGATCCGCGAGGATTTTATGGTTCGAGCCATTCGATAACGAACGACGGCTGCGCAGTCAACGTACGTGGACGCACGGCACGAACCCCAAAATGCTCGCCTCGCGGATCTCCCCGCCTCCCCGCCTCCCTGTAAATCCGGGAGACTCGAATCGACGTTACGGAGGCGTGAGGAGCTGGGGCGGGGGTTTGGAGCTGGTGCGGCCTCGTGAGGAGGCTACCAGCGTGTGCAGCGTGCGGCGCAGCTCGGCGATGTCGAAGGGCTTTTCGAACTTGGCGTTGGGCACGCTCTCGAGAAATTCCGAGACGCGCAGCATCGAGACGCCGCCGGTCATGAACACCACGCGCCGGGCGAGCGCCGGTTGCTCGCGCCGCAGTACCTCGAACAGTTCCATGCCCGTCATGCCAGGCATCATCAGGTCGCACAGGATGGCGTCGTACGGCTCCTCTTGCGCCTTGCCGAGCAGCTCGAGCGCCTCGGCGCCGCTTTCGGCTACGATCAGGTCGTGCTCGCCCTGCAGCAGCACCTTGAGCGTGTGAGCCACTACTGATTCGTCATCGACTACCAGCACGCGGCCACGCTCGCGCTGTGGGGCTTCTTGCGGTGATCGGTCCGATTTGCGCGGCAAAATCGGGGACAGCTTCGAGGCCGGAAAGCTGACGGTGAACAGGGCACCGGTGCCGGGGCGGCTGTCGACGGTGATTTCGCCGCCATGCGTTTGCACGATGCCTCGGCAAATCGGCAGACCCAGACCGGTCCCGACGCCGACCGGCTTCGTGGTGAAGAACGGATCGAAGATGCGTCCGAGCAGCTCGGGTGGGATGCCGGGACCGTTGTCGGCCACCTCCGCCACCACGAGTTCGCCTTCTGCGCGCAAGCTGACGCGAATCAAGTTGTCTGCAGGCTCCGAGTCTTCGGGGAAGGCCTGAGCGGCGTTGAGCAGCAAGTTCAGGAACACTTGCTCGAGCCGCCCGGCGTTGCCGTCCACGGCCGGCACGGTCTGATAGCGCCGCTCGAGGTGAGCGCGCGTGCGCATCTCCGGGTACGCGATGTTGACGGCCGCTTCGATCACGGCCTCCAGGCTGACCGGTTGTCGCGCGGTCTCTTCACCGCGCGCGAAGGTGCGAAGGTCGCGCACGATCGACGCCACGCGATCGGCGCCGTGACAGGCGTCGTGCACGCGCACCATCAAGGCCTCGAGGCGCGCCGGATCGGCGGCAGCTTTCGGTAGCTCACGCTTGAGGTACTCGAGGTTGAGCAGCACGTAGGCGAGCGGGTTGTTGATCTCGTGCGCGACGCCCGCGGAGAGCACGCCCAGCGCGGTCAGGCGATCGGCCTCGAGCAGCTTGATTTCCATGCGTTTGCGCTCGGTCACGTCGCGCGCGAACGCGAGCACGGCCGGGCCGCCCTGGTACTCGATGGGGATCGACGAAATCTCGACCGTATGCTCCTCGCCTCGGCCGTCGATCGAGCGGTACTCCGCGCGTTCATCGAGCCCGCCCTTCTCCAGCAAACGACGGATGCGCGTCGCGGCGCGCTCGCGATCGTCTGGATGCAGAAAGTCGGTGATCACGCGACCAGTGCCTTGCGCCGGGCTAGCGAGGCCGAGCAGGGCCGCAGCTCGGCCGTTCAAGAACTGCACCACGGGCCCACGCAAGATAGCGACGCCGTCCGGCGCTGCGTCGATCAGATCTCGAAAGCGCTTCTCTGACTCGCGCAGCGCTTGTGATGTGGCGGCGCGCGAAGAAATGTCGTCGATTAGCGTGACCGTGATCGGATGGCCGTCGAGCACGGTTCGGCTTTGCGACAGCTCGACCGCGACGCGCGCGCCCGACTTGTGCAGCAGTACAGTCTCGAAGCTGGTCGGGACTTGACCGCCGGCAGCCAAGCGGTCGCGCATCTCTTGCAGGCGCGGGATCTCGGCGGGATCGAGCATCGACCACGAATCGCGCTGCATGATTTCGGCTGGCTCGTAGCCGAGCATGTGCGCCAAATCCTTGCTGACGAACAAGTTGCGCGGCACGCCATCGGTCATGTCCGTGATGGCGAGACCGGTCCCAGACCCCTCCGCCGCCTGACGAAGGGCGTCGAATAGGCTGGCGCGTTCGACGAGCGATAGGTCCAGCGAGCCGGACATAGCCTCTCAGCATACCCTGGGGCTTTCACGCGGCACGCTGGGAGACCACGCCTAGACCCATAAATCGGGCCAATATGACCCCAGGGGATGCTGGCTCGTGGACGACCGTGTGTGGAACGGTGTGCTCAGTCTGCAGCGGCTGTGTTCAACCGCTGCGGCTTAATGAAGCTCAGTCGCTGAGCGCCGCTTGCAGCCGCTCGAAGCGCTCGCGCTCTTCGGCGTCGACCGAGCCGTCGGCGTAAATCAGAGCGCGGACGGCGTCGATGAACACCAAGCGATGCTCGCGCGGCACCAGCATCGGATTGGTCGACCCGGGCGCTGGCGCGACGTGCAGGTAGTCCTCGACCTCCGCGCGATCTTCCGCTGACAGCTGCAGGCGGTTCATCAGTCGCTCCACGAAGCGCCGCTCGCCCGCGCGGATCTCTAGGTCGGTCCAGGCGAAAGCGCACACGAAGCGCAAGAGGAGCATTCGATCGTCACGCGAAAGCTGCTCGAACATGGCGCAGCAGCATAACGCACTACTTCACGAAGCTGAGCCAAGAAACGCGCTCCTCGTCCTTGCCCGTGACGGCGCGCAGGTAGGCGCGTTGGAACAGCGCCCCCAGCGTGTTCTTGCCCGTGACGAACTCGGCGCCGTCCAGCTCGCGCACTGGCGTGACCTCGGCGGCGGTGCCGGTCATGAACACCTCGTCGGCGCGCAGCAGGTCTTCTCGGGTGAACGGGCGGATGCGGATCGGGATCTGCTGCGCGGCGGCGATCGCCAGTACGCAGTCGCGGGTGATGCCGGGCACGATCGACGAGCTCTCGTCGTTGGTGTGGAGCACGCCCGCTTTCACGAAGAACACGTTTTGCCCCGTCGCGCTCGCTACGGTGCCGTCTTGGTTGAGCAGGAGCGCGTCGTCGTAGCCGCGATCCATCGCTTCATGCGCGGCCAGCACGCTGTTCGCGTAGTGGCCGCTCGCCTTGGCCATGGTCGGCAGCATGGTGTGATGAAACTTGCGCCAGCTGGAGATGGTGACGCGCACGCCGTTGCGGAGCGCATCTTCACCCAGAAAGGTGCCGAGCTCGCGCACCGCGATGAAGACTCGTACCGGGCATTCCTTTTTCGGCCGCAGATCGATCGGGCCGGCGCCGAAGTAGGCGAGCGGCCTCAAGTAGCCGTTTTGGATGCCGTTACGGCGCGTGACTTCCAGCGCGCCGCGCGCCAGCTCGTCGGCGCCGAAAGGGAGCTTCATGCCGTACAGACGCGCTGACGAGATCAGTCGCTCGACGTGGTCGGCGAGGCGCACCAGCGCAGGGCCGCGCGAGGTGGGGTAGCAGCGGATGCCCTCGAACACCGCCGTGCCGTAGTGCAGAGCGTTGGCGTAGTAGTGGACGTTCAGCGAGTCGGCCTCGCGCACCTCGCCGTCCCACCACACGTAGCGAGCCAACTTTTGCCCGCGCGGGCGGGCGGAGATCAGCGAGTCGTCCTCCGGCACCCCGTCGAAATTGGGCCATTCGGTGTCGAGCTTCGCCATGGGCCGGGGACTACTCTCGCATCGCTGGAAGGGGCACGTCTATACTGCGCGCGTGTTTTCACGGCGCGCGCCCGGCGACACCAGCCTCAATGCGCTCTCCCAGCTGCTCGAAACGACGGGCCCGCCGCGCTGCGATTTGACGCTGAGCAACCCGACGCGCGCCGGCCTCGACAGCGCCGGCCTGCTCGAGATCGTCGCGCGAGCCACTACCCGGGCTGCGGCATATGCGCCCGAGCCTTTTGGCTTGGTGTCAGCGCGTCGCGCGGTCGTCGAACGGGTCTTCGCTGGGCAAGCACGACTGGCGCCGGATGACGTGCTTTTGACCGCGAGCACGAGCGAGGCCTATTGCTACCTGTTCAAGCTGCTCTGCGATCCAGGTGACGCAGTGTTGGTGCCGGCGCCTTCGTACCCGCTGTTCGAGCATTTGGCGGTTTTGGAGGGCATCCAGGCCGTTCCCTATCGCCTGGCCTACGATGGGGCCTGGCACATCGACTCGGAGTCGCTCAGGAGCGCCGTGACGGAGCGCACGCGCGCCGTGATCGCGGTCTCGCCCAACAACCCGACGGGTCACTATCTGGCCGCGGATCAGCAAGCGCAGCTCGAAGCGCTCGGACTCCCGCTCTTGGTCGACGAAGTGTTCTTCGAGTACGGCTGGCAACCAGGGCAGCGCCGTCGCGCCCGTGAGCTTCGATCGGAACGCGCAGGCCTCACCTTTTCGATGGGCGGCTTGAGCAAGCTCGCTGGGCTGCCGCAGCTCAAGCTGGGTTGGACCGCGATCGACGGCCCCGAGCCGATGCGGCGCGCCGCGCGCGAGCGGCTCGAGCTCATCGCTGACAGCTACTTGTCGGTGGGAACGCCGATTCAGCTCGCATTACCGGAGCTGCTCGAGAGTTGTGGCAGCGCTACGGAATGGATTTTGGCGCGCTGCCGCGCATCGCTCGACCGGCTGTCGCGGGCGCTGGTCGGTACGCCGATCACGCTGCAGGTTGCCGAGGCTGGGTGGAGCGCGGTGCTGCGCTTGCCGGCGCTGCAGAGCGAGGAAGCTTGGGTGCTCGGGCTTTTACGTGAGCAAAGCGTGCTCGTGCAGCCGGGCTGGTTTTACGACTTCGCTACCGAGCCGTACGTCATCGTCAGCCTGCTCGCGCCGCCCGATGTCTTCGACGAAGGCATCGGGCGACTCATCGAGCACGTCACGCGCATCGCCGGCTGAGCGCCGGCAATGGACTCATGCTGCACGCCGCGCTGCTGCGCGGCGCGAGACCAGGCCTACCAAACCCAGGAGCGCCAAGGCGCCGGCCAGGCCACTTTCGCCGCCGCCACCCGCGACCTTGCAGCCGCAACCACCGGGCTTCTCCTCGATGGCGGGAGGAGCATCACCCTCTTCGGCGGGCGGGGGAGCGCTATCGGCCGCGGTGTCGTCGGCCTTGGCCTCCTCGGCGGGCTTGTCACTCTTGGCCTCCTCGGCAGGCTTGTCGCCCTCGGAGTCCGCCTTCTTCTCTTCCTTCTTCTTCTTGTCGTCCTTGGACGCGAACACCATGGCGCGGCGATCGATGGTCTCGTTTTCGCCCTGGAACTTCAGCGTCTGGGCGGTGCCGACGGTCTGGCCGTTGCGGGTGTCCTTGATGGTCACCTTGTACTCGCCGGCTTCGTAACCGTGGGCGCGGGTGACCTTGAAGGTGAAGCGCGTGCGCTTTTCGATCTTGCCCGAGCCGCTGTCGAGGAAGCCGACGTCGACGCTCTCGATCAGCGCCTGGCGATCGGTGAGCGGCACGGTGTGCTCGACCAGCTTGTCGCCGTCGGTCATGTCGCGCGCGTAGTACGCGGTCGGCTGAAACTCGAACTTCATCGGGACGTGCGGCACGTCGGGCGCGCTCGCCATGTAGATGGCCACTTCAAGGCGCCACGACTTGTCTTCGCGTTCCTTGACCGCGGTGCTCTTCCACTCCACCCGACCCGCGGCGTGAGCCGAGCCGGCGAAGGCGAGAATCAGCGCGAGCTGACAGAGGGCCAATAGCGAACGAAGCGCGAGCGATGATGCACGATTCAAGATCGAGACCTCCGAAGCGCCGAAAAGTAGTGCCCCGCTAGCGAAATAGCTACGGCGAGCTGGGCGTCTCGCGCGGCGCCGCGACCTCGTCCTCGAGCCACGGCGGCGCTGGAATCGTATCGTGGGCCTCGAAGTCGATGGCTTCGGCTTCGAGCTCGGGTAGCGTTGCCATCGACTCGCGCGCGGTCGGGATGCGGCGTTCGCTCGCGATCCGGGTGCGCTCGGACGCGGCCGGCGGCTCGGTTTTCCCGGCGGCTGCGGCTGCGGTTTCGGTCGGACGGGCTTGACTGGCGGTTCCCATGGCGCGCTTCCTCCGCTGAGCGAAGAACGGGCCGTTTATCTCAAAAGGTCGGCCGCCGTGCCAGGCAAAAGTGTCCTGACTTTCCTTACATAGTACTACGTGTGGCGAAAAAGCGCACTCTTCACGGGCGCTTACAGCTCGCCCTTCAAGTCGATTTTTCGCGCCGCGCACAGACCACGAGCAGCCCCGCGAGCGCGTCGCGATTGGTGCACACGGCGCCCGCCGCGAGCTGTCGCGGTTGATGGGCCAGGAGCGGAGCGCCCACTTCGAGGTGACTGCTGAGCGGTAGGATCAAGGCCGACTCGGCACCCAGCGCAGCGGGGCTCAGACCCTTGCCGGCGTCGAGGCTGACCAGCGAGATGCTCGCTTCACTCGTCTCGAGCGCGGTGTACACGAAGCCGAAGTCGGTCGGGACGCGCGGCGCCTCGAGCGGGCGTTGGCGCGAGATGCGCACGCCCCCCGACTCGGCTTGCCCGGCGAGCGCCTGCGGTTTGAGGATGCTGAGCGTGACCGCTTGCACCGTCGGGTAGGCAGCGAAGAGCCAGCCGGCGCACTCTTCGGCCGCGACCTCGAGCAGCGAGTAGCGACGAAACTTGAGCAGCTCGATGATCTCGGTCGTGGCGCGCGAATAGTCGACCGTGTGCGCGATGCGCCCGCTCTTGCCGGCGCGCTCGAGATCGAGCGACAGCTCCAAATCGAGTCGCACGCGCTGCTCCACGCGCCGCTCACGGGCGCGAATGCCGATGATGCAGCGGCAAGATAGGCCGTGAATTTCGACGCGATCCATGTGAAGCGGCGCCTACCCTGCCACAAAACTGCCGCGAGCGCGCGTCAATGCACGACCGCGGGGCGCGCCTCGAGGC
>JBEHXA010000424.1:0-6951 GCA_048498935.1 Myxococcota bacterium
CTATCGTTTCTGGCTACGCCGTCGACCCCGCCGGTGGGCGTGCCGAGCGCGCCGGCCGCGGAACCCGAGCGCGGCGACTTGCTGGACCAGCTGCGCGCCAAAATGGCGGAAATCCTCGATCGCCCGCAGTTCGCGGTGCCGCCCAGGCCCCCCGCCGACCCGAGCCGAACCGCGCTGCCCTTTCAATGCCAGGAAACACCCGAGGGGCCGCTCTACCGGCGCCACGTGGTGCTGCCGCCCTCGCACCACGTCGGCCGCATCCCGGTCGATTCCGCCATCTCTAGCCGGCCGGAGCTGCTCGCGCTCCTGGCGCTCGACCCCACGCTGGCCGGCGTCGACCTGGGCAAGGCCTTGTTTTTCGACACCGAGACGACCGGCCTGGGCGGCTCCGGTTCGATCGCCTTCTTGCTCGGCATGGCCTGGTTCGACGCCGAGCGTCGCCTCAACGTCGAGCAGCTGCTGCTGCGTAGCCCCGCGGACGAGCCAGCGATGTTGACCGTGTGGAGTGAGCGTCTCGCCAGCGCCGAGCTGCTCGTGTCGTACAACGGCAAGGCCTTCGACTGGCCGCTGCTCAAGGGTCGTTTCGTGATGAATCGCCGGCGAATTCCGCAAAATTTGCCGCACCTCGACCTCCTCCACATTGGCCGGCGGTTGCACCGCGCGCGGCTCGGCGCGTGCCGGCTCAAGACGCTCGAGAGCGAGGTGCTCGGCTTCGAGCGCGGCGTCGACGTCGAGGGCGGAGACGTGCCGGCGCGCTACGCCCATTTCCTCCGCACCGGCGACGAAGAAGCGCTGCGCGAGGTCGTCGAGCACAACGCCTGGGACGTCGTCAGTATGGCCGCGCTGATCGGCTTGTACGGCGAGCCCTTCGACTTGATGCACGGCCACGACCTGGTCGGCTTCGCCCGCACCATGAAGCGCGCCGGCGCCCTGGCCGTTGCCGAGCGCGCCGCCGAGCGCGCCCTGGAGCTGGGCGCCACGAGCGCGCTCCGAGTGCGGGGCGACGTCCACAAGGCCCGTGGCGATCGGGCGCGCGCGCTCGAGGACTTCGAGCAGCTCGCGCGCGAAGTCGACGAACCGGCGCTGCGGCTCGAGCTGGCCAAGCTCTACGAGCACTTCGTCAAAGACCCCTCGCGGGCCCTCGATGTCGTCGCTCAGGGCACCGGGGAAGCTGATTCCGCCCTCGAAAAACGCCGTCAGCGCCTGGAGCGCAAAGCCAAAAAGCCCCCCCGAGGTGCTATATGAGCCGGCGTAACGCATGGCTTACGATCACCGCGCGATAGAACCGAAGTGGCAGCAAGTCTGGGAAGAGCGGGAGACGTTCCGTTCGGAGCGCCGCCCAGGCCGGCCCAAGTTCTACGCGCTCGACATGTTTCCGTATCCTTCGGGGTCGGGCCTGCACGTCGGGCACCCGGAGGGCTACACGGCTACGGACATCATCACGCGCTACAAGCGCGCGAACGGCTTCGACGTTTTGCACCCGATGGGCTGGGACGCCTTCGGCCTTCCCGCCGAGCAGCACGCCATCAAGACCGGCCAGCATCCGTCCAAGACGACAGCCGAGAACATCAAGACTTTCCGGCGCCAGCTCAAGAGCCTCGGTTTCGCCTACGACTGGTCGCGTGAAGTCGACACCACCGACCCGCGCTACGTGCGCTGGACGCAGTGGATCTTTTTGAAGCTGTTCGAGCGCGGCCTGGCCTTTCAGGCTGAAATACCAGTCAATTGGTGCCCGGCGCTCGGCACCGTGCTGGCCAACGAAGAGGTGATCGACGGCCGCAGCGAGCGCGGCAACCACCCGGTGATCCGCACGCCGCTGCGCCAGTGGCAGCTCCGCATCACCGCCTACGCGGATCGCTTGGCGGACGAGCTCGAGCCCCTGGACTGGCCGGAGACGCGCCAAAAGCAGCGCGATTGGATCGGTAAGAGCGAGGGCGCCGAGGTCGACTTCGCGGTCGTCGGCCGTTCGGAAAAGCTGCGCGTCTTCACCACGCGTCCCGACACCTTGTTCGGTGCCACGTACATGGTGATCGCTCCCGATCACCCGCTCACGCTGTCGCTCGCCGACGACGCGACGCGCGCCGAGGTCACGGCCTACGTGGCCGCCGCTGCACGCAAGAGCGACCTCGAACGTACTGCGCTCAATAAGCAGAAAACCGGTGTGTTTACGGGTTCTTACGCGCTAAATCCGCTGACCCACAAGCGCATCCCGATCTACACGGCCGACTACGTGCTCGGCGCGTACGGCACGGGCGCCATCATGGCGGTGCCGGCCCACGACGAGCGCGACTTCGAGTTCGCGCAGCACTACGGCTTGCCGATCGTCGAGGTGGTGAGCCCCGATGGCCAGCTGCACGAGACGCTCGAAAAGCCGTTCGTCGACGACGGCATCTCGGTGCGCTCCGGCCAATTCGACGGGCAGCGCACGGCCGAGATGAAGCAGAGCGTGCTCCGCTTCATCGAGCAGAACCAGCTGGGCGAGCGCAAGGTCAACTACCGGTTGCGCGACTGGGTGTTCTCGCGCCAGCGCTACTGGGGCGAGCCGATCCCAATCTTTTTCCCGGTCAAATGCGAGGGGGATCCGCGCACCGGCGCCCCTTACGAGATCGACTATTCGAAGCCGATTGCGGTGCCGGAGAGCGAGCTGCCGCTGCGCTTGCCGGAGCTCGAAGACTACTCGCCCGGCGACCCGGCGGGCGCGCTGGTCAAGGCGCTCGACTGGCGCTTTTTCCAGAAGAATGGCGCCTGGTACGCGCGCGAGACCAACACCATGCCGCAGTGGGCGGGCTCGTGCTGGTACTACCTGCGCTACGTCGACCCGCACAACGAGCAGGCGTTGGTTTCGCCCGAAGCTTACGACGCCTGGATGCCGGTCGACCTGTACGTCGGCGGCGCCGAGCACGCGGTGCTGCACCTGCTCTACGCGCGCTTTTGGCACAAGGTGCTGTTCGATATCGGGGTGGTGAAGCACCCTGAGCCGTTCCAGAAGCTCGTGCACCAGGGCATGATCTTGGGCAACGCCTACCGCTGGTACGCGGTCGTCGACGCCAACAACAAGCTGCTCCGCGCGCTCGACGGCGACGACTCGACCGTGCAGACCAACGCCGAGGGCGAGCTGCAGACGGCGAGCGGCGAAAAGGTGGAGGCGCGCTACGTCGGGCCGGCCGAGGTGGTCTTCAAAGACAACCAGCCTCGCCATCCCGAGCACGGTGTGAGCCTGCACACCTCGCTCGAAAAAATGGCAAAATCCCGCGGAAATGTCGTGAACCCGGACCAGGTGGTGGCCGATTTCGGCGCCGATACCCTGCGGATTTACGAGATGTTCATGGGCCCGCTCGAGCAGGTCAAGCCATGGCAGACCGCGGGCTTGCAGGGCGCGCGGCGCTTTCTCGATCGCATCGACGCCATCGCCGGCAAGGCGCTGGTCGACGGAGAAGGGGACGAGGAGACGCGCAAGCTGCTCCACCGCACCGTGAAGAAGGTGGGCGAAGACATCGAGACGATGCGCTTCAACACCGCGGTGAGCACGCTCATGATCCTCACCAATCGCTTGGCGAGCCTCGACGCGGTGCCGCGCGCCGCGCTCGAAAAGACCCTGCTCGTGCTCGCGCCGTTCGCCCCGCACTTGTGCGAGGAGCTGTGGAGCAAGCTCGGCCACGCCGAGCTCATCGCGAACGCTCCCTGGCCGAGCTACGACCAGGCGCTGTGCGTGGACGACGTGGTCGAGATTGGCGTCCAGGTGAACGGCAAGGCGCGCGGGCGCGTGAAACTGGCCAAGGACGCCAGCGAAGAGACGGCGCGCCTCGAGTCCTTGAAGGACGAAAATGTCGCCAAATTCGTGGCCGAGAAGGCCCTGAAGAAATTCATCTATGTTCCCGGGAAGATTGTGAATTTCATCGTGGGATAAGTGGCCTCACTGAACGGCTGGTCGGATGTGGATAGGCTGTTGTTTCCCGTGAAACTTGGCCCGGAACTGCAGAAAGTGTCTCAGGATTTTGGGATCCAACGCCTGGGGGCAACTCATTCGAAAGGCACCCATTTGAGGTTCGGGCTTGGGACACGGGCCGGCATGCTGCTCGGAGCTTGGGCCCTGCTGCTGCTCGCTGGCTGCGGGTACCAGCCGGTCTACGCGAGCTCGCCTGCGCGGCAGTACGAGGTGACGGCGGCGCGCTCGGGCACGGCGAGCTTCGAGGCCGCGCAGGCCGCCGTCGGCGGGGTGAGGACCGAGCTCGCAGCGGCCGACGCTTTGGGCTCGGGTGCCGATCAGCTCGTAGTCGAGGTCCTGAGGGTCGACGAGCGCAGCATTGGCGTGCACGAGGGCCAGGGAGGCTCGCCGTTGGCCAGAGGAGCCGAGATTGTCGTCGTGGGCCGCGCGCGGGCCTACGCGACGCCTGGTGGGCCTGTAGGCCTCGACACAGGCGATATGAGTCGCTCGGCGCAGTATGCCGCCGGCGACTCGCCTACGGCCGACGCTGCGGCGCGCTCGCGCGCAGTGCGCGACGCTTCACGTGCACTCGGGCGGGCGCTGGGGCGAGCCATCCTCGGGCTGCCAGAGCCAGCTCAGGACTGATTAGCAGCGGGCCCAAGCTCGCGAGGGCGGGTGACGGGGGCTGTGTATGTATTTGTCCAGACTTTAGAGTCTGGTCGTGTCGCGCAGCCGGTCGCGGAGCGAGGAGCGCGCTACGCTCACTGAATGCCGACGGCTTTTTTGAAGCGCTTGGCGTCGGCGAACATGTCGACGTTCGTGAACACGTACGTGGCGGCCTGCGTGGTGCCGCCGGCTGCGATGTCCGCGAGCTTCTCGATTGCCGGGTCCTCGTAGCGCGACTTGTGGCCGGCGGGGCCGGGCAGGCGGTAGTACGCGACCTTGCGCTGCGACAGGCCCTGGTGCAGCGGATCACGAGCCGAGAGCGTGTTCGTCTCTTCGGCTAAGTCGTCCGCGTCGTCCGGCTTCCAGGCGGGGCCGGGCTCGAACACGACTGTCTCGAACTGCTTACGCACGCTCTTTAGAAAGTCACGCAGGGCGGCGCGATTGGCGCGGCTGCTGGTGAAGTCTGGAGGGGCGACGAACACGGCGGCCTTCGACTCCAGCTCTTTGGCGACCTCGCCGAGGGTGCGTAGGGCGGTTTCGACGACTTTGCCTTCGCGAAAGCCCTCTTGAGCGATCTGCCGCGGGCCGAGCAGCGCGAACTCGAAGCCCTGGGGAGCCTCACGTCGCCAACGCCTGACGGTGCCGGGGCCCGGCACGGCCATGTGCGTCTCCTGAACTTCGACGAAGAGGTATTCCTTGAAATAACGCGTCGCTGGAACGGCAAATCCAGCGCAGCCAACGACCATCATGATTGGCGCAGACGCTAACACATGGGAGCAGGGCACGCCCGCGCGCCATGGCGTTTTTCTCGCCGCTTACTTCGATGCGGCGCTGAAATCCGCCTGAAAAATCCTTGCGAACGGGCGGTGCGTCAGGCCCTTCGCGGTTGAGCGTGAAGCGGGGCGAGTCGTGCTCGCCCCAGGTCACTCGCGGTCACTCGCGCCGCCGAGGCCGAATCACTCCTTCAGCGGGTAGCACTCGTCCAGGCAGTTATCCTGGGTGCAACCCACGAGCTCGGACGTGCCAGTAGTGATGAAGTCGTCCTTGCCGTCGCACTGGTTCAGGCACATGTCCGCGCAGTTCATGAGAAGCTCGGCGGAGTCGACGACGCCGTCGTTGCCGTCCACGAAGCACGCTTGGATGCAGTCGAACTGGCCGAGGTCGTCCGCTTCGGTGGGACCATAGCCGCACGCGGTGGTGGGGCTCGTGCCGTAGCAGGCCTGCCAGGTCTCACAGCAGCTCATCTTCATGCACTTGAGGCACGCGTTCGTCTCGTCTTTGTCGGCCGGTTCGCAGGACGGCAGGTTGGCCGGCGTCATGGTCCCTAGCTCGTCCTCGCAGAGGCCCGCCATGTAGGCTGGAGGCGTGCCGCCCTCGCCGCCGGGCGTGCCGCCTTCGCCACCGGGCGTGCCGCCTTCGGTGGTGGTGCCGCCGCTGCCGCTCGTGCCGCCGGTGCTGGAGCCGGCCTTGCCGCCGGTGCTGGAGCCGCTCTTACCGGCCGTGGTGGTGCTCTTCCCGCTCGAGCCGCCATCTTCGATGTCGGTGTCGTCGTCGCCGTCCCCGCTCGATACGACGCACGCGGTCGCGAGAGAGGCACCCATGGCCGCCATAAAGGTCCATTTCAGCATGCGATAAGAAGACTTGGTCATGTCAGGCTCTCCGAAAGGTGGTCCAGGGCGTGCGGGCACCGCGTTCACGGACTACCGCTCGGCTGGGAAGGCGAAGGTTACCCGGATCGACGAGAAGCTTTGCACGTTATTCGCTCCCGAGCCGTCGGGTCTTCCCGGGGCGTTTTAGGACGAGTGGCCGGGAGGCTTGGGAACGCTGGGAAAGCTCGGCCGAGGCAAGAGGCTCTCGCTCGGTTTCGGGGACACCTGCTGGGCAGCTGCTGGGGGCGCGCCTGCAGCAGCGGGCGGGGGAACAGGCGCGTCGGGCGCGGCTTCCCAGGAGGCTGCAGGTTCGGTCGGGGCTGGCGACGCTTCTGCAGCGCCGGGAGCCGCGTCGGGAGCGGCGCCTGCTTCGGCGTCGGGGGCCGGGTTCGGCTCCGCGTCGTCGACGGGCGGCGGACTCGGAACGACCAGGGGCGCCCCCTTGCGGCGCCGGAATGCGAAGAAGGCGCTCGCGGCAGACGCCAGCCACCATGGACCATCACCCCAGAAAGTGTAGAGGGTCTTGCCCTTCAGCCAGCGCAATGTCGCGCGCTGTGACGTCTCTTCGAACGTCTTCGTGTTGGACATGATGCGCCCGGCGGGATCCACGAAAGCGCTCACGCCGCTGTTGGTCGAGCGCACGAAGAACTTGCGGTGCTCGACCGCGCGCAGCTTGGCGAGCGCCATGTGGATCCACGGTTGGGTGCTGTC
>JBEHXA010000425.1:0-6935 GCA_048498935.1 Myxococcota bacterium
AGCATCGTGATCGGCGGGCAAACCTTCTCGCTGCTCCTCACGCTCTTGGCCGTCCCGGTCATCCACAGCCTGGTCGATGACGTCATCGACTGGCGCGCGAAGCGCAAGCGCAAGGCAGCGGCCGACCGCGGTGAAGCGGAGCTCGAAGCGCTACTTGCCGGCGGCGAGAGAGCGCTCGAAAAGGCTCTCGAAGCCAAACCGGCCGACGCCACCGGCTGAGTGCTCGCAGCGCGGGGAGGCCTTTCTGGCGCCTCCCCCGCGTTCGGCAGGCTTCGCGGCTCCTCACTTGGGGATGTCGCACTCGGGGTCGTCTCGGTCGATGTAGTCGTCGCCGTCGTTGTCGATGCCGTCGTTGCAAATTTCCGAAGTGCAGTCGTCGACCACGCAGTCGCAGTCGTTGTCGATACCGTCGCCGCAAATCTCTTCGGCCTGGCAGATGCTGCAGTCGTCCTCGTCGGCAGTGCCGTTGCAATTGTTGTCGAGCGAGTCGCCGCACACATCGACGCAGCGACATTGAGTATCGTCGGATGCGTGAGTCCAGAACGCGCGGTGATTGCCATCCGCGATGGACTGAAACGGCGCCCAGAAAGCGGCAAAGCCCGGATCGTCTGCGGTCGGATCGACTGCCGCAATCCAGATTTGGTCCTTTTGCTTGTCAGTTGGTCGCACCACCGAGTACGTGCGCAAGCTCGAGAACGCGAGCCAGAAGGTACCTGGTTTGGTGGAGGGCGCCCAGGTGGGCATCGAGTTACCCAGCGCGGTTACGCCGTCCTCGTTGTTGACGCGCTGATTGAGACGGACCATCGAGACGAAGTCGCCGCTAGTCACGTTGAAGAGCCGCAGCTCCGCGCTCACGGCGTCTTTGGACTTGCCCTCGGCGTGGACGTAGGCGAGGTACTTGCTGTCCGGGCTCCACACCGGGAAGAAGTTATTGTCGTCCGAGCCCTGGCTCTGGATGACGACCTCAGCGTCGCCCCACGCGCCCTGGTCGTAGCTCAAGAGGGCGATCGAGCCGCCCTCGACCTCTTTGTTGCCGCCCTTGGTGCCCAGCGTGATTGCGACACGGTCGCCCGTGGCTGCCCAGTCGGGGTGCGTAGCGACCGTGCCGCTCGGAATCGGCACGACACCGGCGTCGTCGCCGACCGGTTCACCAGTGTTGGCGTCGATCAAGGTGAGCACGCCGTTGGCTGCCACCAGCAGCTTCTGAGCATCGGGCGAGAACGTCGTCCACGCAGAAGCCATACCTCCGCCCATTCCCGGCATCATGCCGGGCTTGGGCTTGCCCGGCTTGGGCATGGTCATGGGGTCGGGATCGACAGCAGTCACTCCCGTGGGGATGAGGGTCTCTCGTTCGGGGACCGACACCACGCGCAGTTTTTCGCCACCGTAACCCACTGCTAGGCGCTTGCCATCGCGTGACAGCGTGTGGCAAGCGACGCAGGTACCTGCATCCGACGCGGTGGGATCGGTGTAGAACTTTTCCGGAATTTCGTTCGAGACGGTGGCGCGCATGATGCCCTGCGTGCCGGTCGACCAATAGTAGAGGGCGCCTTCCACAGCGGCATCACTGAACAACAACGTGATCGGAGATGACGACCAGGAGTCGCTCGGATCTGCCGTGCTCAGCCCGGAGACAACGAGCTCAACAGCCCCTGCGCGGTTCGATTCCGCGATCCAATCCCATTGCTCGTCAGTGGGAGTCCAGTTGGTGGACGAGGTGTAGACAGTAACGGTGGTGTTTAGCCCGACGAAACGGAGCTCGAATAGGTCATTGTCGCCCGCCGCCCAGTCGTGTCGGATGTGCGACACGTTGATCGGGAACATGGTCTCATGCGAGGGGTAGATGACAGCCGGTTCACGGCCGGCATCGCTGCCTGCATCGTGCGGCGTCGCTCCGTCGAAGACGTCTGCCGCGTCATCTGGCGCGCTTTCGTCGATGAAGCTCCGTTCGCCCTGGTGGTCGGCACAAGGCGTGGCCCCACAGGGCATTTCGGCAGTGCCGTTGCCGTTGCCGGAGCCGTTGCCATTTCCGGTACTGCTGCCGCCGAGGTTGAGTGGCCCACTGGGACCCGACGTGGCACCCGAGCCTGCACGCGAGCCCTTGTCTTGCCCCATATCGGCCTCCTTGCCGCCGCATCCGGCAGCTGCAGCGGCAACCACGCTGACGAACAGCAGGCACGAGGGGCGGGTAAGCAAAAGGAAGCGATCGTTCAAGCGGACCTCCGACGACGTGATGGAGGCAGCCTGGCGTTTTTCTGAGCTGGTCATTGCAGCAGGTCGTTCATTTGCTTGCGATACGGCGACGTCGGATACAGCCGTTCGAAGCTTGCCGCGCGCGACAGCGCTGCCGCACGGCGGCCGAGCGCCACCAACGCAGACACCGCAATGAGCTCACGTTCTTGCGTCATTTTGCCTCGGGGGTACGAGCGGGCGTGCTCCTCCGTGAGTTGCAATGCCCGAGCGGGCGATTGACGGAGCGCGAGTCGTGCGTCGCGCAGCAGCTCGACCTCGCCGGCCGGCAGCGCGGGACCGGCCGAAAGCCCAGCACTCGGGGACGAGCTTTCCATAGCCGGCGAGGCGGCAGCGGCGCGAGGCCGTGCCGTGGCTCGATCGGCGCTCACGGGCTCGCGGACGTCGGAGGCTGGCAACCGCTCAGGCTGTGCGATCATCGAAGTCGGCACCGCGGCGGTCGAAGTAGCGACGCCGTTGGGGCTCGGCGCGGATGAGAGACTGCCGAGGCTTGGATCAGTCGAGTCGCGTACGGCCGCAGGCGCAGCGTGGGCGACGGCCGCGCTCGATGGGCCCTGCGGCGGTGCGGCCGGCTCCGCTCCTACCGCAGTCGCAGTGAATGACCGCGACCCCACCTCGACCGTAGGTGCCACGTCGCCGGGGACGGGCGAGCCGCGCAGAGCTAGCCAAACGACGAATGCCGAGCCACCGCCGAGTCCCCCGATTACCCACTTTTTCCACGGCTTCACGTGGGGGAGCGACTGACTCGAGCTCACGTCGATGCCCTGCAAAGCGAGCCGCGAAGCGAGCGACGCCAGCTCGGTCGCGTCGGGGCCCTGCTCACGCAGCGCGGCGAGCTCCGAAGCCACAGGTGACGGCTCTTCCGCGAGGAGACGCGTCAGCTCCTGCTCCTCGTCAACCAGCTTCACGGGTGCCTCCCGGGTCGCTGTGACTCACGCATTCCAGCTCCCGACGGAGCTCTTGCCGCGCTGCCTTGATGCGCGAATAAACCGTTTGGAGCGGCACCCCCAGGGCCTCGGAAACTTCGGCGAGCGTGAGCTCTTCGACCTCGTACAGCACGAGGGCTGCGCGCTTTTCTTCTCCGAGACGCTCCAGCGCGCGCATCAGTCGCTGTCGCTGCGCCCCTTGCTCGAGCTGGTCGTGCTGGTCAGGCCCGAGACTGGTCTGCGGCAGCTCGCCGACGGTCAGCTCGCGGCGAGCGCGTGCGCTGCGACGATAGTCGGACGCAACGCGCACGCAGATGCCATAGAGCCAGCCGCGCAAGGATTTGCCATCAAAATCGGGCAAGCGACGGTGCACGATGATCATGACTTCCTGACAGAGATCTTGAGCCTCGCGGCTCGGTACGCCCAAATTCATCAGCGTTCGCCAGAGGAAGCGGGCGTGCTGCTCGAAGATTTCCGAAAAACTTGGGGCCGCCTGTGGAGGCATAACTGACTCAGAGGCCTCGCAGGCGTCCGCTCGAGGCAATGGAGGCTCAGCCGCGAATTTCTGACTCATGCTCAGTGAAGCAGCAGCCCGACCCCGAGCTGGGCGGTGATCATCAGGGGTGTGGGCTCGAATGCGAGCACCTTCTCGCCTTCCTCAGTGCGATAAACGTAGTGATCGGGCGATACTGGAAAGAGTGCCTGCAGCCCGGCGCTGATCAGGGCGCGACCACCCACGAGCCACCCGCCGCGCACCGCCGCTCCTGGCAAAAAGAACCAGTCGCTCCGACTTTGGGGCTCAACCACCTGCACGCTCTGCGCGTGCAGGCGTCCGGCTCCAACGCTGCCGCAAGCACTCCACCACGTTTGGTCTGCCAGGCCTTGCAGTGGGCAAATGTTGCCGCTCAGGGTGAAGAGAGAAGTCTGGAGCAAACCCGAGCCGAGCGCGATGTCCTGCGGCCACGAAGCGCCTACCTCCAAGCCCACCGCCCAAAAGCCCTGCGGCTTGAGCGACGCCAGCACACCAGCGCCTGCGGCCGTGGAAGGGAGAACTCCCCCCATCGAGACCAGCCCCGATGCCAAGAACACGACGTGTCCCGGCGCCGCTTGCGCGCGCTCCAAGCTAGGTGCGGTTTCGATCTCGGTCGGCTCTCGATCCTGCGTCTCGTTTTCGTCGGACGATCGCGACTGTGGCGGCTCGGGAGGTGGGGCGGTGACCTCGCTTGGCGTGGGTTCCGAGTTCGATGTCGGTGCATCCACGAGCAGCGCGACGACCAGCGTGAGCGGCTCGTCGAGTGAAGCGCAGCTAGCGTCCCCCTCCACCTCACGCTCACCCCACGCGCGCCCGTCGTTCGTCTCTTGCGCGACCTTCGCAATCACGCGCGCCCGGCCGTCTTCTTCGCGGCGCGCGAGCTTGACGCGAATCACCACTGGCGCGTCGGCGTCAAATACCGTGCGCCCCAAATAGGCCTCGACACCAGCCTTTACGGTCGCTCCGCGCTCGCACTCCGCTTCCAGGACTCCGCGATCCCACTGCAAGACGGCCAGTGGAGCGTCCATCGAGGCGACTCATATCGTTTATGGGTAACTTTGTGGAGTCCGGGCGCTGCAGCGCGCCGGGCCCCCGGAGGCCGGGCGCACGAGCGTCAGCGCCGCGATTTTTTGAGTGCGAGGGCGACTTTTCGCAACGGGGTCGGTTGCGTCCAGAGGATCAAGCAGCTGGAGATAAGCGGCCAGTGCGGCTGGTGCCCGCCAAACCCGTGAATTTTCACAACTCTTCAGTGGGAATGGACGCATGAATCGCCGCAGGTTCCTCACGTCGGTAGGTGGTGGCGCGACTGCCCTGGCCCTTTCTCGGTCGCTGGACGGCTTGGCGCAGGCCGCTGGGGCGGCGCCGGTCAAGCGGCTGATCGTCTTCTTCGTCTCGAGCGGCTGCGCCGCGAACTACTTCTGGCCCACGACGCCGGGAACCAACTTCGACCTCAAGGTCTCGCTGACTCCGCTCGAGCCCTACAAGTCGAAGATGACGATCATCCAGGGCCTATCGATCGGCCCCGGCTCCAATCACGGCTTTGGCGGTGAGAACTGCCTGACGGTGGGCGCCGAGGACTCGTTCGAGCAGGTCCTGGCCGACAACATCCAGGCGGACCTGTTGAACCTTTCGGTCGCGCCGCTCGCGGGTGGCCAGGAGATGAGCTTCCGCAAGAAGGTGCGCATTCCCGGCATCTACGATCCGTTCCAAGCGCGCGCTGAGGTGCTGCGCACCGTGGATCCGTCGGCGCTCGGCGCACAGGGCGCGAACATCGCAGCGATTCGCCAATTCAAGTCGCTGGCGCTCGGGTTGACGCAGAAGGAGCTCGACACGCTGAGTAGAGAGGTCGAGGGGCTGCCCTACGAGAGCGCCAAGCTGAAGAGCCACATCGAAGCGGTGCAGGCCGTGAAGGCGGACCTGGCCCAGAACCCGGGCCAAGGCAGCGCTGGGCAAATGAGCTGCTCGATGCTCTCTACGGTCGCGCTCGACAAGACGAAGGGTCTCGTCACCAACGGGGACGCGGTACAGCCGAACTTGCCTGCCCTGCTCGACGCACAGATCGAGAACGTGATTCAGGCCTTCGTTTGCGGACAGCGCACCATGGCTAACCTCCAGGTGATGCACGGCTGGGGCAACCACGTGTTCTCGTGGCTCGGTTTCTCGGGGGCTCACCACCAGCAGCTGTCGCACTGGGTGCCTTCGGAGCCGAACGGCAAAACCGCGCAAGATTTCGCGACCTGCCACAACTGGGTCTCGAGTCGTCTGCTGACGCTCTTGCAAGGCCTAGACGTGCCGGATCCGCTCTCACCGGGCAAAACCGTGCTCGACAACACGGTCATCCTTTGCACCTCCGAGGTGGACGGGGGCGACGCACACACCGTGCAGTCCATCCCGATCGTCCTGCTGGGTGACCTCGGGGGCACCATCAAGAGTGGTCAGTTCCTGAGCTACGGCAACCCCGGTGGTATCGCCGGCATCGATGCCAACGGTCGCAACATGGGCGACCTGTTCGCGACGCTCTCCAACCTGATGGGCGCGCCCACCACTACGAGCTACGGACCGCGCGAATCTCGCGGCGTCATCGAGGAGATGCTGGCGTGAGGCCCCTAGTCTTGGGTGGCAGCTGCGTGCTGGCGTTGTCGCTAGCGGCGTGCGGTACCAACGATCCGCCCGGCACGGGCGCAGATCCGGGCACTGCAGGCACTGGCGCCGGTGCTGCAACCGCCACGGGCGGCAGCGCCAACGGTGGCGGCGGGACCGCGACCACGACTGGCGGCACTTCGGGGAGCGTCACCGCGCCCGCCGCCACGTGCGCCGAGGGCGAAGTGGGCAAGGCGGCCTTCCGCATGCTGCGGCGCCTCTCCGAAGATGAGTACAACAACTCCCTCATCGACGCTTTTGGCGTGAACGCCGCGAGCTGGCAAAAGATCCAGCTCGTGGGTGACCTTCGCCAGGCCGGGGCTTATTCGACGTACACGGCGACGCTTGCGGTGCATCAGCCGTGGCTCGCGGCGCTCGTGGACTCCACGTTCGACAAGGCTCAGGCCTTGCTCGCTGGCCCCGAGGCGGCTGCGCTCTTGCCAGCGCCTTGCTCGCCCGCTGCAATTGACGCGGCCTGCGTAACGGCCGTGGTCAAGAACACCGGCTACCGGCTGTTCCGCCGCCCGGTCACCGACGCAGAGGTGACCGGATGCGACCGCGGTGGCGATCTCAACCGCGGCGGCCCG
>JBEHXA010000426.1:0-6908 GCA_048498935.1 Myxococcota bacterium
AACGCTCGCGGCGGCCGCGCCGGCTTGCTCGATCTGCGACAGGGCGGCGGTGGCGCCGAAGCGACGCCGCAGCTCGTCGAGATTTTCACCAATTTCCGGGTGATGCGAAAAGGCTTCCAGAAAGTCGGCCTCGCCGAGCGGCTGCCACGCTTGTTCGGCGGCCACGTAGAGCGTCTCGGCCGATACGAACGGACGCTGCGTCAGCATGCCGTCGACCCAACGCTGCGCACCGCAACAGCGCTCGAGTAGCTGGCGCGCCTCGAGCTCGGGCAAGGCGTTCAACCGACTGACGCCACCCGACGGCTCAGCCATCGCGCTCACCCCACACCCGCAACCGACTCACCCCACCATCGGGAAAGATGCGCAGACGCACATGGGTGATGGCCGAGGGTGACAGCTCGTTGCCGAAGAAATGTCGCTGGTCGGCCGCAAGCCGGGTCTCTTCGAGGAGCGGCTGCCAACCGGTGCTCGCGATCAGCTCGGTGGGTGTCTTGCCCGGCGCGTCGATGCCGTCGATCGCGCAGCGGTCGGGAAAGTTGCCCTTGAAGTGCGCGGTGTCGACCTCGATGACCTGAGGCGTGCCGCGCGCGCCGAGCTGGATCACGATCCAGTCGTGACCCGGGCCGCGCCGCCGCCGCGTCTCCCAGCCCGAGCCCATATTGAGGGCGCGACCAGGCAGAATCAGGTTGTTCATGCCGCCGAAGTGCGCGTCCGAGCAGGCCAGGGCCAGCGCGCCGTTCTCGAGCGCGGCCAAGTCATACTGTCCGGCCGCGACGTGCTGACGGGTCTCGGCGTCGAGGGTCGGCAGCCGCCAGCTCGGTGAGACGCGGCCGTACGCTCGAAAGCGCGCCACGCCGCCGTCCGGAAAGATGTTGAGCCGCAAATGGCTCACCACGCCCACGTGCGTGGCAACGAACAGGTTTTGTGCGTTCGGCAAAAGGGGTGCTTGCGCCAGTAGCTCGTGAAAGGGCTGCTCCATCAGCTGAGCCGCAGTGGCGTCGCGCTCCGCGAGTAGGCCTTCCACCGACGCGAAGGCCGGCTGGTTGCCATTGAAGTGCTGCGTGTCGATGTCGAACGCGAGCACCTCGCCCGGTACCCCCAATCGCACCAGGCAATGGTCGTGGCCGGGACCGCGTTTGCGCCGGCTCTCCCAACCGTCCATCCACTTGCCTCGGTCGGTGTACTTGCCAGGCACGAATACCGCGCGGCCTGGCTGCAGCATGTTCTCCATACCGGCGAAGAAGTCGTCGCTGCTAGCCAACGCCTGACCGCCCAGCGTGGCGGAGGCCAGATCGATGAGGCCCTGAAACGCTGCCGGTGCGTCGCCGCTCACGCCGCCGTCCTGCGATGAAGGAGGTGTCGTCCGCTCGCCATGCCCTGGTGCTCGGTTCCATCGTACACGCAGGCCCCGCGAAGGAGCGTGGTATGCACGCGGCCACGCAGCGATCGGCCTACGTACGGCGACACCTTGTGCTTGAAAAATAGGCTTTCGCTCGTCACTTCCAGCTCGTCGTCCGGACCGAAGACCAAGAGGTCCGCGTCGAAGCCGGGCACTAGCCGGCCCTTCTTCCCCGCGAGCCCTGCGAACTCGGCCGGCGCCGCGCTGAGCCAGCGGAACAGCGCCGATAGGTCGGCCCCGCGGCGCTGCGCCTCGGTCCAGATCGCCGGCAGCCCGAGCTGCAGCGAAGCAATACCGCCCCAAGCCTGCTCGAAGTCGCCACGCTCGGCCAGCTTGAGCTCGGGCGCGCAGGGACTGTGGTCGGTGATCACGAAGTCGATCACCCCGTCGAGCAGAGCCTGCCACAACGCTTCGCGATTCTTCCGCCCGCGGATGGGCGGCGCGCATTTGTAGAAGGTCGCGCCGTCCGGGATGCTCTCCGCATCCAGGCACAGGTAGTGCGGGCAAGTCTCGACCGTGATTCGCAAGCCTTCGGCCTTGGCTGCGCGCAAGATCGGCACGCTGGAAGCCGACGACAGGTGCACGATGTGAACGGCGCAGCCCGTTTCGCGGCAGAGCTTGACCAGCAAGCGGATTGCCTCGTCTTCCCAACGTGGGGGCCTTGATTCGAGGTAGCGCGCGTAGGCGCGTGGGTCTTTCGAGCTGAACCGGACCGGCGCGCCGAGGTCGAGCTCGGCGTGCGCGAGCAGCGGCAGGCCCGCGTCGCGCAAGATCGGCATGGCGGCGCGCAAATCGGCCTCGGTGCTGTTCGGAAACTCGTCGATGCCCGAGTGCACCAAAAATGCCTTACAGCCGAGCACGCCGCCCTCTGAAAGCTCGACCAAGTCGTCCTGATTGCCCGGCACCACGCCGCCCCAGAAGCCCACGTCGACGAAGCACTTGCCCGAACTGGCAGCCTTTTTTTGCTCGAGCGCCGTGCGCGTCGTCGTGACCGGCAGCGAGTTGAGCGGCATGTCGACCAACGCGGTCACACCACCGGCGGCAGCGGCGCGCGTCGCAGTTTCGAAACCCTCCCACTCGGTGCGCCCCGGCTCATTGACGTGCACGTGGCAGTCCACGAGCCCAGGAGCGATCACGCGATCGCCAAAGTCGACGGCGCCAGCCACTTTGCGTGGCCCGCGCACGATTTCGGCGATCTCTTCGCCGTCGACCAGCACGGTGGCCTCCTCGACGCCGGTGGGCAAGACGACACGCGAGCTTCGGAAAGCAGACTGGCTCATCAGAACTCCGTCTCTGCAAAGTTCTTCAATCCGTCGAAGTAGGCGGCGCTGTCTTCGACGAAGAATGAGCGTGTGATACCCGCCACCAATCGCGCGGAAGAATACTTGAGGCCCGAGATGCTGGCGCCACCGAAGCCCATGCTGAGCAGGCCTCCGAACGTGTAGTTGTAGAGATGCTCGAGGTAAGGGGCGCTACCCGGTGCGCGTTCGGTAAACTCGAAAGTTTGTCCGAGGTATGGGTGACGGAGCAAATCTTCGTGGCGCTCGGATTCCGGTGGCGTAAAGCGGTCGGCCCAACGCGCGATGAATGGCTCGAAGTGCGCGAGCTCCTGACGCGCTGCAAGGTCGGTGACGAAGCCGGTAGCCACGATCACGAAGTCGACCTCGATGGCGTCGGATTGCGTTTGAATTTGCACCGCCCCGTCTCGCTCTGCGAGCGCCTTCCATTCCGAACCGGCGCGCAGCACGAAGCCTGGAAGCTGCTGAGCCCGGGCCAATGTGTCCGCCGGCGGCAGCTGGCCCATCCGCAAGATTTGCAGAATGAAGCGCCACTTTTCGGGGTCGGGCAGGTCCGCGTGGTGTTTGAGGAAGCCGACGAACTCGGCCCAGCGGTAGGCGTTCACGTTGACCAGCTGGGGGCGCCGAAACAGCAGGTGCACCTCGCGCGCGCCGTGCTCGAGCGCGGTAGCGGCGTTGTCGAAACCGGAGGCGCCGGCGCCCAGCACCGCCACGCGCTTACCGCGCAATGCCTCGAAGTCGATGCTTTCACGAGTGTGCGCGTAGCGCGCGCGGGGCAGCGCTGCGCTGATCGACTCCGGAATGCGCCATTCCCCCGAGCCGTCGATGCCGGTCGCGAGTACGACCCGGCGAGCGCGCAACCGGTGCGCGCCCGCCGGGCCCTCGCACGGCACGACGAAGCAGCGCTCCGCCGTGTCGAAACTGAGCGCGCCGACCCGAGTGTCCGGCATGACGGGGATGCGCAGCACCTGGCGATACCAAGCCAGGTACGCAGCCCACATCTCTTTCGGAATGAGCCCGAGCGACTCCCAACTGCCCGGGCCGTGCTGAGCCTCGTACCAGGCCCGCGGCGTGAGACTCGGGATGCCGAGGTCGGGCCCGGTCAGGTACTTGGGCGTGCGCAGCGTGCGCATGCGCGCGAAATTCAGCCAGGGTCCGGCGCGATCGAGCGGGTTTTGATCGACGACGAGCACGTTGCCGACGCGCTCGCGCGCGAGCCCAAAAGCGGCCGTAAGCCCGCTCTGCCCGCCCCCGACGATGACCACGTCGTGCACCGGACCGCCAACGCTCGTCGTGCGGGGCTGAAGCCAGGGACGCCGCGGGTAGTCGAGCAGCGCGAGGTCACGCTCGACTTGGCGCGACAACTCGACGAGCTCGGGCGAGCTCGGTGACGGGGGCCGGCTCATGACTCGGCCAGCTCCTGCGAAAGGAGCCGCCCGAGCTTGTCGTCGGTCAGCGCGCGAAGGTGGTTGACCTCACGGCCGTGCCGGAGCGCGATCAGCTCTGCCACGATGCTGACCGCGATTTCTTCGGGGCTCACGGCGCCGATGTCGAGCCCGACCGGCGCGAACAAGCGCTCGATCGGCACGTCGCCCTGGCGCTTGGCGAGCACGCGCTGCACGAGCCGCAGCACCTTGCGGCGGCTGCCGACCAGGCCGACGTAGCGCGCAGCCTTGCCGGAAGCTGCCTCGAGCGCGCGCTCGTCCAGCTGGTGGTCGTGGGTGAGGATGAGCACCCAGTCGCGGTCGTCGAGCCGGCTACGGCGGAGCACGTCGCTGGGGTCGTCGAGCTGCAGCGTGCAGCCTGGAAAACGCTCGGCGTAGTTGAGCTCTTCGCGCTCGTCTACCACCGTGACCTCGTAGCCGACGCTGAGCGCCAGGGCGGCCGTGGGCTTGGCCACGTGACCTGCGCCGATCAGCCAAAGCCGGGGCGCCGGCACGATAGGCTCCACGAAGATCTCCATCCGCCCCCCGCAGCACATGCCCAAATCGTGGGCGAGATCGCGCACGATGAGCTCGCCTTGCTCACGCTGCAGCGCCTGCTGGAGGGCCTCGAGCACCACGCGCTCGATCGCACCGCCCCCCACCGTCCCGAGCGTACTGCCGTCCCGTCGGAGCAGCAGGCGAGCGCCGACCTGCTGAGGCGTAGAGCCAGAGACGCGCACGACGGTTGCGAGTGCTCCGCGCTGACGATTCGTCAGCAGTTCGAGCAGAGCCTCAACGACTTCACGCACGCTGTCTCACCTTATGCCCCGGGCTCGAGTCGTGGAGGTTTCGTCGAGCTCTCTTGAAACGAAACACACCCTACGCATGATAGCATGCCGAGATGGCCATCCGCTTCGTGCTGAACGGAAGCCCCGTAGAAGTCACGGACGCGCCGCTTCACACCACGCTCCTTCAGTGGCTTCGCGCGGGCGGCGCATGCGGTACGAAGGAGGGCTGCGCCGAAGGTGAGTGCGGAGCGTGCGCGGTGGCGCTCGTGAGCCAAGGACCCGGTGAATCGGTCGCTCACTTCGAACCCGTCAACAGCTGTCTGCTACCACTGCACGCGGTCGACGGTCGCGAGCTGGTGTCGATCGAAGGCGTCGCTCGCTCACCAGAAGAGCTCCACCCGGTTCAGACCGCGATGGTCGCCGCGGGCGGCTCGCAATGCGGCTACTGCACGCCTGGCTTCGTCGTGAGCCTGTTCTGCGAATACTACCGGCCGGGGCGACACGGTTTCGATCCCGAGAGCATCAGCGGCAATCTGTGCCGCTGCACCGGCTACCGACCCATTGTAGACGTTGCCAAGTCGCTACCGCCGCCGGCAGCCGACGACCCGCGCTTGGTGCAGCTGCGCCGACCGGTAAAGCCCCTGTCAGCGGCCGAGCATGCCAGCTCCGGTTTTTTTCGGCCGACCTCGCTCCCGGAGGCACTCGAAGTGCTCACCGAGCACCCCGAAGCGATCCCGCTCGCCGGCGGCACGGACCTGATCGTGTACGCCAACCAGCGACATCGACGCTTCGAGGCATTGCTATCGCTCGAAGCGCTGCCCGAGCTGCAGCAGCTCTCGGCCTCAGCCGACGAGCTGGTGCTCGGCGCCGCTGTACCGCTGACTCGCATCGAGCAATTCCTGGCGCAGGAGGCCCCCGATGCGCGGCTGCTCCACGAGCTCTTGCCGCTGTTCAGCTCGCGCCTGATCAGGAACCGCGCGACCCTGGGCGGCAACTTGGGGACCGCGTCACCGATTGGAGATGCGGCCCCCGCCCTGCTTTCGCTCGGCGCGACGCTCGAGCTGGTGAGTCGTGCGGGCTCGCGCGAGCTGGCACTCGCCGACTTCTTCACGGGGTACCGCCGCACCGCGCTTCGACCCGGCGAGCTGATCCGAGCCATCAAGCTGCAGCGCCCGCTGCCGCGCGTGCAGCGCTTTTACAAGGTGAGTAAGCGCGTGCTCGACGACATCTCGACGGTTGCCGGAGCGTTCGCGCTGTCGCTCGACGAGCAAGGCCTGGTGACACGGTTGGGCGTCGCGTTCGGCGGCGTGGCCGCGACGCCGCTCGTCGCGCCGGAGCTCGAGCGGCTCGCGTTCGGCAAGCCCTGGAACGAAACCACGCTCGCTCTGCTCTCGGCCGAAGCGGAGCGGCTCGGCACCCCACAAGACGATTTGCGAGGTAGCGCAGCGTACCGGCGCGCCATGCTCGGCAACCTAGTGCAAAAATTTTTCTACGACAGCGTCGCCACGGCGGAGGCTGCAGAATGAGCGCTGTCGGCAAGCCGCTACCTCACGAAGCCGCAGCGCTACATGTCACGGGGCGCGCCAGCTACGTCGACGAGCTCGCGCTGGGCGTCGCCAATGTCGCCCAGGCATGGCCAGTCACGAGCCAGCTCGCCCACGCGCGCGTGCTCGGCATCGATGCGAGCGACGCGCTCGGCATGCCCGGCGTGATCTGCGTGCTCCAGGCCGGCGACGTTCCGGGCGAAAACGACGTTGGTCCGGTGCGGCACGACGAGCCGCTTTTTCCCGCCGAAGTCTGCTTCTTGGGCCAGCCCGTAGCGTGGGTGGTCGCGAGTAGCCTCGAAGAGGCCCGGTGCGGCGCCGAGCGCGTGAAGGTCGACTACGAGCAGCTCCCGGCCATCACGACGATCCAGGCAGCGATCGACGCGAACAGCTTCCATGCCCCGCCGGAGCGCATGCGCCGCGGTGAACCGGAGCGGGCGCTCGCCGCCGCACAC
>JBEHXA010000427.1:0-6884 GCA_048498935.1 Myxococcota bacterium
ATCACGGGTGAAAATCCCTACGACGTGCCGATGCGCATCTACCCGGCCATCCACTACACGATGGGCGGCCTGTGGGTCGACTACGACCTCCAGAGCACGATCCCCGGTCTGTTCGTGGGCGGCGAAGCCAACTTTTCGGACCACGGCGCCAACCGCCTCGGCGCTAGCGCCCTGATGCAGGGTCTCGCCGACGGCTACTTCATCTTGCCGGTTACGGTGAGCAACTTCCTCGCTTCGCAAAAGGCGGGCAGCGTCGACGCGAGCCACCCCGCTGTGCGGCAGACGCAAACGGAGGTCGAAGAACGCTTGAACAAGCTGCTCTCGATCAAGGGCAAGCGCACGCCCGACTCGTTTCATCGCGAGCTCGGCGCGCTGGTCTGGGATCAGTGCGGCATGGCGCGCACCGAGGCTGGCCTCAAGGAGGCCCTGACCAAGATCCCGGCGCTCCGCGAGGAGTTTTGGCAGAACCTGAACGTGCCTGGCAGCGGCGAAGAGCTGAACCAGTCGCTCGAGCGTGCCGGCCGCGTCGCTGACTTCCTGGAATTCGGGGAGCTGATGTGTCGCGACGCCCTGCACCGCAACGAGTCGGCGGGCGGGCACTTCCGCGAGGAGTATCAGACCGACGACGGCGAAGCGAAGCGCGACGACGCCGAGTTTTCGTACGTCGCAGCGTGGGAATACACGGGCGACCTTTCGAGCCCCAAGCTCAACAAGGAGCCGCTCAGCTTCGAATACGTCCACCCGAGCCAGAGGAGCTACAAGTAATGGCCCGCACGATGAACCTCGTGCTCAACGTTTGGCGTCAAAAGGACGCGCAGACGCCCGGCAAGTTCGTGCGCTACGAAGCCAAGAACGTCAGCGACCACATGTCGTTCCTGGAGATGCTCGACGTGGTGAACGAAGAGCTGAGCGCCAAGGGTGAAGCTCCGATCGCGTTCGACCACGATTGCCGTGAAGGTATTTGCGGCATGTGCGGCGTGGTGATCGACGGCGTCCCGCACGGACCGCTCGGTGGCACGACCACCTGCCAGCTCCACATGCGCAGCTTCAAGGACGGCGACGAGCTCACCATCGAGCCTTGGCGCGCCAGCGCCTTCCCGGTGGTGCGCGACCTGATCGTCGACCGCGGCGCATTCGATCGCATCATCCAGGCTGGTGGCTACGTCTCGCTCCGCACCGGCAGCGCGCCGGAGGCCAATTCGCTGCCCATCGCCAAGGTCGACTCGGACACGGCGTTCGACGCCGCGACCTGCATCGGTTGCGGCGCCTGCGTTGCCGCTTGCCCCAACGCTTCCGCGGCGCTGTTCACGGCAGCCAAGATCTCGCACCTGGCGCTCTTGCCGCAGGGCGAGCCCGAGCGCGCCGACCGCGTCCGCAAGATGGTGGCGCAGATGGACGCCGAGGGCTTCGGTCATTGCACCAGCCACAAGGAGTGCGAGGCCGCGTGCCCGAAGGGCATCTCGATCGGCTTCATCGCGAAGATGAACCGCGAGCTCCTCTCCGCGATGGCGACCGCCCCGAACGACGTGAACACTCGCGGAAAGTAGGGCTACGGCTTGGCGCTACCGGTCTTATTCACCGGCGTCGCCTTCGAGTACGTGCCGACGACGACGCGGTAACCGACCTTCAGCGCGTCGTCGGCGCCCGTTTCTGGGTCGGTCGGAACGTCTCGCGACATCCCGAGATCCAGATCGGTGCCGTCGGCGTCCGCTCGCTCCTCGTCGCCGGGCTCGCTAGGCGCCTTGCCGGCCTTGTCCGAAGGCGGCTCGGACGGGCTGGTGACGGGCGCCAGGCCACCTTCCACGGGTGACAGGTACCCTTCGAGGTTGCGCTCCTTGAGCACGCCATAGCCGAGCGCCGCGCTGGCGCCGCCGACCAGGATGTCTGGCTTCACGCCCTGCGCTTGGATCGGCCTGCCGCTGGGGGTGTAGTAGCGCAGCGTGGTCAGGCGCAGGCCGGCTCCGCCCGGCAGATCCACGATGGTCTGCACCGAGCCCTTGCCGAAGGTCGGCGCTCCGACGACGGGCGCGCGCTTGTTGTCTTGCAGCGCGCCGGCGACGAGCTCGGCCGCGCTGGCGCTGTACTCGTTGACCAACACCACCACGGGGCCACGGCGCAGCGCTCCGAGATCGTCGGCGCGCAGGTCGTCGACGATCTTGCCGCGGCGACGCGTCGTGAAGATCACACCGCTCGACAGAAATTCGTCCGCCACCGCAGTCGCCTCGTTGACGAGCCCGCCCGGGTTGTTGCGCATGTCCAGCACTACGCCGGCCAGCTCGCCGTGTGCCGCCTCGCGCAGCCGCTTGACGTGATCCAGCAGCTCGGAGTGCGTGCCGCTCTGGAAGGTCTTGATGCGGATGTAGCCGACGTTGCCTTTGAGAGATTTGCTCGCGACGCTGGCTACGTTGATGATCTGCCGCGTCAGCTGAAAGTAGAGCAGCTTTTCCTGGCCCTTGCGGCGCACGGTCAGCAGCACTTTCGTGCCTGGTTCACCGCGCATCAGGCGCACGAGGTCGGCCGCGCTCTTGCCGCGCACCGCTTGGTTGTCGATCGCCAGCACGCGGTCTCCTGGTTGAATGCCACTCCGCGCTGCGGGTGAGCCGTCGATCGGCGCGATGATGGTGATGTACTCGTCGCCGAAATCGACTTCGACACCGATGCCCCCGAAGTGGCCCTCCGTGTCGGCTTGAAAGATGCTGTAGTCCTCGGCCGGCAGGTACGACGAGTGGGGATCGAGCTCGGCGACCATGCCCTTGATCGCGCCCTCGAGGAGGCGTCGGCGCTCGACCGGGTCGACGTACTCGTTCTCGACCCAGGCCAGCACGCGGCCGAGCTGCTCGAACGGGAAGTACGGGTTGTCCCATTCGCTCTTGGCCTGCGCTTCGGGAGCGTGAAAAACGCATGTGGCGAGCACCCCGCCTGTCAGGGCCGCGAGGCCGAGCTCGCAAACCCTCCGGGCGCTCCGTCCGCGACCGCTGCCAAAATGCGACATGGGGGGAGTGTTTGGTCCACTTCTCTCGAGGATCAAGGGCGGAACGCGCCCGACGTCCGACGCAGCCGTTCTCGTTCGCTTATCCATTGATTCCGAGGCTCTGTGGGTGGTAGTGGTGATATTCGAGCCTTTGACGGTGTCGCTTAGACACCTCCCTACACGAGCCGAGGGTACTTCGTGGCCGACGAATCCAACAAGAGTGCTGGTAGCGATAAACGCAAGCAAAGCTTGTACTTTCCTGAGGCTATGCTGCAGGAGATCAAGGACGAGGCTGCCCGTCTCGACCGCTCGCTATCCTGGGTCGTGCAGCGCGCGTGGAAGATGGCGCGCCTCGAGATCAAGAAGATCCCGAGCGTGAACGACATCAGTGACGACGAGGACGAGGCCGCCACCTGAGTCGTCCCCCGTTCCGCTGAGCGCCCGCCCTGCTGGGGGCGGGGCCGTAATAGGCAACGGGACCGAGACGACGAAGCAGCGACCCGATTCGCTGCCCCCGCCATCGACTGGCGCGGGGATTTCAACGGATAGCGCGACCGCGACGGAGGTTTTTGCCCGCGGTCGCGATGGAACGCGTCTGTACGTTCGACACCGTTCAGGAGCGCCAGGTAAGCCGACGGCGCTCCTTTGCGACGGCCTGGTCTGCGACGGCTACATCTACCGCTACCTGTGGGACGATCTCGCAAAGCTCAGCCCGGTGGCTCATTTTCATTACCGCGGCCATGGCAGGAGCGGTGCACCGGTCGATCGCGATCGCGTCGATGTGGCCGCGCACGCCTCCGATCTGAACGCGGTGCGCGAGCATCTGGGTGACCCCGAGGTGGTCCTGGTGGGTCATTCCTTGGGCACTCAGGTGTGTCTGGAAGCCTACCGCGCCCGGCCTGAGCGCGTGCGAGCCATGGTGCTGCTGTGCGGTAGCTTCGGCCGAGTCACCCACACCTTCAAGGGTACCGACATGCTCTCGACAGTGTTGCCGAACGTCCTGGATTGGAGCGCGAAGCACCCGCGCCTCCTGCGTGCGCTTTGGGCACGTGTCCCAGTTCGAGTCGCCGTCAAGCTCGGCATCCTCACCGGAGACATCGATCCGAACAAGGTGCGCGTCGAGGACGTCGAGCCGTACTTCAGGCACGCGCTGCACGTGGATTTTACGTTGTTTGTGCGCATGCTGCAGGCTGCGGGCGAGCACTCGGCGGCGGACCTTCTGGCTGACGTGCGCGTGCCGACGCTGGTGGTCGCCGGGTCGCGCGATACGTTCACGCCGCCTGAAATCTCGGTGGCGATGGCCGAGGCGATTCCGGGGTCGAAGCTCGTGTTGATCCCAGGCGCCTCGCACATCCTGCCGCTCGAAGAGCGCGAGCGGGTCGCCGAAGTCATGGACGAGTTTTGGGCGAATTTCTAGCGGCGCTGTGATTGCGTTGTGAGATAGTAGAGGCTTGGAGTCGGGGCCCCCAAGCCGCCCGTTCATCCAGCGCAGATGAAGGAAGAACTGACCTCGGAGCTCGTGAGTGCCCTGCTCGGGCTCTTCGCTCATGATCTCCGAAACCCTCTTTCGGCGCTGCACAGCAATGTGAGTTTTCTGGGGTCCGTCCTCAATACGCCGGACGGCGAAGCGCGCGAGGCGCTGGAGGACGTGGCGGCCTCCAGCGACGCCCTCGGTCACATCACGGACAACTTGGAGCTGCTGTCGCTCGCGCTCGAGGGCGCCAGGCCTCGCGAGGCACACGAGTTGCCCGTGCGGGAGCTGCTGCGTGAGGCCGCGCAAAAGTCCCATCGCTTCGCGGACAGCTATCGAGTCACGCTCGACGTGGACGTCGAATCTGCTGCCGAGCTGAGGGCGATCGCCAACCGAGACATGCTGCTGCGCGCGCTGTCGAACGTGGTGCGGAACGCCATTCAGCACGCCGGTGAGAACGGTAAGGTTCACGTGCGTGCCCGTCGCGACGCGCGGGACGTGGTGATCGCAGTGACCGATACCGGTCCGCCTCTCGCCCGAGAAGCTCGAGACTTTGCCTTCTCGGCACAGGGGCAGCTCTCGACCAAGAATATCGCCGGTGGCCGCTACAGCCGCGGCCTCGGCCTATTCGCTGCCAGTGTCGCCGCCGAGATTGCGGGCGCGACGGTGCAGAACCCAACCGCGGGCGAGGCGCTGTTCGAGCTGCGAGTTACGGGGCGCTGAGTTCGCCGCTACGCTTTTCGGCAGCAAAAACCAGCCAGCGCGACAGCGGGTAGTTCCAGCCCAGGTAGACCGCGCCGCGCACGAGCACCCAGGCCACCGGAAACGAGCTGACCCAGCTCAAGAGGGCCGGGACGCCGGCGGAGTTGAGGAGAGCGCTCGTGGCCCACACGAACAGAAAGCGGGCGAGCTGCGGCCCGGCGGGTGCGTGTCGGGCGCGGAAGGTCCAGGTGCGGCTGACCAGGAAGGCGACGACGCCGCCTGCCACGCAGCCGAAAAAGGTGGCGGTCGCCGGCGACGCGCCCAGGCGGTGCAGGCTGCTCGCCAGCGCGAAGTCAGTGGTGGTGGCGAGCGCGCTGGTCAGGGCGTAGCGCCCGAACGCTGCATCGAAAAACCGAGCTGGCTCTGCCATGCCTCAGCAAGCCTGGGGCACGGTGCGGTACTCGTAAAGGGGTGCCCTTTCAGGCTGACTGCAGCGCGGGTTCGGCCAGCGCGACCAGGGCAGCGAGGGGGGACGCATTCACGTCGCTACGCAGCACCGTGAGCCGATGACGCTCGCCCTGCACGATCTCGGCCACTAGGGCCTCGCAGCCACCGCAGCCGGACGAGGCGCCGCAACAGTCCGCGACGTCGGCGCACGTCTTGGCGCCGCCTTGCACGATGCTGCGGATTTCTCGGTCGGTGACACCGTGGCAGTGGCAAACGATCATGAGCCGTGAGCTGAAGGTAGCTTATTGAAAGTGATTGTCAAAGTCATTCTATAAATGGGCGAAGTCATTCGGCTTTGGGCGCCTCCTGGGCACCCGGTTGCCGGGGGGCTGTGGTAACGTCCCCGGCCATGCGAGGCGACGCCGAAATCGTTGACGTGCTGAACGAGATCCTCACGTCGGAGCTCACCGCCATCAACCAGTACTTCATCCATTACAGGATGCTCGAGAACTGGGGCTACAAGCGGCTGGCGAAGAAGAAGCGCGAGGAATCAATCGAGGAGATGAAGCACGCCGACAGGGTGATCGAGCGCATCCTCTATCTCGGTGGCGTGCCGAACATGCAGCGCCTGTCGCCCGTGCGCGTGGGCGAAGAGCCGATCGAGATGCACAAGCTCGACCTCACGCTCGAGCTCGAGGCGGTCGCGCGCCTGAACCGCGCGATCGATCTGTGCTTGAAGAAGAGCGACGCGGGTACGCGCGAGCTCGTCGAGCACATCCTCACCGAAGAAGAAGACGCCATCGACTGGCTGGAAGCTCAGCTTCACCAGCTGGCCGACGTGGGTCGCGAGAACTACCTCGCGCAGCAGATGGAAGATTGATCGCGAGCCCAGCTACGGCTGGACGATCACGACCGTCTCTGGCTTACGGAAGAGCGCTTTGCCGGTCTCGCCGGGGCAGCCCCAGCAGGTCGAGAAGTGAACCCGGGGCTTGATGTCTGGGCTGTAGGCGAGCGCGACGGGACCGGGCTCGCCTTGGAGAACGAAGGTCGAGGCCAGGCGGTATTGGTTGCCGGGCAGGACGTGGAACGCGGCGACGAACGATGTGTTCTCGCCTGAGCGGGCGGCGACCAGCAGGAGCTCCGCGCCGGGGGCCGGGTTCCAGAGCAGGGGGGCCACCGTGAAGTCGAAGCCCTTCTTCTCGCCCGGGCCTCGTGAAACGACCGTGTTCGCGCCGTCGGGCTCGCGGCAGACCCCGCCGGCAAGGCGCTGGCCCACGACATCAAATTCTTTCG
>JBEHXA010000428.1:0-6833 GCA_048498935.1 Myxococcota bacterium
CACGGCGAGGAACGCTCCGGCAGCAGCAAGCCCGAGTAGGAACGGAGCAACTTCGCCACTAGGATCCGTGAAGTTGATCGGGTCACCGCCGCAATACGCGTACAAGTTCAATCCGCCCCGAAACCCGATCGGGTCTTTGCTCGTCCAGCGCCCGACGGTGGCGTCGTAGTCGCGCGCGCCAAAGCGGACGAGGCCCGTGTCGGAATCGTAGAGGCCGCCGGCGAAGGCGAAGGGTTGGAAGCCGGGGGCGGTGTCGCGGGTGACTTTGCCGAAGTCGTCGTATTCGAGGGCTTGCGCGATGACGCCGGTGCTGGCGTTGACGACGAAGCGCACGGAACCGAGGTGGTCCTTGACGAAGCGGAAGGCGACGCCGGCTCGGAGCATGAAGTCGGGGGCGCTGCCGCCGCCCGCGTAGACGAACTGGCTAAAAACGCCGCCATCCGTGATTTCGGCGACGGGGCGCAGCGCGTCCTGGTAGAGCCAGGCGCGCGAGAATTTGCCGCCCAGCTGTTTGCCGACGCGCCGACCAAAGCCGTCGACCGTGTAGGTGACGGCTTTGCTCGTCTTGCCAGTCGAGGCAGTGGCCGCGAGCAGATTGCCCTGGCTGTCGTACTCGAGCTCGAGCGCGCCCGTCCCGTCAGTGCGGCGCGAGATGTCACCGGTTGCGGTTTGCTCGAAGGTGATGTCGCCGAAGGTCTTGATGCGATCTTGGGCGTCGTAAGTGGCTGCGGTCGTTTCCGCGCCATCCACCTCGGTCGAGGTGCGGTTGCCGTTGGCGTCGTATTTGAAAGTAGTGGTGCTGCCGTCGCGCTCGACCTGGGCGAGGCGGCCCATGCTGTCGTAGCCGTAGGTCACGTCGCGCGTCACGTTGCCGGACTGCTCGGTGATGCTCGTGATGCGCCCGAGCTCGTCGCGCGTGAGAACCTGCGAGAACGCTGTTTTGTCCTGAAAGTCTGCCGAAAGGTCGCTCAGCTCCCCGAACCCGCTGTACCCGTAGCTCGTGGAGACGGTGCCCAGCGTGGTGGCCGTCGCGAAGCCGGTGTCCGCATCCCGCTCGATCTCCAAGGCGTGGCCGTTGCCGCTGGCCCGCGTGACCGCGCCGTCGAGGTCGTACTCGAACGACGCGCTGCTGGCGTCGTTCACGCTGAGCGTTTTCAGCTGGAAGTACTCGTCGTAGTCGGCGGTTACTTTGCCCTTGACGCCACCACTCCAATCCATGCTCGTGGGCAGCGGGCCATCGAAGCCGAGCTTCACGGTGACGCCGTCCGAACGGCTCAACGTCTGCAGGCGCCCGAACGCGTCGTAGCCGTGGGTCAGCGTGACGCCCGTCGTTTTGACCGTGTTGAGCTGCCCGGTGACCTCGTTGTAGTCGAAGTCGATGTCGTTACCGTCCGAACGCTGGATCTGGATCAGTTGCTGATGCTTGTCGTACTGATAATGCGTCTCACCGATAGCGAAGCCGCTGGCAGTCTTGCCCTTCACGGCAGGGGGTAGCGTTTCAACCAGCTGAGCCGACTTGCCTTGATAGAGGAAGTGATGGCTATCGCCGCTCGGCAAGAAGAGGTCGATGAGGTTGTCGTCGGCATCGAGCTCCTGACGGATCACGCTCTCGTCTGCCGCGGTGACGCCTAGCAGCCGCCCAACGAGGTCGCGTTCGAAGGTCGCCGTTTCCGTGCGAGCGTTGGTGGTTGAGAGGAGGAAGCCGCTCTCGTCGTAAGCGAAGCGTTGGCTCCGGGACTTCTTGCCTGACTTGGCCGTGACTCCAATCAGACGTCCGAGCTCATCATAGTCGCGATGCAGGGTGCCCAGGCCGGGGGCCGTGATATCGGTGGGGAGCCCATTTTCGTCGAGCACGATGGTGCTTTCTCGCCCCATCGGAGACGTCGTCGTGATGGTGCGACTATCGCGATCGAACAGTGTCTCGGAGATCCGCTCTCCGACTTGCGTCATCGAGTGCCACTTCGAGGCGCTCAAAAAGTTCTTGGGGTCCGTGAGCTGCTTCGTTTCGAGGTAGTCAATCTCCAGCGAGCGGCCGGAGGGCGTGCTCACGATGGTGCTACTGGGCAGCAACGTTTGCGCTCCGAACGCCTGATCGGGAACGAAGAAGGTGGTCGACCTGGAGCCGTCCGGCCCCACGACGGCCTGACGAGTGATTTCGTCGCTCCATTTGACCGCAGCGTTCGTGGGCGGAGTGATGGTGCGTTCGATCGAGCTCGGCGCGGCACCGGCTACTTGATAGGTCGTCAGGTAACCTTCGGCGGTGGTCGCTTCGACCGCCGTGGACGCACCGTCGTGCTTGGTCGCGTAGCGCTCGAAATAGCCAGTCGGGTCCGTGATCTTCTCGAGTCGGCCTGCCTCGTCGTAGTCAAAGCTGGTTTCGGCGCCGTTCGGCGACACGACTTTGGTCAGCAGCTCGAGCTGGGCGTACTCGAGCGACGTCGTGCGCTCGAGCGGGTCCGTGATGCCGGTGGCCTGATTCGTATCATTGGTCTCGAATGTCGTGCGTTGCCCAAAGGGTCCGACAATCGCTTCGAGATCACCGTCCTTGCCGCGCTCGAAAGTCGTCGACAGCCCATACTTGTCGACGATGCTCTCGAGTAGCCCTTCGTCCGTGTAGCGGAACGTGAGCTGCGAGACGCCCGTGACGGCGTCGAGCGTTTCTTGATGCTTGCCCTGGCTATCGAAGCGGTAGAGCGTGTGCCCATCCGTCGAGGGGATCAGTGTCTCGCGCTCGGAGAGCTCGGGTAGGCCCGGAGCAATCTTGTGGACGCCTGCCAAATCGGCAACGTAGAGCGCGCCATCGTCACCGAATGCGATGCCGTCGGGCGCATCGAGCGCGAGCTTTTGCGCCAATTGCCCTTCGGTTTGATCTGCGTCATCATCGCCGACCACCGTTTGAATGATGCCGTCGGGCGTGACGCGGCGAATGCGATTGTTGTTCTGGTCGGCAATGTACAGCGACCCATCTCCAGCCACCGCGACACCGCGCGGGCCGTCGAGCTGTGCCGCCACGGCCTGTTGCCCGTCGCCCGAAAATCCAGCAACACCAGTGCCGGCGACGGTCGTGATGACGCCGTTTGGAGAGACGCGGCGGACGCGATGGCCCGATCGCTCCGTAATCAACACACTGCCGTCCGGTCCCACCGCCACCCCGCTGGGCTCCGCGAGCGGGACCTCACTGGCCGCGTCCCCGTCAGCGCCCGCAACGTCGTCGTTGCTCGACAGCTCGCCGTTGCCCGCGAATACAGAGAGCGTATCCCCCTCGAAGCGAAGAACTTGGTTCGCATCGACGATATAGAGCTCGCCGCGCTGCCCCAGAGCGATGCCGTCCAGCTCGCTCACGTGTGCTTCGACGACAGGGTCCTCGCTCGCCGCGCCGATCAGGGTGGTTACCGAGCCGTCGGGAGCGACCTGGCGCACCGCGTTTTCACCGAAGTCGGCCACGACTACGGAACCGTCACCCTTCATCGCAACGCCTTGCGGGGATCCGAGGCTCAGCTCAGCAGCTGCTCCAGCAGCACCGGGTCCCACGACGACCGTAACGTCCCCTTCGGGTGCGATTCGCAGCAACCGACCCTGAGCGGAATCGTCGTCTTCCTGATCATCGGTCACCAGCAGGCTACCGTCGGGCGCGACCGCGATGCCGTCGGGCGTGCCGAGGGCGGCTTTGCCGGCAGGCTGCGTCGCGACCAACGCGACGTTCTGCGCGGTGCGCTCGTCACCCCACCCGAAGTAGATGCTTTGCGTGGCAGGGTCGAGCGCATGAAGCGCATCGATCGAGAAGCCACCGAGACCATACCCGCCAGCGTCCCAGGTGCCGAGGGTCAACGCGAAATCGCGTGAGAGGGCCGTCTCGAACGTGGACACATCCGAAGTGACCGCGACGTTCGAAGCCTGGCCAAAGCTGTCGGCGGGTCGAAGCTCGCCGTCGTACACATAGCTCACGGTCACGTTGGCGCGCTGTTGCCCTTGCACCACCCGCCCGAACTGGTCCTTCCCATCCCAATCGAATGGAGCCGTAAGCTTGGCTTTAGGCGCGAGCTCTTGCTGGAGCACCTGTCCCGCGACGGAGATCGTGGCGACCACTCGCTTGAGCCCATCCGGCACGACCTTGCCGATGAGCGGAAGCTCCACGTGATAGCCCTGGCGATATCCAGCGGTGCGATCCGATTGGTAGACGAGCGAAAAGGGCGTAGCCGCGACCCCGAACGACTGGCTCAGCGCTTGGCGCTCGATGAGCACGGGGCCGCGCCGCGTCGGCTCGTCAATGTGTCGCACGAGCGTGACCGCCGCAGTGGGGGCCACGGCGTTGTGTGGCGCAACTAGCGGAACGGTCGAGAGGTGTGGGGAGAAATGGTCGACAGAAAGGTGCCACAGCGTCGCGCCGGGTTCGTACCGACGCGCCAGCTCGCGGCGTACTGCATGGGAGATACCCAAGTCTTCTAGCGACGACTCGTCGTCGGCCTCGCCGTCACCATCTGCATCGACGAGGGCTTCACCGTTCGCGATCTCGAGCACCTCCACGACGCGCCCGCCCTGCTCGGGCTGCCAATGCCCCTTGCCTCGCTCGTAGTAGCCGAGCGGCACCGGGCTCCCCACCGGCAGCCCGAGAAAGTTCTCGACGACGATCGAAATGGGGTCCGAAAACCGCACTCCTTTCGCCCCCAGCTCATGCGCCTCATCGATGCTGGCTTCGACGCCGTAGGTGATGCCGCCGCGAGTGGGCGTAGTGCCGGGAGCGAACCGAGAAGGCTCATTCAGGCTGCCGCCCGCGGGGGCCTCGAACGGATACTCGCTCACACGCACGTGAAATTCCGCGAGCTCCTGTTCCGAACCGTCGTTCAAGGTCGCAGTTGCGGTGAGATCGCGGACGAAGACGACGACAGGCTGGCGGGTGCCGTGGGCGTCTGCCACGGCGTCTCCGACCGCGACTTGCTCGTGGTCGACACCGGCAGCCACCTTGGTAGAGGTAGCCCCCTCTTCGATGAGACCGACGCTAGGTACAGCCTGGTAGCTCTGCCAACGTGGCGCGACGCCGCGCTCGGCACTTAGGTACCCATCGCGCGTGAATTGAACGAGCAGCTCCGAGCCGCCGTTAACGGCGAGATTGAAGAGCCCGTCCGGACGCGTGAGCGTCGTTCCCCACTCATCGTGGCCGGCAATGCCGACCTGAACGCCCCCAAGGGGCTCCCCAGCGCGGTCGACGACCTTTCCACGCAGGATGGCAATGCGCTTCCGTGAAAAGCGCTTGGCATTCGTTGCCCGCTGAATCGGATCCTTGCCGCTGAAGAGAAACTGAGCTGACTGCCAAACGGTCGTTTGGACGCTGCGGTCGAGCGGCGGCGCGAGCTCGCAGCTCTTGCCGACAGCGCGGCAGTCGAGGTCGTCGCAGTCGGTAACGCCGTCGCTGTCGTTGTCGACGCCATCCGCGCAGTCGCTCTCGGCCTGGTGCAGAGTGGGCTCAGGCTCCTGGGCCGAAGGCGAAGGATCGCCTCCGCAAGCCGAAAGGGCGACGAGCGCCGTCAGCGCTGAAGGTAAAAGAACACTGCCCAATTGTCGTTTTTGCATCGCTTCGCTCGTCCCGTTGGCCCCCCGATCGAGGGCTTTTCATGGAGTCGAAGCGAGCTACTGGGCTGTTTCGCAAAAACTGAACGCGCCCAGGGTGCCCACATGGAGGCGCGCCCCCGGCGCCGAGCAAGCCGATCAGTTTTGCGCGGCACAGGGCCAGCGCCTGCCCACCGAAAAAGACGGCCCTGCTCTTTTCACGCAACGAGCCAGGCGTCGGTTCTGACCTAATCCTCGCCGTGCTTGAGGTATGGCTCACCTGAGCAGCGTCATTGCTCGACGCACACCATCTTGCCTTAGGTCCCGCAGTCTTCGCTCGCTGCAGGGGTGACGGCGCCCAGTGCGCCACCGCTACTGCGCCGCGTTCAAGAACTTCCGTCCCGTCTCGAGCATGAAATCGGGCGGAGTTCCGGAGCCGGCCAGGAACAGCCGTTTGCCCTGCGCTTCGAGCGTGGTGCGCTCGGACAATGTGACCTGCGCCTGAAAGTCGCTGACGGCTTCGGGCGTATCGAACGCCAGCTCCCACAAGTAGCCGGTGTCGTCGCCGTTCCGGCAAATCCACATCTCGTCGGCGCGCCAGGCTAGCGCTAGCGCTTTGGCCTGCTCCGCGGTGGCGCCTGCGCGGTGCGCAAAAAGCTGGAGCAAGAATGCACCCATCACGCCGTGGTCGACGGAAATGTAAGGCGACGGGAGGGGCGGCTCGATGACGCGCGGCGCTGGTGCCGTAACGGCGGGCAGCCCGTAGCTGTCGTTCATCACGTCGAGTGAGCGACGCGGCGGATTGCCGAATTGTGCGACGTGGTAGAGCGGGCCCTCGTTCTTCCACGCGTGCAGCGCGGCGAGCGTGCCGTGCCCGTAGGGGAACGTGACGGATGCCGCCAAGTAAGGAGCCGGATCTTCCAAGGCTCGATCGTCGAAAGCACCTCGCACCTTGGTGAAGAAGTCCTCCCAATCAACGCGCTTCACGTCCAAGCCGCCGAAGGCGGCCTCGGCACGGTATTGGTACAGCGTCGCTTGGCCTTCAGTCACCGTGCGCTGCGCCAGGATGACGTCGTATTCGGGCGGCACCGACGCATCCCATGTCGAAAAGTCGTACTCGGCGTCTTGGATGGCGTGCACCAGCTCGTGCAGCAAGGTCGAATTCGATACCGCGTCATCGCGAGGCATGCCGCGATCCACCAGCCGAATCCCCGCGGTGGGACTTTGGTAGATGCCGTCGATGCGACTCACCGGGTCTTCGACGTGACCACCGCCTTCGGTCAAATTCC
>JBEHXA010000429.1:0-6825 GCA_048498935.1 Myxococcota bacterium
CCGCCAGGTCGGCGTGCTGGGCAAGCTCGATGCCGCCCGAGCGCTAGCGCAGGCGCACGCGCCGGCGTTACGGGCGAGCGTGGAGGGGGTCACGCTGCTCAGTCTGCTCGGTCTCGATGACCCAGCCGGCGTCACTTGGTTGCCCAATGGCAGCCCGAACTGTGTGGGCTTGAACCGCCGCATTCTGGCCGGTACCCTCGATCCAGAGCAGCTGGCTCAGCTCTTGGGAACGAGGCTCGGCCTCTGGGTCGCTGAGCCCGAGCTGAACTTGCTCTTCTTCAACGCGCTGCGCGGTCACGACAGCATGCGCGCCTGCGCCTTTCTGAGCCGATTCTTGCGCGCGCATGGTCAGCCCGGCTGTCATGAGCTGCGATCGCGCGACTCGGTAGCCTTCACGTTCGACACGCCCCGTGCGGTGGAGGGCGGTCCACTCGTCTCGGTCGTGTTGGCGGCCCACGACGCGGCGGACACCATCGTCCTCGCGGTCGATTCTCTCCTGCGTCAAAGCTATCGCAACTTGGAAATTCTGGTCGGCGACGACGCGAGTCGCGACGATACGCTCGGGCTCTTGAAAGCGCGCTACAGCGCCGAGTCGCGTGTGCGTCTCTTCTCATCGCGAGCCAACCAGGGCGCGTACAACTTGCGCAACGCGCTGCTAGCTCGAGCTCGAGGGGCGATCTTGACCTGTCATGACGCGGACGACATCGCCTTGCCCACGCGGATCGCGCTGCAAGTCGCGTGCTTGTCGAGGTCGGGTATGGTCGCTTGCGTCGGCAACTGGCTTCGCCTCAGTCCGGGTCGCGGTGTGGTGTTTTTCGCGGATCAGCGAGCCTGCCGGCTGAGCCTGGTGACGCTCATGCTAACGCGCCGAGCGCACGAGGAGCTCGGCCCGTTCCGCTCCGCTCGGGTGGGCGCCGATTTCGAGCGTTACGAAGACTTACGGGCTCGTTTCGGGCAGGGCGCTTTGGCCCGCATTCGAGCCCCGCTGATCCTGGCTCGTTGGGCCGAAGGCTCCGCGACCCGCGCACGCGGCGCCGAAGCGCTCGAGGACGGTTATCGCTCTCCGGCCCGCCGCGCCTACGGCGAGTGGGTCTTCGCCAAGCATCACCCGGGCGGCCGTGTCGCCCCGTCCATCAGCGAAATGCTGGAGGCTCACGGCAACCTGGCGTCGCCGGCCGAGCTCGATGAGCTCGGCTGACTTCAGTGTAGCTCGTAGATGGCGGAGTCGTCGTAGCGCCAACCCGCAACGCCGCGCTTGAACTCGCGGTAGAGGCTGAAGCCGTGCTGTCGGAAAGGATCTTCGCAGCGCGCATTGCAGTAGACGATCTTGATGGGTCGACGCCGGAGGGCCTGCGAGCTCACGACGCTCGCCAGGAACTTGCTCAACACCTCCTCGGAGAATGGATTGTAAAGGTAGAAGACGGTGCCGGCGGAGACGTCGGCCGGAGAAAGCTTGCTGGCGTCGCGCTGTAACAGCTCGACGCTGGCGCTCAGCGCCATGCGTCGCAGGTTGCGCTCCGCAAGCGGGACCAACGCGCTCGATAGCTCGATGCCGATGCATTTTTCGAAGCCGAGTTGGGCTGCGTAGTAGAGCATCTTGCCCTTACCGGAACCCACGTCCACGAAGACGTCGTCGACGGTCGGTGAGGTGGCTTCGAGCAGCGTCACGAAGGCTTGCGTAATCGTGGCCTGGTAGCGCCGCGACTCCGGCCCCGTGCCGATCTCCTGATTTTCGAGGATGGCGTCGAAGTCGACCCCGAGCGTGGTCTCGAACCGATCTCCGAGCACCTCTTCGAGCGAGTTGTTGATCTCCTTCTCGAGCCGGCACGGCTTCGCGCCGGCCTGCAGCGCGAGCTCGACGCGCTCGACGGGCGACAGCGCGTCGGTGCGCAGGATTTCAGCGCTGTTGAGCGGCCGCTCCGTCGCACCGAAGCGCTTTTTGTAGCCGAAGTCGCCACCACCGAGGTGGAACGTCCGCACGCCCTGGCCGATAAGGAACTCGATCAAGCGATACAGCGAGATCTTGCCCAGGCTCTGCTTAGTGAGCCGCTCGTCGTGTGCCGTCGACGAAAGGTAGCACTCGTCGGCTCCGAAGCGCTGGCAGAGGGCCGCGGCGATCGGCCGCCCGCCCGACATCAAGCGCGCGATGAAGCCGTGCGACGCGAACACTTCGTAATCTTTCATCACGGTCGCAGAGCGCCACTCGCTGTTTGGATCCTTGCGGAGCAGGTGCGCTTCGATGAGTTGGGTGGCCTCTTCGAAGACTTCGCGCGTGAGCACGCCCAGGCCTTCGACGACGTCGAACGACATGCCGGACAGTTCTTCGTTGGCCCTTCGCTCCTCGCGTTCGATGTCCCGACGTAGCTCGCGCGAGATGTGCTCGAGGCGATAGGTCTCGAACGATTCGGGCAGGTCGAGCACGAAGGTCTGCTTGGCGAAGGTGGGTGTGACGTCTGGGAACTCGGAGAAGTCGTTCAGCACCCATTCAGCGATGATCTTCGAGACCATCGGGTGGCGATGAAAGACCGTTTGAACGAGCTCGCGCAGCTCATCACCGGTTGGTAGCGAGCCGCGCTGCCGCAAAATGTAGGCTTTGTGCCCGGTTACGATGTAAGGCAGCGCACCCGTGCCGGCGCCACGCCGATACTCGACAGTGTGCAGGGACTGGCCGCGCGCCAGTCGCAGGGGCAGGGCGGCAGGTGTGCAGCAGGCTTCCGCCGCCGCGAAGTCATCCACGGTGGGGGGAATGTGCACGGCCGGGCTGTCGACGCCGTTCGCGTTTGCCGCTTCGGCCTGTTGCTGAGCGGGTGCGGCCACCGCTGCGGGCTGCTGGGCTTGGGGAGCAGGGGCGACCGCCGGCGCAGGCGGCGCTGGTTGTTGGGGAGCGGCCTCGATCGGCTTGGCGGCGGCCTCGACCGGCTTCGCAGAGACTTCGGGGACGGCCGCCGCGCGGTCGGCCCATTCGAGCGGGATGATCGGCGACGTGTGGCTCGCTTCGTCGAGCGCATCACTATGACTAATGAAGCGCGTGTTCTCGCCCGTGAGCATCTCCAAGTAGCGGATGAGCTGCACGTCGTAGGGCGCGTGGTAATGAGTGAAGACCGCTTCGGGCGAACGCTCCCTGATCAGCAGGGACGTCGAGTGAATGAGCAGTGACAAGCTCTTGCTCGGGCGCTCGCTGCGAAATGCCTGCGACTTGCGCGCGAAAGGCTCCCACGCACCGAGCGGATCGAGCGCCAAGTCGAGCGGGATCTCCTGGAGACCGTTCGCCCAATCCACGACGCAGTCATGACCGAATGCCGACCAGCGCTCTGTGTCGTAGCCTCGAAAGACCGCGCTCACCGCCTTGAAGCCGACCTGGTGAGCGGCTTCGTACATGGCTTTGCACTTGTTGAGCCCACCCGGGCGAAAGATCGTCGGTCGATAGCCCAGGTTCTCCTCGAACTTGCGGCTGCCGTATTCGAGGACCCTGCTCGCCAGCGCTATGTCGAGCTCGCCGAAGAAGGCGGCGGTCGGATGCCATTTCAGCTTCCTGATCAGCTCCTCGGAGTGCATGTGGAGCTGAACGTCGTGTCCGCGCTCACGGATGTACTCCGACGCCCGAAAGATCCCGGCGTCCCCGTAAACGGCGGTCGTGGCGTAGTCGACGAAGAAGGTGGCGCGCACCCCGAAGTCGGAAAAAATATCGCAAATGCGTGCAATGCCGCGGCCTCGTTCGCCTGCGATGTTGCCGAAGATCAGCTCCTCGACCTGATTGCCGGCTGACCGCGAGGGCAAGGCTTCGACATCGACCGACAGCAACGTGGCCGAAGTGGGACGCGCCGGCTCGTTGACGCTCAGTGTCTCGAGCTGCAGCCAATCGTCGGGCCACCAGCTGCGCACGCCGAGTCGAGCGCGATCACAGAACGGGGGAAGCGTGAGTGTGAAGCTGGTTTCGCGCGCGCCCGGCCCGGTCGTCAGGTAGCGATAAGCGCCCACTCGGGGGTCGTGAGAGCTTGCCAGCCCCAGCTCCGCCGCGTCCACGTACTGATCCGTGCCGAAGTCGACGGTGACCAGCGCGCGCCGCTCGCCCAGCCCACTGCCGCCCTGGAGCTTGGCGTTCACGACTACTTTGGAGCCACCCAGGCCTCGCAAGTCGAGCCACACCGGCTCAGCGCTGAGGGCCACATCGCGCAGCTCCCGTGGACCGCCCTTGGGCGCGGAGAACTCGACGCGCGCTGAAGCGGAGCGTGCGCTGCGCTGGCTTTCACGGAGGCGTCGCATGAATTCGCGGTAGTAGGGCGTGACGTAGTGAAACGGGCTCAAGCCCCACTTGTGCTGCAAGGCGCCGACGACCAGGTCCGCCGGGCACTCGATGATGTGCTCGCGCGGAACGTCCTGCGCCACCCGTGCATACAAACGATCCAGAAAGTCGTTCGCAGCTAGGATCGAGGAGGCCGGATAGCTCGGCAAAAAGCCGGAGCGGTCCTCGTTGTTCGTGCTCCAGTAGGCTTTGTGAATGCGCAGCTTGTCGAGCGCGCCTTTCTCGCGGAGCGTCGCGAGCAGTGCGCTCCAGCCGCGCTCCCAGAGCGTGAAGAACTCGGCGGAGCCGGAGGTGATGATCCTGCCCGCGTCGCGCGTGAAGCCGGAAGACCGCAGCTCGTTCGAGACGGTGCAGAGCCCGCCATCCGGCGTCTGGCAAAGGTCGAAGCGCTCGTCGATGAGGTCGACGACGTACAGCTCTGCCTTTGCGGCGGTGAGCTGGGAGGGGATCAGCTTCTTGACGTCGCCCTCCACCATCCGCCGTTGAAACGACGACGCGATGTTGGAAAGCTGCACCGAGCCGACGGGCGTCGCAGAGAACGCGCTCGCCAGCGACGTGCGCGCCCAATACTCGACCAGCTCGAAGCCCTCGGTGTCCTCGGCGAGGGCGTCCCTCGTGACGCAGCTACCCAGAATCCAAACCCCGCTGTTCACCGGTATGCTCCCTTCCCGTTCGAGTTGCCGACGCCGTTCGTCGTCGCCTGCTTTCGGCCATCTCCGGCCGTGGCGCGGATCAAGCGCAGTTCGCGCTGCGTGGTTTGCTCGGGGCCGCTCTGGCGCCGCACGCGTGCCGCAGCGCCCGCTGAAAGCCGCAAGAAGAGCTCCGGATCGCGGTAGAGGCGCTCCACGCCCTCGGCCAGCTGCATGAAGTTTTCACCCTCTGTGAGAATGCCGCAGGCGTCGTCCACGAACTCGGGTACGGCCCCGACGCTCGAAGTGATCGGCACGAGCCCGGAGGACATCGATTCGTCGCGGGACACGCCCTGGGAGTCGGCGCGCGTCGGACACAGGAAAATGCCGTAGCCCGCATGCAGATCGGCGATTTCACGCTGCGTGAAGAAGCGCCGTTCGAGGTTCACGTTGCGCAAATGGCGAAGCGGCGCGACGGTCTCCTCGAACAGCGGTCCGTCACCCACGAAGTAGAACTCCAGCTCCTCGAAGAACGGGCGCTTCGACAGCTCTAGAATCGCGCGCACGGTCAGGTCGTTGGCGTATTTGCGCGAAGCGAAAGGGCGCAGTGACAGGATGCGTTTGCGGTGCGCGGCCGTCTTGGGACGGTACGGGAACAGCTCGGTATCGATGACGTTGTGAATGATCTCGATCTTGTCGGCAGGCACGCGGAAGCCGTTGTCTTCCATCGACTCGTCGGCAAAGCCTTGAGAAACGAAGATCAGCTTGGTCTTGTCGGTGAGCTGCTGCGTTGCCTTGCGCCAGAATGCGGAGCGCTTCTCGCTTTCGAGCTTGGCGGCGCTCAGGGCCTCCGGCGTCGAGTAGTTGTAGTCCCGGCGGATCCACGATTGCACCTCGGCGCCGTGCACCCAGATCAGGAGAGGCGTGTCGGGGCAGGTCTGGCGGAGTACCTGCCACATCATCTCATCCAAGAAATGCACCATCACGACGCGATAGGGGTGTGAGCTCAGCTGAGTGCGGAGCGCGTCGGCGCCGCCACTCGTGACGTCTACACCCTCGAACTCGAAATAGCGCAGTTTCTCGCCGGGCCGGAGGCGGAAGACATCGACCTTCAAACCCTCGCGCTGATAGCCCAGCACGCGCTGGTGCACGAAGCCGTTGCGGTAGAGATCAACGTCGGACGGGTAGTGATTCGTCAGTAGCAGGACGTCAGAGCGGGCGAAGATGTGTGCCGGCGCCTCGGGCAAATGATCCAGAATCAGCCCGCCAATCTTGCTCGTGCCGGGCCCGTGCACGCGCAACGCCATTTGAACCTTGGTAGTGCCGGCCGGCAGCGCCAGGGTTTCGTTGCGGCCCGGAGCCAGCATCTTGCTGCCCAGGCGCTGCTTGCCGTCGTCGGCGAGCAGCAGCGTCAATTGCAGGTTGAGGCCCGGACTAGCCTCGAAATGCAGCTTGTCGACGTGCCCCAGCTCCGAAATCGGCCAGATGTCGCTGGCGTAGACGTACTCATGCTTCTCGTCGGGTAGCGTAGAGTCGATGCGCAGCGCTCCGTCCTGGAGCTTCAACGTAACGGCGCTGTCGGCCTTGGGCCTTAGCGTCGTACCCAGGCGCGAGGCGTCGATCCTCGGACGCTGCGTACCGTCATCACCACCACTGCTCGCCGAGATGGGCGTCGCCAGGATTTGCGCCAGCGACACGCCATGATCGAGGTCGCGTAGGTCGTCGACCGCGGCGAGCGCACTCGCTGCGAGTTCGGCGCCGCCCTCGCAATAGTTGAACCCGTCCAGCGCAAGGCAGTCGGGGCGGCTGACCTTACGGGTTGCCAGTGACTCCAGCCAGGCGAGCGCCGAACTCGCAGCGAGTGCGCTCGCCGCGGTCGACGACCTCCGCGAC
>JBEHXA010000430.1:0-6779 GCA_048498935.1 Myxococcota bacterium
AGCGCCTGCTCGCAGTCGCGGATCTCGCGCTCGCCGGGCAAGAACACCAGCACATCACCGCGCGGATCGAGCGACGTGACGTTGACGACCGCGTCGGCAACGGCTTCGGGCAAATCGACGTCGTCGGCTGGTGGCTCGTACAGGACCTCGACCGGAAACGTGCGCCCTTCGACCTCGACGACCGGCGCGCCGTCGAAAAACTCCGAAAAGCGCTCGGTCTCGATGGTGGCCGAGCTCACGATCACTTTCAGGTCCGGGCGCTCGGGCAGGATGCGCTTCAGCCAGCCGAGCAAGAAGTCGATCGTGAGGCTCCGCTCGTGCGCCTCGTCGATGATCAACGTGTCGTAGCCACCGAGCAGGCGATCACCCTGGAGCTCCGCGAGCAAGATACCGTCGGTCATGAATTTGACCCACGTGCGCTCGTTCGTTCGATCTTCGAAGCGGATCTGGTAGCCGACTTCTTGCCCGAGCTCGCACTCGAGCTCTTTGGCGACGCGGGCCGCCACGCTGGTCGCGGCGATGCGGCGCGGCTGAGTCACCCCGATGCGCCGCTTGCCGCCTCGGCCCAGCTCGAGCGCCAGTTTGGGCAGCTGCGTCGTCTTGCCCGAGCCGGTGGCGCCGGCGACGATCACCACCTGGCTCTTTTCGAGCGCGGCCGCGATATCGGCGACACGACTCGAGATCGGCAGCTCGGCAGGAAAGCGGATCCTGGCGCGCTGCTTGGTCGCTGGGCTCGGGGACGGGTCGGTCACGGCGGGCGTAAGCCCGCTACTTGGTCTTTTTGCACGAAGCCAGCGCTTCGTCCGCCGTGAAGCCGTTGGCCATCAGTTTCTTCACGCAGGCCTTCTGGGCGTCATCGGTGGCGGGGCTTGGAGCAGCGGCCGCTGCAGGTGCTGTTGCTGCTGCCGGGGCTGGTGCAGGCGCCGCGCCGCTCGCGGCGGGGACGGCTGCCGGAGCCGCCGCCGGGGCCGCTGCTGCAACGGGCTGCGCGTCGGCCGGGGCCGGGACCTTGGCGGGCGCGGCCAGCATCAGCTCGAGCACCGTGCCGGCCGGCACCTTCACTTGCCTGCCGCGCGTCAGCATCGCCGCGGCGCCGCCGATGGCCGCGCCCTTGGCAGCGCCGCTACCGCCTCCGAAGGCTGCGCCGACCAACGCACCCGCGGCGACTTTGCGCCCCGTGTCGCGACCGCTGCCTTCGCCCACGGCTTGCACGCCCTGGCTCTGAATCGGAAACAGCATTCCGTTTACCTGCAGATCGGTGAAAGCGAGCTCGACCTCCGAGCGACCGGCGACGTTTCCGGCAGACTTGGCGCTCGTCACGATGCCCAGCACCTTGCTACCGGCGGGCACGACGGGCTTACCGGAGGCATCGAGCAACGCGGCCTCGAGCGTCGCTCGAAAGCGCAGGCCCGCGCCCTTGGCCGAGTCGACGTTGTCGTCGAGGCGCATCACGAGGCGTGAGCCCGCCGGAACATCGACAGTGGGCCCGCTGTACGCGGGAGGAGGTGGAGCCGGCGGAGCTGTAGCCGCCGCGCTGGGCGAGCCCTCGGGTGATGCGGGCGGTGCAGCCGCGCGTCGACACCCTGCCGTACCCGCCAGCGATGCGAGCGCCACGACAGCCACGAGCATCCCAACCGACTTGTTCATGCCCGACCCCGTAATCGCTAATCGGATCGGCGACAATCCCCTCGAAATCAGCGACTGAACGCCCGCGCTTCGGTCCCGGTCCGGGGTGGGGTGTAAGAAATCAAGCAGCGCGCCACGCGTTCGGTGCGCATCCGCGACTCAGCCGCGATCAGCCGTTCGAGGGCTGTCATCTCTTCTTCATCGAGACCGAGCAAGGCGGCGGCGTGGTGGATGGCGCGGCGTTCTCCCGCCGAGTAGTTCTGGTCCGAGCGAGCCGCCAGGATGGCCAAGTACACGACCGCGCGTCGTGAACGATCGGTGGTCGGGTTGCGCATGACGACGTCTTTCAAGCTCTCGTCCGCTGGATAACTCGCCAGCTCGTCGAGCAGCGCTTCGGTGGCACCCGCGGCGGCCGCGCGGCCCAATACCCAGCTCCGCTCTGCGTCAGTGAGCAAGCCATCGCCGTTGGCACAAACCAGCAGGGCTTTGAGAAACGTGCCGCCGCCCCGACTACACACGTCACTCAGCTGCCAGCCCCATACTTCTCGGTAATACCAACTGGCCGCCAGCGTACGCGCGCGACCAATATCCGGGGTCGGGCTCTCGCTCCAGAAGGCGCGCTGCCCACGTCGCACGAGGCTCAAGGGGCTGCCGTCGGGGAAGCAGATGCGCAAGCGCTCGCGCTTCAGCTGCTCTTCCTGCTTCACCAAGCGCTCGATCGCGCTCACCTCCGAGCTCGGCACGCCCAGCGCGCGAGCGCCTCGCTCAATCACGCAGCGCTCGGCTTCATCATAAACGTGGTCAGCGCTCGCCGCCGCGACGGCGGCATAGATCAGCGCCGCCCGCGCTTCGTTCGTTTGTGACGTCGCGGTGACCAGGTGCTCGATGTCGTCCGTCGCCGGGTAGCGGCTCAGCTCACCGAGCAGTGCGTCCGACGCGCCGCCGATCGCTGCGTGCCCGAGCACCCACGCGCGCTCCTCGTCACTCAGCGTGCCGTCCCCGTTTGCGCATACTAGTAACGCTTTCAGAAATGCCTCGTGCGCCTCTGCGCTCGGCTGCTCCTGCGTGCTCCAGCCCCATAGCTCACCAAAATACCAATCCGCTGTGAGCTGGCGGGCACGACCGAGCGCTGCGGGGTGATGAGCGGGCGAGGACATCGCGTACCTCCTTGGCCAGGCGCAAAATCACGCAAAAACCGAGACTGAGCGACCCCGTTCCCCTAACGTGCTGCATCAAGGTAACACGGCCTTCGCTCAGCGTCCGCTCGCTCGGCGCGAATACTAGAGCGTTGTCCCGCTCGCCGGCTGCGCCACTCGCCCGCTCGCCGCTTGCTCGCGGTGGGGCGCCGTGTACCCTAGTGGGATCCGTGTATTGTCGCTTTCTCAAAGCGGTGGGTACGTTTGGACTCGGCCTCGTGGCGTTCTCGAGCTGCGTGTTTCCCGACTACGACGTCTCGTCAGCTGCGGGCGCAGGCGGCGGCGTTGGTGGCGCAGGCGCCGCGCCGGCAGGCGGCAGCGCTGACACGGAGGGCGGATCAGCGGCAGAGGGAGGCGCCGCGCCCGTCGGCGGTGAGAGTGGCACGAGTGCCGGAGGCGTTGGCGCGGCGGGCGGCTCGTCCAGCACGTCGCCGATCACTTGTGCCACGCTGCTCGCGGACGACGAAACGCTAGCTTCGGGCCCTTTCACGATCGACCCCGATGGCAGCGGACCCCAACCGGCCTTTCAAGCGTATTGCGACATGGCGCTCGTGGGAGGCGGCTGGACGCTGCTCGGCTCGTTTCTCGACACCACTTTCGACGCCGACAGCGCGGGTAGCGGCGCGAACCCTTGCTACGACGAAGCGTGCATCAATCGCGCCTACTCCGCCTTGCCTGTGGGCAGCGAGCTCGTCATCGAGTGGGCGGACGCGCCCATCGTGGCCGACGCCTTCGAAGGCCGGGGTGTTTTTTTCCCCATCGATGAGACCCTTACCGGTCGCACCCTGCGGGACACCTTCTTGGCCGCGACGCCCACGTTCGTCGAGGCGCCCAACACCCGGGTCACTCTGGTCTGGTCCAGCGGCAAAGGCTGCTCCACCTGGCCCGACTGGGGGTCTGCGGTATGTCAGTACGAAATCAAGGTGGTTTTCCAGGATCCCGCATGTGGCAGCGCGCCGCCGTTTCACATAGGGGTGGCCGACAATCGCACCAACCTGGTCGGCAATTGCGACGGCTGGCCGCAAACCCCCGGCATCAACTTTCCCCACGCCTACCGCATTTGGACGCGGTAGCCGGCGGAGGCTGCGCGGGGGAAAAAGCGAACGGGGCGGAGGCGTGTGGCCCTCGCTCGAAGCAACCCCATCTCCCAAATTTGTTCAACGCCGTCCCAGAACTAGGCCACCCCTGACCAAAGTTGGGAGGAGCGCCAAGCTGTGAGCTGGGCGCTCTCGTGCTCTGGCGCTCTCGTGCTCTGGCGCTCTCGTGCTCTGGCGCTCTCGTGCTCTGGCGCTCTCGCGCCTGGCGCCTGGCGCACCCTCGCACCGCTCCGCCCTCCGCGACCGCCCAGACGCTGCAGCGCTATCTCGCAACGGTCGTGCCGAGGCGAGAACGGCTTCGTTGGCCCTTCACGTGCGCGGCCGCGCCGGATGTGCGCGTTAGCTCGGGCGATCGAGAGGATCGAATGCTTGCAGGTTTTGAACCTGCTCGGAGGTCTTGCCGAAGCGGCGCTCTTTGCCGTTGTAGAGGTCGATGGCGTCGAGCAGCGTGGCCGCGTTGAACTCGGGCCACATGATGGGCAAAAACACGAGCTCTGCGTAGGCCGACTCGAAGAGCAAGAAGTCGCTGACGCGCGTCTCGCCACCGGTGCGGATCAGCAAGTCGACGTCGGGCAGCGAGTGCGTCGTCATTTGGCGGTGGAAGAAGGTCTCGTCGATGTCTTCCGGAAGGACCAGGCCGGCGCGGGCCCGCACTGCGAGCGAGCGCGCGGCGTCGACGATGTCCTGGCGACCGCCGTACGACAGCGCCAACGTGAGCGTCATGCGCTCGCCGTCGCGCGTGTACTCGATGAGATCTTCGACGGCGTGGCGCGTCGCGGTCGGCAAGTCCTCGAGGTTGCCGATCACGTTCACGCGGATGCCGTTTTGGCGCAGGTCGGCGCGCTCTTGCCGAGCGAATTCGATGAGCAGGCGCATCAGCGCTTCGACCTCGGGTCGGGGCCGCGCCCAGTTGGCTACGCTGAATGCGTACAGCGTGAGGTACTTGATGCCTAGGCGGGTCGAAGTCTCGACCGCTTCGCGCACGGCGCGAGCTCCCTCCGCGTGTCCTTCGGCTCGGTCGAGCCCGCGGGCCTTCGCCCAGCGGCCATTGCCATCCATGATGATGGCGACGTGACGGGGAATGTTCGAGTGCGGGGCCTTGCCGTTACCGTTGGGTGCTTGAGCCAAGTGGAACGCCTTTGGGGGAAAGAAGTCCGGCTCAAGCTCCCACATCCGCTCCCTCGTGTTGATGGAGGTTTGGTGGAGAATGGTGGGAGCTCCCCCCGGTTGGACCAAAGCGAGTCCCGGAATATTGTTCTAAGTGTCGAATAGTAATGGATATTTTACGCTCAGCGAGTGAGCGTCGCGCGTAGCCGTGCGGCCGGCAAGCGCAGCCGAAAAACGACCTGCGGCGGCCCGGCCAGCTCCAAATCGGCCTGTCCCCCGTGCGCCTCCGCCACGGCCTGGACGATCGGGAGGCCGAGGCCGGTGCCGCCCTTGTCTCGGCGGGTGGTCACGAAGCGGCGAAACAGCCGATCTTCGACGTGGCGGGCTACGGCGCCTGGATTGCTGACTCGGGTGAGAACGTCTTCGCCTTCGCGTGACACGTCGAGTCGGACGGGCGACTCGGGGTCGGAGTGCACGAGCGCGTTGTCGATCAGGTTGACTAGGGCGCGCGTCAGCCACGGCTCGTCGCCACTGACGCGTACGTCGCCGCTGGAGGTAACGCTCACGCGCGGGCGTTCGTCGCCCAACGTCTCGAGCACGCGCTGGGCGAGGCGTGCCAAATCGACCGGCTCGAACGACTCGGCGCCGCGCGCTTCGATGTGCGCCAAGCCGAGCAGCTCGCCCAGCAAGAGCTCGATGCGCGCGCTGGCTTCGAGAATGCGCTGCACGAAATGGCGAGCCTGCGCCGGCTCCTCGAGGGCGCTCTCTTCCAGCACTTCGGCGCTGGCGCGGATGGCCGCGACTGGGTTTTTGAGCTCGTGCGAAAGGTCGGCGGCGAAGGTTTCGACGAAGGGGCGACCCGAGAGCTCGCGCCGCATCGAATCGAGCGCGCGTGACAGGCGCGTGACCTCGCGCCCGAACTCGGGTGGTGGGGGGGCGGTGCGCTCGCCGCGACTCACGCGCTCGCCGAAGACGCTGAGACGCTCGATCGGCTCTGCGATGGCGCGCCCGATCATCGCGGCTGCTGCTGCCGCCGCTGCGCCGAGCACCAGGCTGATGACCAGCACCGTGGGAGCCATGTCGGCCAGTAGGTTCTTCATCACCACGGTGGGTTTGATCACGCGGACCGCGCCGATGTTCTCGCCACGCACGACGACCGAGTGGTCCACGTGCACCACGCCTGCGTCCGCGTCGGCCGGGACTTCTTTGGGGAAAATGACGCGTCCGGAGGCGTCGACCAGCAGCAGCCGCAAATCGGCTCCGCGCTGCTTCTCGTGCTCGAAGCGCCGCGCCACGTCGACGAACTGACCGCCGGTGCGGTCGAGCTCGCCAGCCACCAGCCCGGCGATCGACGCCGCCTCGTCGCTGGCCGCCTGGCGCGCGATGCGCACCGCGCGCGCTTCGATGCGATCCACGACCATCAGACCCAGCCCGAACGCGAACGCGCCCACGATCACGCCGAGCGCCAGGAACACTTGCATGCGGATCGACATGCCGCGCGTGCGTGTGCGCAGCAGGCGCGAGACCACGAACGCCACGAACAGGATGAGGCCGATGCTGGCCGCTGCGACGACGATTAACCTGACGAATGCGCTGCCGTCACTCACGGCTGCTCCGCCGTGGACGGGTCGTCACTCAAGCGGTAACCGACCCCGCGCACCGTTTCGATCCAGGTGGGTTCGGCACCGGCGTCGGCGATCTTGCGCCGCAGCGCTTTGACGTGTGAGTCGATGGTGCGATCGGTGATGCGAAA
>JBEHXA010000431.1:0-6762 GCA_048498935.1 Myxococcota bacterium
GTAGCCGGGGTTGTTCCAGGCCGGCGGGGTGCCGCTGTGCTCGGAGAGCAGCAGCAGGTTCTGGCGGGCGTCGATCATCTGGCCGAGCGTCGGCGGCGGCTTGGTGGGGTCGTAGGGGTAGAGGGGGTCGAACAGGCCGGCCTCCTGGAAGACCCGCTCGGTGTCGCTGACCGACAAGTAGTCGCCGACGAAGAGGATGATCACCTCGTCGGGGTTGCGGTCGAGGAACCGCTTGACCTCGTCGAGCACGACGCGGAAGCGGGTGGCGCCGTACTCGCAGTAGACGTGGCAGAGGTAGATGTCGCGCTTGGCGGGGTCGACCTTGGCGCTGGCCGCCAGCCGGTTGGCCTGCTCGGCGTTGCCGACGCCGTCCGGTGAGGCGGCCTCGACCGCCTTCGGGTTCACCGCCAGCTCGGCCGCCGCGGCGCTCGCCGAGCTGTGCGGCGAGCTGCCGCTGGGGCGCACGCTCGTGCTCGGTGCGGGAGCGTGCGGTCTCCCTTACGAGCTGCATCGGCGTTGCCGTGCCAGCGCGACGGTGGCGCTCGACATCGATCCGTACTTACTCGTACCAGCAGAGCTGCTGGTGCGCGGAGCCATGCTCGAGCTGACGGAGGCGTCGCTCCGCGTGCTGGATCTGGGCGAAGTGTCGCGCGCCTGGACGCTCCGCGCCGAGCACGGCGCGATGAGCGAGACCTCGTTTCAGCTCGTACTTGCCGACGGCGTCGCGCCTCCGTTTCCGGCAGAGAGCTTCGACAGCGTGATCACGCCGTGGTTCATCGATCAGGTCCCGCGCGACTTGCCTGCTTTCTTCGGGAGCGTGAGGCGGCTGCTTCGACCCGGTGGGCGCTACTTCAATCAGGGGCCGCTCATCTATCCGGAGCAAACTCAGTTTGCTACGCGCTATTGCCGTGAGGAGCTGTTCGAGCTTGCGGCGGCTGCTGGCCTGCCGGTCGGGGGCTGGTCCAGCGCATCGCGGCCTTATTTGGTGTCGCCGCTTTCGGGCAGCGGCAAGCACGAACGGGTGCTCTGTTTCGTGGCTTCCCGGCCGGCGTGGTAGAGCGGCTGCGGCTTGGGACAGTTCTCGGAAAACTACCTGCGACTGGATCGGAGGGTGCTCGGCGTCTTCCGCATCGGGTTCGGGCTCACCCTGCTTTACGACCTCTTGCGGCGCGCCCCCGACGCGCGCTTGCTGTGGTCGAGTGATGGTGTGCTGTCGAGCGAGGCGCTCGGCAAGATGCCGCAGAGCGTGCCGCAGTGGTCTCTCTTGCTGGGGCTGACCAGCGCGGCACAAGTGCAGTTGGCGTTCGGCCTGCTCGGCGTGCTCTTCGCGCTGTACACTTTGGGACTCTTCACCCGCGTGATGCAGGTGCTGGTGCTCATTGGCTACGTGAGCCTCAATTCGCGGAACCTATTCTTCGAGGACGGCGGCACTGGCTGCTGCGTGCTCCTGGCGATTTGGACCTTGCTGCTGCCGCTCGGCGATCGCTTTTCGCTCGATGCGCTGCGCCGCGAAGCGAAGCTGCCGACCATCGCCGAGCGCGTGGCCGCGCGGGCCGAAGTGGCGCTGCCCGTGGTGAGCCTCGCGGCCTTTGCGGTACTGCTGCAGGCTGCGACCATTTACTGGCTCAATGCCGCGCACAAGTCCGGCCACACCTGGCGCGTCGGTGACGCGGTGCACCTGGTGCTCTGGCAACACCGCGTGAATACGCCGTTCGCGCTCTGGCTCTCGGCGCACGAACCGAGCTGGTTTTCGCCGCTCATGACCTGGGCCACCGTGCGCACCGAGTTCCTGCTGCCGGTGCTGCTGCTCTGGCCGTCCTACCAAAAGGTCACGCGTTCGGTCGCGTTCGTGCTGGCCTTGCTGCTGCATGGCGGCATCGCGCTCTGCCTCACGCTCGGCCCCTTCTCGTACGCCATGATCTGTTTGGTGTGGCTCAGCGTGCCGGGTAGCGCGCTCGACGAGCTGGGTGAGCGCCTGCCAGAACGCTGGGGTGCTCGCTTCGCGCGCTTTCGAGCGCGCTTGCTTTCGCGCTTGGCGCGGCGCCTGGCTCGCCCAGGCAAGGCCGCAAAGGCGACGCGACGCCGCTCGGCGCCGCTTGCGATCCGGCTCGGGCGTCACTCCGTACCGCTGCGCGACGTGGCGATCGGCGTGATGATGCTGGCCGAGACCTGCGACATTTTGAGCCAAAATCGCGCGATTCCACCGTGGCTGCGGGTGCCGGGCGACAGCTGGGCGGTACTGTACAAACCGTACGTGCGCGCGCGCCAAGGCTGGTCGATGTTCGCGCCCAACGCGCCGGAAGACGACGGCACCATGGTGATCGACGCCGTGACTGAAGGCGGCCGACACATCGATCCTTTCACCGGACACCCCCCCGACTTCGATGCCGTGCGCCGCGGCCTCGTCCCACATTCGATCGCAGTGTCGGATTACTTATTCAACATGCGAAACAAGGACAACACGCGCTACCGCCGCGAGCTCAAGCGCTACTTTCGCAGCCTGCGCTACGACGGCCAACGCCTCGTCTCGTCCGAGCAATGGTGGGTGAGTTACGCGCCCCCGCCACGCGGTAGCACCGAGCCCGGTCCCCTCCAAAAAGAACTGATCTGGAAAATGAAGCTCTGATCCGTTGACTGCCACTCTGCAGCCCGAATCGCAGAAGCTTCCGTGTCGTCACCAGGCCACGCTGGTTCGCGGTCGACCGTGTAGTTGCTATCTCGACGGGCTTTCGAAGCGACTTCACCGCCCGCCCCGCCCCGCCCGCCCCGCCCGTCCCGTCCCGCCCCGTCCCGCCCTTGGCGGATCAGAGCATCTGACGGTGCGTTGTCGCCCTTCACACTGATTTCGAGGGTGCTCTCCCAAACTTGGGCAGGGGGGTGACCAGTTTTGGGATGCCCATGCACAGTTTTGGGAGAACGCGCGGCGCTTCGGTTGGCAGCTTCGTGCTCAGGTCTTCATGGGATTGATGAGGGTGGGCGTCGCTCACGCCTCGTCGCGGGCGTGCGCTTGGAGCTGGCGAAGGGAGCGGGTGAAGCTAGGCGATGACGACTAGGCCGGGGTCGGATTGGGCCCAGGTGAGGAGGTCGCCGGCGGCGAGGCAGATGACGGGGGTGCCGAGGGCGCGGGCTTCGCGGATGGCGGTGGGGGCGCCTTCTTCGAGGGACGCGGAGACGAGCGCGTCGGCAGCGGCGATGTGGGTGAGCGCGGTGGGGCGATCGACTTGGCCGATGAAGCGAACGAGTGGGAAGCGGGCGGTGAGGGGGGCGCGCTCGGGGCCGTCGCCGAGGACGATGACATCGAGGTTGTGGATGCGCCGGCAGGCTTCGAGTGCGATGTCGACCCGCTTGCTCGGGATGAGCCGCGCGACGACGACCGCGAGCTTGGTATTTGGGGCGACGCCGAGCGCACTGCGCGCTGCGGCTTTCGTCGGGACCCCTTCGACGTCGCACGGTGAGGGTTCTACGTGGCTTTTGGTGGCGAGTTGGGCGCGTTCGCGCTCCGGTAGGCTGCTGAGTACGCGCTCGCGCAGCTCGGCGGAGACGAAGCGCAATTGCGCGTCGCTGCGGAGTAGCTCGCGCGCTATGAGGCTGCGTCCGGGCAGTCGCGCCCACAGGCGTGCGTCGCTGCCGTGACACACGACTTCGAGCTCTGCGACGCCTCGTGCCAGCCCGCGCGTCGCGATTGGAACGCCGCACGGCAGCACGAAATGCGCGATTACGCGCGTGGGCGCGCCGTCCCGCTGCGCGAGGGTTTCTCGGCGCAGCCAGCGCGCGGCGCGCCACACGAACTGGGTTGCCGGCCACGCGCGCGCTCGCTGCTGGCGGAATCGCGCGAGCGCGCCCGGGAAGCCGAATGCGTCGTCGCCTCCCAAGCTCACGATGCGCTCACCCCAGAGGGAGGGGCGAGCGCTGCCCGGTGCGAGCACGGTGACGTTGCCGCGCTCGCACAGGCGTCGCACCTCGGCGCTTACGAAGTGACCCTCGGCGTCGCCGTGGGCTCGGGGATACGAGGTGGTGACGACGATGGAGCGTGTCACCGGGCCTCGCTCAGATGCGCGGCAGAGTGCCGATGCCTTTGACCGCTTCAGCCCCCTGCGCGTCGATCAGGTCGCCCAGCGCGCGGAGGAAGCGAAAGGAGTAGATGCCGGAGTCGTGGCCGTCGCCCCAGGTGAGCCCGAGGGCGTAGTTGCCGACTTGTTCGAGATTGCGGAGCTCGAGATTCCCGCCCTCCTGGAATTGGATGGCGCCGGAATGTCCCTGGCACCCAGCGCACGGGCAGTAACCCCGCAAAAGCTCATGGGGAAATCGGGATCGGTGGCCGTCGGCCCAGGCTACTTCGAGCTCTCGAGCGCCGTGCGGGGCTTTGACGCCGGTGGGGCGGGTGCGGGGCTGCTCACTCATTTCTCTGCCGCGAAGTAGCAGAAACCGCGGGGCGAAGCTTGCAATCCCGCACGCCCTCTGCCATATCCCCCGTCCCTTGGCGAATCCCAGCGAATCCGTTCAGTGCAAACCGCTCGAAGTCCAGGTCGGCGATAAGGGCATCGAGCGTGCCATCAAGCACCTCAAGCGCAAGATGGCGGGTGAAGGCATCCTGCGCGAGCTGAAGCGCCGTCGCCACTACATGAAGCCGTCGGTGAAGCGCCGCAAGAAGATGAGCGAGGCCGCTCGCCGTCGTCGCAAGCGCCTGAAGACCGACGAGCTGCCGCGCACGATGGCGTGAGCCACGCCACGGCGTGAGCCGTGTCCGTGCAAAGTTCCGGTTTTTTGCCCGAGCCCCCTCAAGCTCTATAGCTTCTGGGGGCTCATGAGCATTTCGGGCCTAGCCCACGCGCAGGCGCGCGCGCACTTATCCGAGAGACCACGACCGACTGCACCGCCGGAGGTCAGCAAGCCCAGCGCGCCGCCGATTCGCCTGCGCTTCGTGCTGCTGCTGGCCGGTATCGCGGCGCTGGTTCTGAGCGGTTACCCGCGCCTGACCGCGGCCTTTCGCCTGCACGACGGGGCGGTGGCCACTGCCGACTACGCGCTGTGCATGGTTGGCCCGACGGGCCCCGCGTTGCTCCGCGATCGGCCGGCCGAGTTTGCGCGCCTGGTGCGCCGACGCCTCGTCGCTTCCGACCCGACGGATCGGCCGTTTCATCGCTGCGCGAAGCTGGCGCAAAAGGTGACGAGCAGCATCGACCTGGAGCGCCTGCACAACCTGACCGCGACCGAGTTCCGCGAGTATTCGGGTCGCGGCGTCGCGCTGCCGGAGCTGGGGGTGCTGTCGGCGGCGCCGCTCGCCGAGTTGGCGAAAGCGGCGTGGCCGTTTGCTCGCAGCGGCTACACGCAGCTCATGAAGTCGTCGCTCGGCGCGACCGAGGCGGCGCACGTGCCGGCACCGGCGCGTCCGGCGCTCGGCAGGGGCCTACCGGTGCGAGCGGGCGTGTATCGCAACTTGTGGCGCGACGGGTCGGTGTTCGGGGTCGCGCTCGGCGCTGGCTCAGACACGACGTTGCTCGTCACGCACGACCGCGGGCTGTCGTTTCGCCCGCTGGCCCAACGCGGTGACGTGCTCGAGGCGCACGCCGAGCGCTGCGAAAGTCCGGATCGGCATCGCGTGTACCGGCTCACGCCGCGGGAAGATGGCGCCGCGCAGCAGGTGCTGTTCAGCCTCGACGCCGCAGCTCCGCTGATGAGCGATTTGGCGCCGATGACCGAGCGCGTGCTGGCGAGCGGCTGCGACGAGCGCAGCCTGGTCGTGCTCACGGCGGAGCGCGACAAGCTACGCCTGCGCGCGTGTCCGTTCGGTGGGCGCTGCGGCGAGCTGCCGTTTCCCGCGCGCTTTGCCGCCGGGACGCCGGCCACCGTCGATCTGGCCAAGGTGAAGGGCACCATCGTGCTCAGCCTGGCCCAGGACGGCGTGGTGCGGGTGGTCTCGAGTCGCGATGAGGGGCGTACCTTCACGCCCGCGGTGGTGGCGTTCGACGGCGCCGAGTATCCGGACCTCGGCGCGCGCCGTCTGCCGTCGCGCTTGCTCGCGCTGGGCGATCGTTTGCTGCTGTACAGCGGGTCGAGCAAGTCGAACGAGGTTTACCCGCTGCTCGCTTCCGACGATCAGGGTGTCAGCTTTCGAACTCCCTGACGGGGTGCGGCGCTGCGAGCTGCGCGCGCCAGCGAACGACGAGCCCAGTCGGGGGACGCGGCGCCTGCCAGCACCGGATCGGTATCGGCCGCGAGCCACGACAGCGCGGTTACGGTGACGCGCGCCTCGCGCAGGCGGGCTTCGTCGCCGCTCGCTTGCGCGTCGGCCAGGAGCGCGCGCCACACCGCTAGTGCTGCCGGCCACGTGCGTTGCTCGACGTACCAGGTGCCGAGCAAGTGCAAGCGATCGGGCGTGGCACGCTGCGCGACCGATTGGGCAAGGTCGGCGAGCGCCAACTCACGGCTCCTGGGGCGGCGCATGAGCGCACGCGCGTACAGCGCGTCGGCGCTGCTGTCGGGGAGCACCGCTGCGCGACTGTAGAGCAGCTCCGCCTCTGCGCGATCGCCCATGCGCTCCCGCAGCGAGGCGAGGCGCAGCGCGGGGGCGCCGAAGGTGGAGTCGGTGCGGACGGCCTCGTCGTAGCTGGTGAGCGCTTGGGCAATGTCGCCGCGCGCCTCCTGCTGGATGCCGCGTTCGAGCGCGCGCTCCGCGAGTCGGCGCACGAAGGAATCGGCGTGCGCGCTGTGCGGCCAGAGTAGCCCGCCGAGCGCGAGCGCGACGGCCAGCGCGGAGGCTGC
>JBEHXA010000432.1:0-6742 GCA_048498935.1 Myxococcota bacterium
ACCGGTTTGCAGCAGCTCGCCGAACATGCGCACCAGCGCCAGCGGCGTCTTGAGCTCGTGCGAGACGTTGGCCACGAACTCGCTCTTCAGGTTCGAGAGTCGGCGCTCACGCTCGGCGGCGATCAAGATCACGAACAAGCCGGCGATCACGACCACGCTCGATAGCCCGACCAGCACCATCTCGAGCAAGCGCCGCCGAGCCACCGCTGCGGCCAGCTCTTCAGCCGAATTCATGGTGACGTTGAGCGTCCACTTGTAGAGCGTGGTCTCGAATTGACGACCGAGCGTGAGCCCGCCGCGACCGAGCGGAGGTCCGAACACGATCTTGCCGTCCGAGTCGACGACGTTCACGCGGCTCTGCTGCATGTCGGAGTACAGCGTCGGGAACACGTCGTGCACGATGCGCGGCACGTCGTGCCAAACGACGACCAGGAAGTGGCGCTCGCCGACTTGTTGCTCCCAATGGCTCAGCAAGTACGCCTTCTCGCGCTCGACCTTGTGCAGGTGCCGAAGCTCCTCGAGCGGAGCCTTGTCGATCCGGAGCTCCGGCAGCAGGCGCTTGACGAGCAGGCGCCGCAGCCGCTCGGTCTCGAGCTCGGAGGCGCGCGAGGCCAGCGCCACCACGTTGCGGGCCGCGCTGTCGAGATCCAGCAAGAAAACGGCGCGCACGGTGGGCGTCGAGAGCGCGGCGGTCTCGAGCCATTTGCCGCCGAAGCCGTCACGCTCGTTCAAATCGAGCACCGAGCGCACGGCGTTGTCTTGCTCGATGATGCGCTTGTCGAGCCGATCGGCGCGCTCGTTGGCGAGCGACAAGGTGGCCTCGACCACCGATTGCTCGCGCAGCTTCTCGAGTTGGAAGCTGGAGCGGAACATCACGCCGCTCAGCACCAGCACGGCCACCACGATCGCGGGCAGCAGCAAGAACGTCAGCAAACGTTCGCGGCGCGTGCGTTCCGTGGCCATGAGCCGCGACCTCAGCGCCGTAAGATGACGTCGGCGTCGAGCACGATCGGGCGGTTCGCCAGGAATTGCGCGAACTGCTCGCACACGTAGTCGATGGCGTTCTGCTCGGTCTGGTGAAAGGGCGTGTCGCCGAGCGGGTTGGCGATTTCGAGCAAGCCCAGGTAGCGGCCGCCCTGGCGCACGGGGCAGCACAGGGCACGCAGCGGCTTGACGCCTAGGGCATCCCAGCGCTCGCCGAGAATGCGCGGATCTTTGCCGGTGTCGTGCATCACGACCGAGCCGGTACGGCGCATCACCGACGCGACGTGCTCGTCGGTATCGGGAGTGCGGAGCAAGATCGCTTGCATGGTGCCGGGCCCCTTGGCGCGCACGATGCAAAACTGGCGCTTGTTGATGTCGAAGACGTGAATCAATACGCCTTCGCACGGCACAATCGACTCCACCGCCGCCAGCACGAACTCCGCGCCGTCCGCGACGCCCGACATGAAGTGCAGGTCGTGCATCGTCTCGAACAGCTCGCCGATCAGGTCTTCACCCGCGCGGCGCCGCACGGCGGCCAGGCGAGGCTTAGATGCTCGAGCGGCGCTGGGCTGCGACGGTTGGCGCTCACGCGGCTGCGCTTCCGCAGCAGGTGGCGGCGGCGTGGATGGAGCTGGTGACGGAGCCGGAGCAGGGGCGGCGGCTTGGATCACCGAAGGGGCAGGCGCCGGTACCGAGGGACTGGTGGACGCCACGGGAATGACCAGCGGAATCACCGGAGTGCTGGTCGCCGAGGCCGCGACCACGGGAGCAGGACCAGCAGTGACTGGAGCTCCCTGCGCGGGCGCGGGTTGCGCGGGCGCGGGTTGCGCGGGCTGCGCAGCGGCCGCAGCGGGTGGCGATGAGCCCGACACGCTGACGACGGCTACCGGCACGATCGAGGGCGGCGGAACGGTCACGCGCGCAGCCTGCGTCCCGTCGAAGTGCGGGAAAGTGAGCACTGGGTTTCCGCGCCAGTCCTTCCACGCGAGCGTGCCCAGGGGCGGACGCTCGGGGCGCTTCTCGAACTGGTGATCGAACACCGCGAGCTGCACGAACTTCTGCCCGGGGCGACTGGATAGCTCGCGCGAGAGCGCGTTGAAGCTGGCCCAAAGCAGGGATTCGACCGAGCCGCGAGAAACGCCGGGGTCCACCAAGTACGCTATTTCGCGGTAGATGATGGGCGACTCGGGAGTGGGCTCCTCTTGCCGCTTGCGCAAGACGGTCGCGGGCGGCGGCATGTCGATGGCCGCGCTCGGCTGAGTGAAGGCTTGCGGCAGTGCAACAGCCGGACCCAAACCTTGGGGAACGGGTGGCGCGGGAGGGATCGCGTCCATCGGCACGGTGATGCCAATGGCGACTGCAGGCTTTACGGTCGCCGGGCGGGCAGCCTCGGGTCGCGGAGGTGCTACGGAAGGCGACGCCGCATTTGCGGGAGCCGCGGGCGAGAGCGCGCTCGACGGCACTCCGGCGTATGGCTCGGCATGAGGAGCGAACTGGGGATCAGCCGCGACGACCGGCGCCGCGGCAACGACGACCGGCGCAGTAGCAACGACGACCGGCGCAGTAGCAACGACGGCTGGCGCAGGCGCAATGGGTGCAGGCGCAATGGGTGCAGGCGCAATGGGTGCAGGCGCGACGGAGGCGGCAGCGGCGGCAACCGGCGCGGGCGGAGCCGAGACACGCGGCGCGGGCGGCGCAACCGATTGACCATTGAGGTGCGCTGCTTCGGCGCGGAAGGCCGACTCGGGCGACATCGAGCTCAGCTCGGCGTCTTGCGGCGCTTTGGCGACGACGTACCGGAGCTTCTGCTTGGGATCGACCGCACGATAGCCCTCATCGAGCAGCTCGATAGAGAACTTGGAGAGCGGCCCGCTGTCGCCTCGAAGCTTGCGCGCTTCTTGGAGGGCGGCCTGCCACTGCTTGGCCTCGACGCAATACTTCTCGTCAGAACCATGCTCGCCGACGCGAGAGACCTCAACGAACCATCGCATCAAAATTCAGCGCCGAGTGACCTGTGACGTGGAGAGCCAATATCCGAACCGGGGAGCCGACCCCACACGCCTCGGTGCGGCCGAGTAGTAGAGCGCCTCGAGCGCGACCCCGCAAGCAACAATGACCTAAAAAACATGCGCGATGCTGAACAGATGCTCGGAACCGCATTTGAGATAATGGGTGCATGGCAGCGCCACTGTTTGGGTACGTTCGCTCGGTCTCGTCTCGCTCGTTCCTCGCTCGGCCCTAGCCCTTTGCCTTTAGCCGCTTAGGCTGGTAGCCGGCGCCTCGGCGCCAGAAAAGCGCTCCCTCGCGGGCCCGAGCTCCGGCCAGCGGACCGCGCTCGCGAAAGCGGAGAACAACGTAGTACAAGGCGCCGAAACGTGACCGATACGCTCTTCCACCGCATGCGCCAGCGCGTGCTCCGGCTCGCGCCGCTCGAGCCGACCGCCTACGCCCTTTGGGCAGCGCTGTGGACTTTGCTCTCGGCCTGCCTTTTTTACTCTTCGCTGCGACTGCAAACCACGTTTGCGGATCTCTTCCATGATCCCGCGGCCTTCGACGCTGCTCGCCAGGGTGCGATCGGGCCCTGGTCGGCGCCGCTCGACGACGTCTTCATTCATTTCGATTTCGCGCGCCAAGCCTCGCGCGGCCACCCCTTCGAATGGTCCCCAGGCGCGGGCTACTCGAGCGGCGGCACCAGCCTGCTCTATCCGTTCTTGCTCGTTCCAGGCATCTGGCTGGGCTTCACGGGTCTGAACCTGATGCGCTGGGCAGCGGTGCTCGCCTGCGTGTGCGTCTTCGGCTCACTGCTGGCGCTGCGTCGACTCTTCCGCAACCTGCCGACGCCAACCAGCTACTTGCTGCCCCCCGTCTTGCTGTGTGTGGGCGCGCTCGACTGGTCCCTGTGGAGCGGCATGGAGGTCGCGCTGCTGCTCGGCCTGTGGTCACTCGCGGTGGTGGCGTGGGACGACCTGCGACGCAAAGCGAGCGATGAGGGTTCGGCGCTGGGTGCGGCAGCACTGCTCGGTGCCGCGGGGCTGCTCGTCTGCTCGACACGACCAGAAGGAATCGGCGCACTCGGTGTGCTCGCAGTCACTGCGCTGTGGGACTTTCGGCGCCGCAAGCCCCTCACCCTGATCACGATGGCAGCGGCGATTTTGGCTCCTGCCTGCTGCCTGCTCGTCGCGCACGCTGTCGCGAACCGCATGTTGACGGGGGATTCGACCGCGGCCGGCGCGCTCGTCAAGCTCGAGGCCCATCACCCCTATTTGACGCGCGACCAGGTGATCGATGCCTGGTGGTTTCACTTCAAGTACCAGGTGCTGCGCGTCACGCAGTACCACTTCACGGACGTGGCGGTGGTGGGCTGGTTCGCCTGGGTGATCGCTGCCTACGCCCTGGTAGCCAAGCCCACGCGCCGAATTGGTATCGTGCTGTGGCTCTCGATGTTGAGCTGGATCGGCATCGTCGCCTTCAACGGGCAGGTGCGCTGGCAAAACGAGCGCTACACGATGCCGGCGGTCGCGTGGCTGCTCTGCTCGGCGGCGCTCGGCCTCGGCGCAGCTTTCGCGCAGGCGCGGCGCGGCCGCTGGGTCACGTTGGCACCGGCGCTGGCTGGCGTGCTGCTCTCGAGCGTGTTCATGTGGCGGCAGCTGCCTCGCTTCACCGAGCAGCTCTGGTTCTTCGGTCGCGCTTCGCGCAACATCTACGACCAACACGTGCGCACCGGGCGCATCCTGAGAGACCAGCTTCACCCCCAGCCCGGGCGCGTGCTGGTCGGTGACGCCGGCGCGATCCCGTACGTGTCCGACCTGCCGGCGCTCGATATCATCGGGCTCGGGGGTTTTCACGGCCTCCCGTTCGCGCGCGCCACGCGCCAGCACATCGGCGCCGGCATCGAGCTGATCGAGCGCCTGCGCGGCGCTGATCGGCCGGATCTGCTCGCCATTTACCCGGGCTGGTGGGGCGATTTTCCGCTCTGGTTCGGCAAGCGCATCGGCGAGGTACCGGTGCGTGGCAACGTGATCTGCGGCGGGGCGAGCAAGGTGCTGTACCGACCGCGCTGGGAGTCGCTCGACCACAGCGAACAGCCGATCACGCTCGCGCCCGGTGAACGCCGCCGCGACGGCATCGACATGGCCGATCTGGTGAGCGAACACGCGCACGGCTACGCGCTGTCGAACGGGCAGATCGGCTTCGTGCTGATGAAGATGCTCCCGAACCCGGCCACCCCGCGTGAAGATTTGTGGGATGCCGGACGCATCGTACCCGCTGGGGTGCGCGAGAGCTTCACACTGAGCGGGCTCGACCCGACGCGACCCGTCACGTTGATCGTGCGCGCTGCCCCGACCGAAACGCTCCGGCTGCGCGTGGAGGGCGACCCGGACGTCTCCAAGCAGGTCGAGCTTCCCGCGCGCGATGGTTGGCTGGAGGCTCGCATCGAGCTGGGCACGCCGGGCGTGAGCAAGCTGCCGCTGCGGCTCGTGACGGACGGCGCCGAGCACGTGTTTTTCCACGTTTGGGCAGTGCAGCCCGAGTAGGCGCATGCGGCGATCGCTCTGGCTCGCCGCGCTTTGTTTGCTCGCCGGTGCGCTCTCGTACGCGTACGTGGTGTACTACCTGCGCGGCGGGCCGCGCATCATCGACGCCACCAGCTACTGGCTCGAGGCCAGGAGCTTCGCGAACGGCTCGTTCACGTTCGCTGCTCCCGATCCGAGCGCTGCGTGGCGCGGTCGATTCCTGCTGGCGACGAGCGAAGGCCAGCGCTTGGGGGTGCTCTTTCCGCCGGGTTACCCGCTGCTGCTGGCGCTCGGCATGTTGGCGGGGGCGCCGCTGCTGGTCGGGCCGCTGCTCGGCGGCTTGCTCGTCGCTGCCACGTTCTTCTTGGCGCGCGCGCTGGGCCAAGACTCGCGCGTCGCGTGGCTCTCAGCTGCCCTGTCAACCTGCTGCGCCGCGCTCCGCTATCATACGGCCGACACCATGTCGCACGGGCTGGCGGCGCTGCTCGCCTGCCTCGCGCTCGGGCTGGCCCTGCGCCGAGACCTGCGCCTGGGACGCCTGGCTTCCGGCCTCTGTTTGGGAGCCCTGATCGCGACGCGACCCGTGAGCGCGGCTGCCAGCCTCGCCGTGTGCCTGCTAGCGCTTCGGCCCGCGCGCCCTCGAGCGCTGCTCGAGCTGGCCGTTGGCCTCGTGCCTGGCGTGCTTTTTCTGCTCGCGCATCAACACGCGCTCACCGGCAGCTGGCTGGGCTCGACACAGCTCGCCTACTACGCGGCCGCCGACGCTCCGCAGGGCTGCTTTCGCTACGGCTTCGGCGCCGGAGTCGGTTGCCGCTACGAGCACGGCGATTTCGTCGCGCGCTTCTTACCCGACGGTTACGGGCTTCGCGCGGCCGCACGCAACCTATTGGTGCATCTCGGCCTGTTCACGATCGACGCCACCAACGCGGTGCCGCTCACCCTGGCCGCCGCCTACGCAGTGCGTCGCCATGCACGCGCGCCGCTCGGTCTGGCCGCGGTTGCGGTGCTGCTTCAAGCACTCGCCTACGTGCCGTTCTACTTCGACGGCAACTACCCCGGCGGCGGCGCGCGCTTCCTGTGCGAAGCCATCCCGTTTTGTCAGGTGTTGGTCGCGCGCGCTGCGTTCGATCTGCGCGCCGAGCGCTTCGTGCTGCCGCTGTCGCTGGCGGGCTGGCTCTTGCACGCCCATCGCGGACACGACCAGCTGCGCGAACGCGAAGGCGGGCTCGAACATGGGTCGCCCC
>JBEHXA010000433.1:0-6716 GCA_048498935.1 Myxococcota bacterium
CAGGACATCATCTCCGCCGGCATCTCGCCGCGCTGTATCGAGCTGCTCGACGCCTCGACGCTCGAGGCGATGCGCCAGGCCGGTAACCCCATCGACAAGGCGGCCGGTGCCATGCTGCTGATGGAGGTCGACGGCGACGAGAGCTCGGTCGAAAAGCAAGCCGAGCGCATCTCCAACGTGTGCGACGACGTCAAGGCCCTAGAAGTGCTGGTCGCCCAAGACCCCGCCCAGCGCGAGCGGCTCTGGGCCGCGCGCCGCGAGATGAGCCACGCCGTGCGCAAGCTGACCAAGAAAAAGCTGAGCGAAGACGTAGTCGTGCCCCGCCAGCAGATCGGCGCCCTGCTCGATTTCGTGCGCGAAGTGAGCGAACGCACCGGGGTGCGGACCCTCACCTACGGTCACGCCGGCGACGGCAACCTGCATGTGAACTTTCTCTGGAACGAGGACCACGAAGTACCAGCGGTCGAGCGCGCGATCACGGCCCTGTTCGAGCGCGTCGTCGCCCTGCGAGGCACGCTCAGCGGCGAGCACGGCATCGGCGTGCTCAAGGCACCTTACCTGCCGCTCGAGCAGTCAGCCGAGCTGATTGACCTGCAGAAGGACCTGAAGCGCGTCTTCGATCCCGAAGGCCTGCTGAACCCCGGAAAAATCTTTCCGGCGACCACCCATCGCGCCTGCTAGTTCCGCTAATCTAGGACGATGCGCGGCAATCGCCGCCTGACCTTCCTCGGTCCAGGCAGCCCTCTGTCCTTTCCGGATCCGAGTGAGTCGGACGACGAGGGTCTGCTCGCGGTCGGGGGCGACCTCTCGCCCGCGCGCCTGCTGTTCGCTTACGAGTCGGGCATCTTTCCCTGGTACAGCGCCGGGGTCCCGCCGCTGTGGTGGAGCCCGAACCCGCGGGCGCTGATGGATCGCCGCGGGCTGCACGTGTCGCGCTCACTCCGGCGCGTGCTGCGCAGCGGCCGCTTCGAGGTCAGTATGGATCGCGCGTTCGTGGAGGTTATCCACGCTTGCGGCGCGAACCGCGAGGGGGGCACCTGGATTCTGCCGGAGATGGTCGACGCCTATACCGAGCTCCATCAGCTCGGGCATGCCCACAGCATCGAAGTCTGGCAAGGCTCGGAGCTCGTCGGAGGCCTCTACGGCGTGCGGCGCGGCGCGCTGTTCGCGGCGGAGAGCATGTTTCATGTCGTCACCAACGCTTCCAAGGTCGCGCTCGCGGTGGCGATCGACGCGATGTATGGTGCCGGCATCCAGGTCTTCGACGTGCAGTTCGTGACCGACCACCTGCGCTCGCTCGGCGCGTATGAAGTCTCGCGCGAGCAGTACCTCGAGCAGGTACGCCGTTATGCCCAGGTGGAAGTGCCGGCCTCCGCCATTCAGGGGGCGCTCTCCGGCTGGCAAGCACGCTTCTGAGCCATGCACCGAATCTCTTTGCTGCTGGGGTGGCCTACGTTGTTAGCGCTCGCGAGCCTGGGGTGCGCAGCTAGCTCGCCGACGGCAGCAAGCACGCCCACAGCCGCTAGCGCGACGCTCTACCACCCCGAAGCAGCTCCCGGGCTCTCCGGCTGCGGCGCCGAGCCGACCGTGATCGGCCGTGTGCAGAGCCATGAGCTGAACGAGATCTCGGGCGTGGTCGAAAGCCGCTCCACACCCGGCGTCTTCTTCGTACACAACGACTCCGGCGATTCGCCGCGCTTTTTTGCGCTCGACGCCACTGGCGTCTTGCTCGCGGAGCTGAGCCTCGAAAACGTGCCGATCTTGATCGACGCCGAGGACATCGCCAACGGTCCTGGCCCGGGCGGCACCACCTACCTATACCTCGGCGACACCGGCAACAACTTCGCCTCCATGGGTCTCGGCATCCCGCGGCTCAAGGCAGTGCTCTACCGGATGCCTGAGCCGGTGATCAGCCGCGAGGCGCGCGGCGTGAAGGTGAAGGTCAGCGATACCTTCCCGATCGTATTCACCTTCCCGGACGGCGCGCGCGACGTGGAGGCGTTCTTCGTCGATCCACGCACCGGCGATTTCTACATGGTCTCCAAGCAGCACGACGGTCACTCGCAGGTGCTGGGAGCAAGCGCTGCCATGTTGAACGCGGGCGGCGGAAAGCTGAGCTTGCTCGGCACGCTGCAGTTCGGCAGCGGGACACTACCCGGCAGCACGATGCCGACTAGTGCCAGCATCTCGCGCGACGGCAGCGTCATCCTGATTCGGACCTACGATTCGGTGTTCGAGTTCAAGCGCGGGCCGGCCGAGTCCGTGTGGAGCGCGCTCAGCCGAGCACCACTGCGCCTACCGAGCCCACGCGAACGCCAGGGTGAGGCCATCGGGCTAGCGGGGGACGACGCTGACTTCGTGACCATCTCGGAAGGGGTCGAACCAGCGATTCACTGCGCCCAGCTACCTCGCTAGGGGATAAATACAAGCAATTTCAATCGGATAGGTGATTGTACTTAATCCCGATTGAACTGGTGCTAAATCCCTCCACCCCCATGCAGGCCGCCCCGACCGTTTCCACGCATCAGCCTGCCGAAGCACTGGAGCTTCGGCTCAGTCATCTGCGCCAGCTCGAGGCCGAGAGCATCCACATTCTGCGAGAGGTCGCCTCCGAGTTCGACAACCCGGTGATGCTCTACTCGATCGGCAAAGACTCGGCGGTGATGACGCACCTGGCCCGCAAGGCCTTCTACCCCGGCAAGCTGCCGTTCCCGCTGCTGCACATCGACACGACCTGGAAGTTCAAAGAAATGATCGCGTTCCGCGATCGCTTCACCAAAGAGCACGGCCTCGACCTGCTCGTGCACACCAACCAGCAGGGCAAGGCCGACGGCATCAATCCGTTCGACCACGGCAGCAACAAGTACACGCAGATCATGAAGACGCAGGCGCTGCTGCAAGCGCTTGCCAACGGCGGTTACGACGCTGCATTCGGCGGCGCGCGCCGCGACGAAGAGAAGTCTCGCGCGAAGGAGCGTATCTACTCGTTCCGCGATCGTTACGGTCAATGGGACCCGAAGAACCAGCGCCCCGAGCTGTGGAACCTGTACAACGGCAAGCTCACCAAGGGTGAGACGATCCGAGCGTTCCCGCTGTCCAACTGGACCGAGCTCGACATCTGGCTCTACATCTACTTGGAGAAGATTCAGATCGTGCCGCTCTACTTCGCGGCAGAGCGTCCGGTGGTCGAGCGCAACGGCACGCTGCTCATGGTCGACGACGACCGTATCCCGCTCAACCCGGGCGAGAAGCCGCGCATGGAAATGGTGCGTTTCCGCACCCTCGGCTGCTACCCGCTCACCGGCGCGCTAAAATCGCACGCCGCCACGCTGCCCGACATCATCCGCGAAATGCTGCTGACCAAGTACAGCGAGCGCCAGGGCCGCCTCATCGACTTCGACGAAGAAGGCTCGATGGAAACCAAAAAGCGCGAAGGCTACTTCTGATGAGCCTTGCCGAGCCTGCTGGCATCCAGGCCACTGGCTACCGTCCTCCCGTCCTCCCTGTGAAATCTCGTCCCGCCTAGAGCTTGCAGTAGCCATGAGTGAGCAAGAGTTAATTAGCAAAGACATTCTCGGGTACTTGGACCAGCACCAGAAGAAGGAGCTTTTGCGCTTCGTTTCGGTGGGGTCGGTGGACGACGGCAAGTCGACGTTGATCGGACGCTTGCTGCACGACACGCACGGCATCTACGAAGATCAACTGTCGGCCGTGAAGCGCGCGTCCGGGCGCGCCGGCATGGAGATCGACTTCTCGCTGTTCACCGACGGTCTGAAGGCGGAGCGCGAGCAGGGCATCACGATCGACGTCGCGTACCGCTACTTCTCGACCGCGAAGCGCAAGTTCATCATCGCCGACACGCCTGGGCACGTGCAGTACACGCGCAACATGGCGACCGGCGCGTCGACCGCCAACGTCGCCATCATCTTGATCGACGCGCGCCTGGGCGTGCTACCGCAGTCGCGCCGCCACGCTTACATCGCGTCCCTCTTGGGCATCCCGCACATCGCGGTGTGCATCAACAAGATGGACCTCGTCGACTACAAGCAGGAGCCGTTCGACGCGATCAAGGCGGAGTTCGGCGACTTTTGCCAGAAGCTCGGCTTCAAGGGCATCAAGTTCATCCCGATCAGCGCCAAGCTGGGCGACAACGTCGTGCACCCCAGCCCTTCCACGCCGTTTTACGACGGCGGCACGCTGCTCGAGCACCTGGAAGAGGTGCCGATCGCGAGCGACGTCAACTACGAGGATTTCCGCTTCCCGGTGCAGTACGTGATGCGCCCGGACCTGAACTACCGCGGGTTCTCCGGCAGCATCGCCTCCGGCATCATCAAGGCCGGCCAGACCGTGATGTCCTTGCCCTCGCGCAAGACCAGCAAGGTGGTCGCGATCGACACCTTCGAAGGTGAGATCCCGCAAGCGCACGGCGGCATGGCGGTCACGCTCAAGCTCGCCGACGAGATCGACATCAGCCGCGGCGACATGCTGGTGCTGCCGGACAACCTACCGCGCGTCGACCATCGCTTCGACGCCATGATGGTGTGGTTGAGCGAGCGCCCGCTCGACCGCCAAAAGAGCTACCTCTTGAAGCACACCACGCAGGTGGTGCGCGCCGAGGTGGAGGACGTCGCCTTCACGGTGGACCTCGAGACGCTCAAGCACAGCGAGGCAGCTCGCCTGGAGCTGAACGACATCGGTCGCGTGACCATCTCGTGCCGTCGCCCGCTGTACTTCGACCCGTACAAGCAGAACCGCGTCACCGGCGCGTTCATTCTGATCGACTCGCTGTCGAACAACACGGTCGCGGCTGGCATGATCTTGCCCGACGCGCCCGCTAAAGAAGAAGAGGCCGACGGCGGCCCGAGCTCGCTGCGACCGCGCTCGCAGGTCAGCCCGGACGAGCGCAGCGAGCGTCTCGGTCAAAAGGGCGCCACGGTGTGGCTCACCGGTTTGCCGGCGTCCGGCAAGACTGCCATCGCGTTCGCGCTCGAGCGTCGTTTGTTCGACCAGAAGCGCCTCGCTTACGTGATCGACCCCGACGACGGCCTGTCCGCCGGCGTACGCCCCGACGGCTCGAGCCCGGCGCAGACGCCGGAGCTCGCCCGGCGCTGCACCGACGCTGGCATCATCCCGATCTTCGCCTACGCCTCGCCCCTGGTCGCGGATCGCCTGGCCATTCGCGACGCGGTGGGGCCCGAGCGCTTCGTGGAGATTCACGTGAAAACGACGCTCGACGTGCGTAAGCGCCGTGACCAACGCGGCGCCTACGGTCCGGGTCATCCGCAGCCGAGCGAAGAGGCGCCCAAGGCGCCCGATGCCGTCGTCTCGCTCGATACGAACGATCCGGAAGAGGCGGCGCAGATCATCATCGGCGTGCTGGTCAAGCGCGGCCTATTGCCCTCCGCCTACGCGCTGTAGGCTCCGCTCATGACGACGCCCGTGCTGGTGGTGATGGCGCTCGAGATCGAGAGCCAGGGCCTGTTCGCGGCCCGCAACGTGCCGGTGCTCTACACCGGCCTGGGCAAGGTGAACGCTGCCTACCGCTTGGCTCGCGCTTTGACCGAGCATCGAGCGCGCACCGGCAGCGTGCCGCGCGTGGTGAACTTCGGCACGGTCGGTAGCCCCAAGCTGCCAGCCGGCAGCGTCGTCGCCTGCCACCGCTTCGTGCAGCGCGATATGGACGTGTCCGGTCTCGGCTTCCCGATTGGCACGACGCCGTTCGAAGAGGTGCCGGTCATGCTCGAGTTTCCGCGCCTCTTCAGCGATCTGCCCGAGGGCATTTGCGGCACCGGCGATCGCTTCGAAACGGGGCGCCCCGTCGTCGACTGCGACGTCATCGACATGGAAGGCTACGCGCTCGCCAAGGTTTGCCACCTCGAAGGCGCCGAGTTCAGCGCGGTAAAGTTCGTGACCGACGGCGCCGACGGCAACGCCGGCCTAGATTGGCACGCGAACCTGCCGCACGCCGCGCGCGCCTTCGTCGAGCACTACGAGCTGCTCGCGGAGCGCTGATCTGCGCCAGGCCTAGGCCAGGGCCTCCGCCCGCTGTTACGCTCGGAGGCTTGAAACGTACTGCGGCGACCCTGAGCATCGTAGTCGCGGCTTGCGCGCCGCGCCTGGGGGAGCCAGTGCCGGCGCGGCCGCCTGCAGAACCACGCGCTCCCCTCGCCTCTGCGGCTCCGCATGCCCCGGGCCCGGTTGTCCCGGCTGCGGCGTCGGACCCCACGCTGCTCATCACGGACCCAACCACGTTGGTGGAGCTCGAGCGCGCGGGCCTTGCGCTCGGCGAAGTGCTCGGCGGCACCGCCGGAGCGGTCAGCAACGCTGAGCTCTCGCGCCTGCCCGCGTTTGCAACGGTGGTGGCAAAGCTCGAGCAAGAAATTTCGCAGGCAGCGGCGCGCGACGCGCTCGCCGGTGTCGACGTAGCGCGATTTTCACATCGGCTGTTCGACAAGCGCTTCCTTCGGCTCCCGCAGGCGCGATTCGCGCTCGCGGGCGTCGTGAATCGCCCGGATCGCGCGCCTTTCACGGTCGGCTCATGCGGAGAAACGCGGCTAGTCTATCGACTGACCTACGCGCTCGACGCCGAGCGCGCTTCGAAACTGCCGATGACATTGGGCGTCGAGCTACCGGTGTCGGCGGAAGGCTCCGATTGCCGGCGTGCCGCCGAGCGGTGGCTCGAGCGCGTGCATCGCTGGCTGGAGGCTCGAGCCACC
>JBEHXA010000434.1:0-6648 GCA_048498935.1 Myxococcota bacterium
GTCGGTGAAAAACGCGATCGCTGCGACGCCCGCGAAATCGCTGATCGAACCGAGCCACGTTTGCCGATAGGCCATCCACGCCACCACCGAGAGGATGCTGGCAGACACCAAGCTGCGCGTGAGCTGGATGGTCTTGAGATCGCTCAGCGCTTGCGCCGGCGGTAGCAGCGCTTGAGGCGGCGCGGGAGCGCGCATCACCACGACTTGAGGCGCTGCGGCCGCTCCGACTTGTGGAACACCGAGAGGAGCGGGGGTTGGCGCACGGCTTGACGGCGTTGCAGAGATCAGCGCGCGCTGCTGCTTGCCCTGCTGCGTGGCTACGGCCTGCGCCAGCTTGCCTTCGTTCAGCAGGTCTCTAGCTTCGCTCGAGTCAAGCATGGCTTCCACCGCTGCCGCGCCCGCGCGCAAGGCCGTGACCAACTCAGCGAGCTGCGACGGCGTCCCGTCCGCCGAGTCGGTGGGCAGCTTGGCTTGAGCTGCCTGGACTGCCGCGAGCTGCTCGCCCTCGAGCATGCTGGCGGCTGCTTTGAGCTCGTCGGCGCACGCCGCGCGAACCAATGCGAAAAAGCGCCGCAGCGCCAGGTTCGCGTCGTGCACGTTGGCCAGGTACTCGCGCAGCGGCGGCGCCTTGGCGCCATCGTATTCGGCTCTTGCGAGCGCGCCGTCCAACGCCTTGAGCAGCTCTTCGGTCTGGGCTCGCGCCGCCTCCGGAATGTTGAGGGTGTTCGGGCTCGACTGCGCGAACGGCTTTAGGCCGTTGCGCAGGTCTTGACTCCAGTTGTTGAGTAGGCCGCCCAAATCGTCGACGGCCTTTTCTTGGCGCTGGAACAGCTCACGCGCTTCACGCGGCTTGCCCTCGAGCAGCAGCCGCTTGGCCTTGGCCAGGAGTGCCCGAGGCACGTCCAGCCTCAAGCCTACCGGCAGGTCGAAGCGTTGTTCCAGGGCCTCGTCGCGTTGAGCAAAGCTGGTCAGGAGTTGGTCGAGCTCCTCGGCGCGCTTCTTGTCGACTTGTTCGAGCACCTTCTGAAGCGCGGCCACCGCGCTGGAGAGCGCCTGGTTGTCCGGTTGCTCCAACGCATCCTCCAGCGCCGCGCGCGCCTTTCGAAGCTCTGCCAGGAGCTTGTCGTCGAGTAGCTCTTCAACGTCGGCATCGGCGCGCTTGAGCAAAGCCGCGCCCTGCACGCGCAGCTCGGCGCGCGCCCCCGCTTCTTGCAAGCGATGGCGCACCAGCCAACCGATGAAGCCGAACAGCAAATACCAGGGGACGATTAGCCAATCGAAGACCTTGGTCCGGATCTCGAATGGCACCTGCACGACGTTGCTCAGTTGATCGCCGCTGATCAGCAGGTTGCCCTTGGTGGTGCCCACTTGCAGCCCCTCCGCCTTGAAGGTCACGAGCTTGTGGCCTCCGGCGCCCAATTCCGTGGGGGGTAACAAGGAGACGAGCCTGGTCGCAACCTGTGCGTCGCCGTTGAGGACCGGGTGCGCTTGCCGCATGGTGAGCCGGCTGAGCGAGGTGACCCCGCTCGTTTCATGTAAGGGGAGATTGAGCTCGGGCTCGGCCCCCGTTGAGCAGCCCCAGGGCCATTGCTCGTGACTGATGACGAACGGCTGCAGCGGCTCCAGCGTTGCAGGTGGAAGCACGAGCTCGAGGGCCACGAGTTGCTTGGCAGGCGTTGCATCGCCCTGGGTCGGCGTTACGGTCCCCAGCAGCTCGACCCACACCTTGTAGCTGCGCGGAGCACGCACGGTGTAGAAATGAGTCGTGACTTTCAGCCGCGTGCCGGCGAGTTTCGCTTCAAAGCCCGGCAATAGCGCGGGCTGCTGTCGGTCGCCTACGTCGACGCGCTGCACCTTGGCTTCGGTCAGCTTCGCCTTGTCGAGGGGACTCAGCGGGACGTCGACGGGCTCGGCGTCCCACTTGTTACTGAGCTCGATCGACGGTTGCGTGAGCGGCTCTACTAGCTGTGCGTGAGCCACTCGATGCCAGGCACAGATCAGCGCCCCCAAAACCAACCAACTGGGTCTAGCCCGCATAGGTGATTTTTCCGGACCTTAGTACGCCCGCAGTTGGCGTGACAATGGCGATGAAGCGATGGTGTATGCTCGCGCGGCGGTGATCACCGAAGGGCAGCAACGGGCGATTTGTCGAATCTACGTGAGCGCGACGAAGACGCGGGGCACTGGCTTCTTGATCGCCGACGACGCGGTCTTGACGGCAGCGCACGTAGTACGATCTTCGGCTAGCAAGAACACTCCGGCGAGTGGAGACATCGAGCTTCGCTTCGGCGGCGGTGGCCCGGTGATCGTGCATAAAGCCTGGGCCGATCCCGACCAATTCGACGGCGACCTCGACTGGGCGATCCTACGGCTTCCGGCTGGCAGCCGCGTGCCGCTGGCGACGCCGTTCCGTGGCTTCCCGCTTCCGGCGGAGAGCGAGCTCGGTTGGGAAACCTTCGGCTACTCGCAAGCAGCAACCGTTGCCGGCAAGGCGTACGGCGGCGAAGTGCTGACACAGCCGTCGGTGCTGTTCCAAGTTCGCATCACGTCGACCAAAGACTTGGTCGCGGGGCTTTCGGGTAGCCCGTGCTTGGTCGATGGGCACGTCGTCGGAGTCATCGTTCAATCGGACGACGACAAGCCGGGGGACACGCTGTTCGTGCTGCCTATCGAAAAGGTCAAGGGCCCCCCGCCTCACGTGCTGTGCGCCGAAGCGCCTTACGCGCGCGACACGCAAGACCACATCACTCGCTTTGAATCGTTCCTGCCGTCGGTCGCGGTCAAGCTCGATTTGGCTGGTTCGGAGTCGGACGTGAAGGCCACCTTCGGACCTGGTCGGCTCGTCAAGCGCTGCGCGGTCGCCATGATGGGCGGGGTGGGGCCAACGCTAGATGCGCTCACCGTCATCGAGGGGCCATACCGAGCCCACTGGTCGACCAACGCGCGCAATAACGCCGAGGAGTTGTTGAAGCTGGCCGGTCGCGTTTGGATTCCGACCGAAGCCGTGAGCGCGCTCGCCAACGCGCTCACCAAGAACCTGCTGGTGGTGCTCAACGCCAAACACCCCGACGTCGCCGAGAGCTACGTCCACCGGGCCAGCTGTCTCGGGGCGCCGGTACCCGGTACCTTCAGCCGGCTCTTGCACGTCAGCAGCTCGGCGTTGACCGATCAGGAATGGCTCGACGCCTTCGACGCCGAGGTTTTGGCCCACCCGCTGCTGAACAAGCAAGGGCATGCCCAGGCAGCCGAGCTCCTGAAAAAGCACTTCCACGCCAAGCTTCCCATCGTTGCGCTGCTCTCAGGCGTGCCACCACGCACGGCGATCGACAGCCTTCGAGCGCGCGGCAGCGGCTACGAGAAAGTGCGACTGGTCTTGCTGGTCGACTCTCCCACTCCGCCGCGGATCGCCAGCGAGTACGCGGACGCGGTGATCATCGAGCCCGCTCCTGAACCGAAAGAAATGAAAGAGCGGGCTGAAGAGCTCGAGCAACACCTGGATTACCTGGCCCAAGTATTTGCGTGAGGCGACGAGAAAGCACCCATGAGCTACGAAAAGCTATTCGACTGGAAGAAGCTCGAGAAGGAGCGCGGCAAGCCGGAGGGAGGCGTCGCTTACTATTACGACGATGCGCTCGAGCTAGCGGTCAATGTCGCGCTGGCTACCGGGCGACCCTTGCTGCTCAGCGGCGACCCGGGCAGCGGTAAGTCGACGCTGGCGGCAGACGTGGCGTGGAAGCTCAAGCGCCGTTTCTACCCGAGCGTAGTGACCTCCCGGACTCAAGGACAAGACCTGCAATGGACCTTCGACGCCGTGGGGCGCCTGGCGGATGCCAACACCAATGATGGCGCGAAAAAGCCGGTGGCCTCCTTCGTTCAGCCGGGCGTGCTGTGGCGCGCGTTCGAGCCGGAGAGCGCTGCTCAGCACGGGAAACCGTTCGAAAAGCGCGCTTGGGGTGACGCTGGTGAACATGCGGTCGTGCTGTTGGACGAGATCGACAAGGCTGACCCCGACGTGCCAAACGACTTGCTGGTCGTGCTCGACCAGAAGACCTTTACGGTCTCGGAAACGAGCACGCCCGTGAAGGCTCCCGACAATATCGAAGTGCTGGTCGTGATGTCCACGAACGGAGAGCGCGACTTGCCGCCGGCTTTCTTGCGGCGCTGCATCACGCACCGTATCGAGCTCAGCGACGACGATCGTCAAGACCGTATGACGAACATCGCCAGGCGCCACTTTGCGAAGGGGCAAATCGACGATGCGTTGCTCGAAAGCGTCGTCACGTTGTTCGAACAAATGAGGGCGAGTGCCGATGAACGCAAGCTGCGTCAACCCAGCACCGCGGAGCTGATCGACGCCTTGCGTGCTTGCCAGCGCCTCAAGATCACGAAAGCGAGCGACGCTGACTGGCAGCGCATTCTCACGGTCGCGCTGTGGAAAGAGCCTGGCAAACCCGCTCTCCCGAAAGAGAATGCCGACGGCGCTGCCGCGAGCAAGCGGAGCCAGTAGATGGGCACGTCGGGCGACGTGGCGGCGCTGATCTCGGCGCTCGGGCGACTGCGACCGGACGGTCCGACCGCCGCTCGAATCGCAAAGCTGCTGGGCGTCACTTGGGCCGCCGAGGCAAAGCCCAGCAATGTCACCTCGGCGTTCTCGCCCCCGCCTGCGGCCGTGCTCAGCACGCCGCGCCCCTCAATCTCACGTCCACCGCCGGTACCCGAAGCGAAGGCACCTGCTCCCTCTCTCAAGACCGATGCGCTGGCGGGCGCGCGGCTCGAGCTGTTCAGCGTGAGCGAAACGCCGGTCGCCGCGCGCCAGTTGAAATCGCTGGATTTTCAAGGTGCTGAGAAAACGGTCGCTCGTGAGCTGGCCTTCGAGCCGCTGCTGCGACCGGTGGCGACGCGGGCGGTGGTCTCGGCGGCCCTGGCCCGGCGCGTGCCAACCGGTCCGCTCGATCTACCACGTGTGAGTGAGCTCCTGGCGCGACGCGCTCCGCTTCGAACGTTGCCACGCTCGAGCTACTGGGGCGTAGCGCCTTGGACGAGGGTGCTAGTCGACCGCGGCACCGGCATGACGCCGTTTTTGCGAGACGCCACTGATTTTGCGGCGCGTATTTGCGCGGTGGCGTGCCGCGATCGGGCGGAGGTCGTACCCTTCTGGCAAACGCCGCGTTCCGCCGCCGTCGAGCTGGACGACGGCGAAGAAGGTGCTCCGGCGCCGCCGAGGCCCGGCACCGCGGTACTGGCCATCACGGACTTGGGCATCGCTCCAAGCGGCGCGCCCGTGTCGGACTTGTTCGAGCACTGGCTGGAGCTTTTGCGCGAGCTGAGCGATTCCGCAAGCCAGCTGATCGTGTTCGTGCCGTATCCGAGCGTGCGTTGGCCGGCGCCACTTGCTGAGCGGCTCTGCCTCGTCCCGTGGGACAGGCGCACTTCGCTGGCAGACGTGCGCAGCGCGCTGGTGAAGGCGAGGGCGCGACGATGATGCGCGCGCTCGCGCGCTTGCGCGACCAGAACCCGGACGCGCTGCGCTTGGCGCGCTTGGCGTCGCTCGCGGCGCGCGTCGAGCCGGAGCTGCTCCGCGCCCTGCGGGTCGAGCTGATGGACGGCACGGACGCCGCTGCTGAAGCCGATTTGTGGTGGAGCGGCGCGGTGGAGCTGCGGGCCGCCACCGGTATTCGGCTGAGCTCGGAGGCCCTGGTCGAGCTCCGCAGCGAGCTGGGGGAGGATGCGGCTCGTGCTCGCGAGGTGATCGAGCGGGTGCACGTGGGTGCGCCGCGACTGCTCCAACTCGAAGAAGAGCTGACCTTCGAGGCGCTCACGGGTGGTGAAGTGGCCGGCACGCTCGAGGGGGTGCTCGGCACGCTGCTCAACGATGCCGAGCGCGCGGGCCACGTAGCGGCTTGGGCCATAGCGGCGTTGCCGCGCTTGCCGCAAGCGGCGCGCGACCTTCCGGTTTTTTGGAGCGTGCTGTTCGCGGCCGACGCTCAGGGGCGCGGCAGCGCCAGCATGGCGGACGCGGCTCCCTCGGCGGCCGTCTTCGTCCAAGCGACGCAGCTGTTGCCGGAAATGCCGCAAGTCGGCTGGATTCAGATCGATGCGAACTTGAACGGCGACGAGCTGTCGTTTTCGCTGGGGCAAGTGCGACCCAAGACCAAAGACGCAATTCTTGCTCGCAACATGCACCCGGTATTGCTCGAAGTCGCGTCTGCACTCGGGAGCGCGATCGTCGTGGTACCGCGCGAGGGCGCGTCGAAGCCCGTCCAGGTTGGCGGAACGAACGTTCGGGTACGCAGCCTGGGCGGGCGGACGCACGAGCTGGAGCTGAAGCGCGCGACGAGCAGTGTACGTGAACGGCCGCAAGTCTTTGCGCTGTGGCGATACGGGGAGCGTGTCGCGACTGGCTACTTCATTCGAGAAAACGTGGTCGCCACCAGCACGCAAGTGTCGGGTGACGTGCGCATTGGCGCTCGAGCAGACTTGTCCCTCGAAGTCGAGCTCATCGCCAGAAGCGACGCGTTCATCTTGCTGCACACGAGCCCACGTGTGCTCGGTACCCAGGAGCTGGGGTTCCGTTTCGAACAACCCGAGCTCGGCATCAAAGGTGGACCCGAACCAGGTTCGGGAGGGGCTGGATCGCTGGTTCGGGTC
>JBEHXA010000435.1:0-6638 GCA_048498935.1 Myxococcota bacterium
CCCCACCACCACTCAGCGCTGCGAACGAGGCGCCGCCAGTCAGCATCGAAGCGCCCTATTCGGCGCTCGGCCATGCGCGGCTGGCGACCGAGATGATGACGCTGGCTCGCGATGACGAGCTCTTGCTGTGGGCGCTCGGTGGTAGCTCCGAGCCGGCGCACCCCGCCAACCTAGCGGGTTATCACCCCGGCACGCGCGTGGTGATCGATGTGTCGCTGCTGTCACGCGCCCCGAAGGGCACCACCAAGCAGCTCTTGCGAGTCGCGCGCAGCAGCGGGTACTGGCCCATGCGCTCGTGCTTCGAGCAAGCACAACGCTTGGCGAGCAAGTCCGAACGGTCGGCGAAAGTGCGGCTCACCCTGGGTGCGCGCGGCAAGGTGCTCGGAGCGCGGAGCTTGGGCGGTGGTTCCGAGCGCGATTACGGCCGCTGTGTGCTGGAGCGCGCGAAAGCCTTGGATTTTAGCCCCGGCGCGGGAAAGAAGCTGGACATCGAGCTCAGCGTCAAGGAGTGGCCGGGGCATGCGCCAGTGCCGCCTCGTGCGCCCCAGCAAGCTACGGCGCCGCGGCTCTCGGCTAGCGACAGCGCGGCGCTCGACGCGCTCATGCCCAGCCTCGTTGGCTGCTACGCGCGCGCGCGGGCCAGCGATCCGAACCTCTGGGGGCGCCTCGCCTTTCGAGTCACGGTCGGCGAGGCCGGCGCCGTCACGGCTGCCGACCAGGTCGAGACGCGCTTTCCGAACGCGGAAGTGGTGGAGTGCGCTCGAAGCGCACTCCTGACACTAACGCTGACCAGTGCGGCGAAAAGCGAGCTGAGTCTCGCCTTTCGCTTCGGTCACGGAGCGCCGCCGGCGCCCGCACCAGCGCCGCCCGCAGCCGAGGGCGTACCGCCCTCGCCACCACTGGCTCCGCCGGCTCCGCCGCCACCCGCGCCACCCATCGACTCGCACTGATCGAGCTGCTCGGCAGTGTCGTCGATGCCAAAGCAGAGGCCGGGCGCCTTGAAGCCGGTCTCCGAATCGAGCGGCAGCTCGAAGGCGGTCGGCAGGTAGCAGCCCAGCTGCGGATCGTTGCAATCAGCCGCGCAGTTGCAAACCGGATCGCAGAAGCCCCAGTCGCCGACGTGCGGCGCGTCGTCCGGGTTGAAAATCGACGGCAGCAAGCAGAGGCCTTCGAAGCGCTGACCCGCGCTGTCGTAGCTGCACGCTGCGCCGATCGCGCAGGTCGAATTGCAGTGACCGGTGGTGCCCCCGGCCGTGTCCGCCTGGCAGAAGCCGATGCAGTCGTCGGGCTCGCCGTCGAGAATGCTGCAGGGCTGACCAATGCCCTTGCCGGCCGGCTTTTCGTCGACGCAGGTGCCGGTCAGGAAGCTCAAGTCGCAGTACTTGCCGTCGGCGCAATCGATGTCGCCGCGGCACGCCGGCATACAAGCCGTGAAGGCGACGTTACACGTGCCGTCGAAGCAGCCCTCACCGGCCTGACAATCGTTGCTCGTGTCGCAGGGGGCTTGCGTGTCGCCCAGCGCGACCGGGCTGCACGCGAAATCGAGGCGGTCGTGACACTTGGTGGCAGTCGCCGAGTCGCCGAGTGCGCACCCTTCGACGCAGTAGCCGTCGTTGCTCTCCAGATCGAAGGGGAAACAGAGCGCGCCGACGCCGTAGTTCTGTTCGCAGTCGTCGGCATCCACGCTGCAGGGCGCCGTGCACATGCCGTGGGGCGGCGCGCCATTGCCGAGATTGCCGGTTTCTTTGATGCAGACCAGGCCGGGCGCCGAAGCGTCGTCGCACTGAGTGTCGGTGGTGCACGGCTGACCGAGCCGCGAGGCAGAGGGGAGCCCGTTGCTGCCGCCCGTGCCACCGGAGCCGGAGCTGCCGGCTCGGCCCGGGTTGCCGCCGCTACCGCCGCTGCCGCCCTCGCCGCCGATGATCATCCCGTCATCCGGAGAGCCTTCGTCCTTACCGCAGCTCACCGTAGCGAGGCCCCCAACCAAAAGCATGCCCGCTACGCACCAAACCTTCGCTGCTTTCATCGAACCAAAGCCTCCAATGAAGGGCTCAACATCGAGCCAACAAGCCGTGCCTCAAGCTTTTCCGTGAACTCATCAAAGCGCAAGGACATAACCTCTCATTTGTTGGCCTCTAGCCACCTGTGACTCACCGGAAATTTCGTGCGGGGTCGGAGGAAACATCGCGAGGCTGTAGGGGGCTACCGGGCTCAGGCCCGGCGTTCCCATTCGTTAGTGGGTGCAGTGTCCGGATCGCGCTCAGGTTTTGAAGATCCATCGCTCCATGGCCTGCGCGAGGCCCGACCTTCATGGCCGACCTGACAGGTCACTGCCCCTCAGAACACGCCCCAGCCGAAACCCAGGGACACACCGAAGAACGGCTGGCCGAAATCAGCGGCGGTTCGCCCTGCGAAACGCACGCCGATGCGAGGCGAACAAGCGCCAACGAAGCCGGTGAGCTCGACCTGCGTCCGCGCCCCGAGTCGCCACGCCACACCCGCCCGCGCCGTCGCGGCAGCGACCAGGACCGAGTCTTCTTGGCCGCCGTAGGGGGGAGCGGCGCGACCCGACATGTTCGCGTTCACCAGCTGCGCCGCGAGCCCCAACTTGACCGAAGGGCTGCGGGTCGGCATCGGGTAGCCGTCGATCGCGACACCAACCGAAACAAGGCGCACCTTGGCCTGCCCTTCGGGCGCCGTGACCTCGGCCGCCAGCGGAGTGACCTTGCCGAAGGCGCTCGTCGAAAGCCAGCGCACCGGAAGCGCGCGGAGCTCGAACTCTAGCTCCGGCATCAAGCCTAGCCCACCACCCATGACGCCCACTGCCCCCGCGAGCCACAAACGGGGTTCCGCACTCGGGGGTGGTGGCGGCGAGGGCGCCGGCGCAGGCTCGTTTACGGGCGCGACCGCGGGGCTGATCCCGAGCTCGGTCAAGCGCGCGCGAAACCGTTCGGCAAGCACGGCCGCGTTGGTGTCCGCGCGACGTCGCGGATCCAGGCGCTCGCGCTCGCGCTTCACACCACCGCTGCTGTCGGCCACCATGACCTCGGTGCTCTGCCCGGTCGCATCCACACTGATGAGCGCCGAACCACCCGAGCGCTGGAGCTCACTTTCGAGCTCCAGATCTGTGGCGCTCGCGGCGAGCTGTACGCGGTAGCCGAACAGCGACAGCTCCGCGGCGAGCCGGCGCACGAACGGTGCCTCGGGATCGCTGCTGATGACGATCACGAGCGGTGCTAGCGACTCGGCAGCGCGCGCATCGGGAGCGCTCACCAAGCAGAGCACGCCGCACAGCAGCGAGCCGAGCACGACGCGAAAGACGAGACGTCGCGGCTCAGCGCGCGAGCACTTGGCGCGCCACTCGCGCGTGCGCACCCTGGGGATACTTGGCCAAATACGCTTCAGCAGCTCGCTGCGCACCGCTGCTGTCGCCCGAGCGCGACAGAGCTTCGATGAGCCGCCCTTCTGCCTCACGCGCGAAGGGCCCCTGCGGCTGCTCGGCGAGGTAGGTCCGGAACCATCGGGCGGCTTCAGCATACGCTGCTCGTTGATCGAAGTGCACGCGCGCGATCGAGAAGGCAGCTTGCTTCGCCGCCGCTGACCCAGCCGCCCGTGCGCGGAGCGCTTGATAAGCAGACAGCGCAGCAGCCGGCTTGCCCACGAACCGCGCCGTGTCGCCCAGCAGCGACAGCTCCGGGCTCGATGCCTTGGCGACCGCCGCGTCGAAGCCGCCCTCGCCGATCGCGGCGTATGCGTCGTCGAAGCGACCCTGCTTGGCCAGGCTCTGCCAGCTCGGCGCTGCTGGTGCCACTTCGTGTGGTGCGTCGACCGCTGGCGGAGCCTGAGGCTCGACTGGTGTAGCGCCCTGCCCCTTTGCAGCGCTTTCCGCGACGGCTTCGGGAGCGTTCTGCGCGCTATCTGGCTTGGACGCGGCGAGCGCGCTGATCTCGAATTGCCCGGTGCGGCACGAAGCCTTCAGCGCTTCGCCCGCGAGCAGCATGCGGCCCTCGCCCAGCATGCATCCGGAGACCATGACCTTGCCTTCACGCAGCGTGAGCGTGAACACCTCGTCGCTGGGCCGAAAGCCGACATCGAACCGCGTGCCCGTCACGTCCACCGCGAACGGCCCCAAGCTCAAGCGGTAGCGAGCGCCGTGATTGGGCGGCACCCGCACATCGAGTGAGCCCGACTCGAGCACCAAGTGAGCGCCCACGGAGTCGAGCGTCGCAAGCCGAGCGCGCGACCCCTGTGACAATGCCACCTCGGCGCCGTCCGAAAAGCGAATCGGCGGTGCCCCGGGCTCACTCGCGCTCACCCACTCTCCGACCGCGAGCGCACGACCACCCAAGCTCGCCTCGAGCGGCGCTTGCGTGCGCCTGGCTAACCACAGCGCCGGTGCCGACGCCATGGCCAACGTGGCCGCAAACGCGAGCCAGCGCGCCCGCGGCCGCCGTTTGCGCGCCGAATGCCCGCCGATGCGCGCCCGCACCGCGCCGAGCGAAAGATCTTGCGACAACGCGGCGTCCTGCTCCGCGGCCAGCTCACGACCGAGCTGAAGCAGGCCTTCGGTCGACGCCATCACGAGCCACCTCCGAGAGCGCTGCGAGCGAGTCGCTCGAGGAGCGCCGGCTCGCGCGCCGCGGCGCGTCCGAAGTTCACCTGCGCGCGCGCCAAGCGTCGTTTGATGGTCGCGAGCGAAACACCGCACGACGCCGCCACTTCCGTGAGCTCCATGCCGCCCACGAAACGCAGCGCAAACGCGATACGCTCGTCGGTGTCGAGGCTATCGAGCACGCGATACACGGCTTGCATCGATTGGCTGCCTTCGAAATCGCCCGGCGGCAGCTCGGGCTCAGGCAGCTCGGTGAACGGCAAAAAGCGCAAGATGCGCCCGCGCACCCGGCGACGAATGCGCGCACGCGCAGTGAACACCGCAATTTGCGTGATCCAGGCGCGGAGCGCGCGCGGATCCAGCAAGCGATCGACCGATTCGAGCGACGTGACGAACACGTCGTGCACCAGATCCAAGATCTCGGAGTCTGGCCCCATCACGCGCACCAACACCCGCCGCACGTGAGGCGCGTAGCGATCGAACAGCAGCGTGCCCGCATCCGGATGGCCCGCGCGCAGCGACAGCACCAGCTGCTCATCGGACTCCGGTGCCGGCAGCTCGGCCTGGCTCCTGCGCAGCGGCAGCAGCTCGGCGATTGCCTGGGAGTCCTTGGTGGGCATGGCAGGTGTTGCGCCCCCCGAAATCGGTGCTGGGAGCCAATCCTTAGTGTCCCAGGATCGGCGGTTCGGCTCAAAGGGCCGATCGGAGCCACGAAACCGGCCATTTTGGCGTACACTGACGCATGCCCGTTCGCCGCCTAGCCAGGGGCGCGCTCGCCCTCGCGCTGCTCGCCGGCTGCGGGGAGCGCGCCGGCGACCCGGTCGTGAAGCTAGCGAGCGACCAGGCCGAGCCCCTGGGCGGAACCGGCGGCGACGCGGTGGGCGGCAGTCTAGTAACCGGCGGCGGATCGTCCGGCGGAACCGGCGGCACGGACGCGGGCGGAACCAGCGGCACGGACGCGGGCGGATCCTCCGGCACGGACACGGGCGGCTCACCGGGCATGGATGCTGGCGGATCACCCGACGAGGCGGCGGGCCCTACCGGCCTGTGCGGCACCTGTAACAGCAGCGACGAGTGCGGCGACGCCAACGACGCATGCGTGCGCCACAACGGCAGCAACTTTTGCGCGCGCGACTGCGATGAAGGGCTCGGCTGCCCTACCGGCTACACCTGCACCGATCTCGAAAACAGCCGACTTCGGCAGTGCGTGCCCGAGCAAGCCTGTCAGCCGTCGCTCACGCCTCCGAGCCTCGACGAGATGCGCTCGTACCTGCTGATGCGCATCAACATGCTCCGGCTCGCGCACCAGCAAGCCCCGCTCGAAGGCTCGACCTGCCTCGACGGCTTGGCTCAAGAGAGCGCGCTCGCCTACGCGCGCACCGATGAGCCGCTCGGCAAGTACGTGCAGGAGTGCTACCCCATCACGCCGCAATGCAGCTGCGGCTGGATCGCCGAGGCCGAGGTATCGGTCGCGCACTACGGGCTCGACTGGCAAAGCGCGATGGAGGCCACCCTGGCCGACGACCGGGTGAACGAGACCGTCGTCGAGCTCGACTTCGCCCGCGTCGGCATCGGATTCTGGCTCTCCGGCGACGAAGCCTGGATCGCCCTCTCGTTCGGCTAAGCCGCCGACCCCAATTTTGGCCACGCGGCCAGCCTCCCAACAAACCTCACGCAGAGGTGGCGCCCCTCCCCCTCGTTGCGCTAAGAACCGCGCCTCACGCGCAGGCCTCCTGCACGGGTCGATAGCTCAGCCGGTTAGAGCAGCGGATTTTTAATCCGTTGGTCCAGGGTTCGAATCCCTGTCGACCCACCACTTTTGGCCCACCCCGTGGCCCACCCCCGACGCGGCGCGCGGCCGGTTCGGGGTGGCCGGGGCGGCACAAGAGCGGGGGCTGGATTCGGCGCCGGCGGCTGAGTGGTCTCCTGCTGGCGAACGAGCTCGGGCTGCCACTGTGCCCGGGTCGGCCGGCGCTGGCAGAGCTCGGGGATCACCTGCTCCATGGGCAGCAGCGGGCCGAGGCCC
>JBEHXA010000436.1:0-6628 GCA_048498935.1 Myxococcota bacterium
TTGTGTGGCCCCCGGGGCGGCCTTCTTGGCCTTGGCGGGCGCTGCCTTCTTGGCGGCGGCGCGCTTGCCGGCGCGCTCGGCCGACTGATGCAGGTCGAGCAGCTCGGGCAGCGCGAAGTTCTTCAGGCGCGCGGTGTAGCCGGCGTCCTTGGTGCGCTTCTTCAGCTCGAGGATCGCGCTGATCAGCTTGTCGCGCGAACCGAAGCGCTTCTGCGCGTCGGTGAGCACGTCGTGAAGCTTGAGCAGCTTCTGGTTCGAGACCTTGGCGAGACCCTTGGCCTCGCTCACGCGGTCGAGCCACAAGTCACTGGTGGCCAGCTTTTGCACGGCCTCCACGAGCTTGTCCTTGCTAGAAAAACGCTCTTTCACGACCGCGACGGGGGACTTCTTCATGACTGCTCCGGAGACGGCGCCAACAGTTGACCGCAGGGCCGATAAGGGGTCGCGTTTCTAGCAGGCGATTTTTCGCTCCGCAAGCCGTCCGAATGCGCTCGGGTCCCGGGCGTCGATTTTTTCGCTCCTCCTCGCGAGTCTGGGCGGCTTCTCGCCTCTCGCCTCTCGCCCGCCCGGCGCCCGCGTGGTAGCGGCAACCCCCCATGAAGCCCCGGCTTCGCTTCGCGCCTTCTCCGAGCGGTTACCTACACATCGGCGGGGTCCGTACGGCCCTCTTCAACTGGCTCTGGGCCCGAAAGACCGGGGGCAAGTTCATCCTGCGCGTCGAAGACACCGACCAAGAGCGCAGCAGCATCGAGAGCGTCCGGGCCATCCTCGACTCGCTGAACTGGCTGGGCCTCGACTGGGATGAAGGCCCCGAGAAGGGCGGCGACTTCGGCTCGTACTTCCAAAGCGAGCGCAAGGCGCTCTACCGCTCGGTGACCGACAAGCTGATCGGCGAGGGCAAAGCCTACCGCTGCTACTGCACCAAAGAAGAGCTCGACGCGCAGCGCGAGGCGCTGAAGGCCAAGAACCCGAAGGCCGCGTTCGTCTACCCGGGCACCTGCCGCAACCGCACCGACCAGCCCGACCAGCCTCACGTCATCCGCTTCAAGTCACCGAGCGAAGGCGTGACCGAGTTCACCGACAAGGTGTTCGGGCACATCGCGACGCCCAACAAGTCGCAGCAAGACTTCGTGCTCGTCCGCACCGACGGCTATCCGCTCTACAACCTGGCCGCCACGGTCGACGATCACGAGATGCAGATGACGTTCGTGGCACGCGGCCGCGACCACATCGGCAACACCCCCCAGCAAATCCTCATCTATCGCGCGATGGGCTGGGAGCCGCCGGAGTTCGCGCACCTGCCGATGATGCTGAACGCCAAGGGCGAGAAGCTATCGAAGCGTCACGCAGCTGTCTCGACCCAGGACTACAAGGACAAGGGTTACACCCCGACCGCCGTGCTGAACTACCTGGTCCGCTTCGGTTGGTCCTTCGGGGACAAAGAAATCTTCAGCCTGCAGGAGCTGATCGACGCGTTCGATTGGGACCGCGTCAACAAGAGCGACGGCAAGTTCGACGAGAAAAAGTTCGCCGACGTGGCCTTCGAGCACCTGAAGCAACCGGCGCTCACCAGCCTCGAACAATACGCGGAGGCGACCAAGCCGTTCCTGGCCGCGCGCGGGCTCGAGCAGGTCGACGAGCAGCTCCTCCGGCAAGCCATTCCGGCGATCCGCGAGCGCGCGCGCACGCTGGTCGACGCAGCCCACGATCTCGACTTCTATTTCCGCGAACCGCCGGAGCCCGACGAGAAAGCCGTCGCCAAGTTTCTCACCGCGGAGAGCAAGCCGCGCCTGGCCGCGCTCGCCGCGCTGTTCGATGCGCAGCCCGAGTGGGCTGCCGAGCCGCTCGAAGCGGCGTTCCGTGCCTGGATCGAAGCTCAGGGCATCCAGCTCAAAGACATCGCTCAGCCGATCCGGGTGGCGCTCACCGGGCGCAGCGCGAGCCCGCCGCTGTTCGACGTGTTGCAGGTATTGGGGCGCGAGCGCTCGCTGGCCCGGCTACGTCGAGCAGCCGGCTGAGCATGTTCGACCCACTCGGCGTCATCCCGACCCCGGATTTGGGGCTCCCCCTGCCGCTGACGCGGTTGAAGGAGCTGTCGTGGTTCGCGTCGCTGCTCGAGTACCCGCCGATCAAGGCGCTCTTGCCGGTGCCGATCCTGATCGCGCTCTGGCCCCTGGTACGACGTTTCTTCGGCACCACGTGGCAGGAGCTCGATGAAGAGGCCCGCCAGGCGCGGCTCACCCTCCCCACCACCGAATACGACTACCGGCGCCCCATCGCCTGCTTGGCCATCGTCGCCATCGTCCTAACCTTGCAGGAATATTACGGCGGGCGGCAGATTTACGACACGCAGCTCCGCCCGTGGCTCACCGAGCTCCAGGCAGGCGGCTGGCGCTTCATCAAGATCGAGAAGTACGACGAGCTCTACAGCTACGGCTGGTGGGTGTTTGCGCGCGTTTTCGGTTACGTGTGCGTGCCGTTACCGATTTGGAAGCTGCTGTTCCCGAAAGACAGCCTGCTCGACATGGGCCTGCGTACGCGCGGGTTCTTCAGCCACCTGTGGATCTACGGGCTGTGCTTGGCGGTGGTGGTGCCGGCGATGCTGCTCGTCGCGCAGCAGCCCGATTTCGGCACGTACTATCCGTTCTACAAGCTCAGTAGCCGCAGCTGGTTCGATTTCCTGGCCTGGGAGACGATCTACTTTGCGCAGTTCTTTGCGCTGGAGATGTTCTTTCGCGGCTGGATCCTGGGCGCCCTGCGCCGCAACTTCGGGGCTGGCGCCATCTTCGTCATGGCCGTGCCCTATTGCATGATCCACTACGGCAAGCCGTACCTGGAGGCGAACGGCGCGATCGTCGCCGGCATCGTGCTCGGCTCGCTGTCCATGCGCACGCGCAGCATCTACGCCGGCTTCCTCGTCCACATCACCGTCGCGTTTTCCATGGATTTTCTGTCGCTGTGGCACCGCGGCGCGCTGCCGCACTCCTTCTGGGGGTAGCGGCTGCGCGGCGTCGTTCGGCCGGGTTGATTTTCCGCGCGTCAGTCCGCGAAATCCCCGTTATATTCCCGACCGAAATACCAGATGTCGAACGTGAGCTTTTCGCCGATCGAGGCTGCGACCGAAACCAAGAGGCCGGGCAATGGTGACGCGAACGGCGGCACGGAGTGGACCGCCGAGCGCGGCGCAGCTCGCTACCAAATCCATGGTTGGGGCGCGCCCTACTTTCACGTCAACGCTCGCGGCCACGTCGAAGTGAGTCCGAACCCCGATCGCCCCGAGCGCGTGATCAACCTGTTCGAGATGGCGCAGGAGCTGAAGGCGCGCGGCCTCGAGCTGCCGCTGCTGCTCCGCTTCTCGGACATCGTCGCCGATCGCATCAAGCGCATCAACGAGGCCTTCGCGAAGGCCATCGCCGAGTACGAGTACCCGGGCGCCTACCGCGGCGTTTATCCGGTGAAGGTCAACCAGCAACGCCACCTCGTCGAAGAGATCGTCGAAGCAGGGCGCGCCTGGAACTTCGGGCTCGAAGCAGGCTCCAAGCCGGAGCTCTTGATCGCGCTGGCCGCGATGCAGGACGTCGGCGGCTTGATCATCTGCAACGGCTACAAGGACCAGAAGTACATCGAGACTGCGCTGGTCGCGCAGAAGTTCGACAAGACCGTGATCGTGGTGCTCGAGCGCCTGGAGGAGATCGACATCGTCTTCCGCGCCTCGGAAAAGCTGGGGATCCGGCCGATCTTGGGCGTGCGCGCGAAGCTGACCACCAAGGGCGTCGGCCGCTGGAAGGATTCGGCGGGCGAGCGCGCCAAGTTCGGTCTGACCACGTCGGAAATGATCGAGGTCGTGGATCGCTTGGCCGAGCGCAACATGCTCGACTCACTGCAGCTGCTGCACTTCCACATCGGCAGCCAGATCTCCAGCATCATCCCGATCAAGAACGCGATGCAGGAGGCGTCGAACATCTACGTCGAGCTGGCGAAGATGGGCTGCCAGATGGGCTACCTCGACGTCGGCGGCGGCTTGGCCATCGACTACGATGGATCCAAGACCGACTTTCACGCTTCGAAGAACTACCAGCTCGAAGAGTACGCAGCCGACGTGGTCGCGCACATTCAGGCTGCCTGCGTGAAGGCCGACATCGGCGTCCCGACGCTGGTGAGCGAGAGCGGTCGCGCCATCGCGGCGCACCACTCGGTGCTGGTCTTCGAGGTCGTGGGCGAGAACCAGGTGCGATTTCCGCAGCCTGCCGAGCCCAAGGCGGACGCGAACCGGCTGCTACGCGAGCTCTACGACACGTACTGCGGCATTCAGCCGAAGAACGTGCAGGAGAGCTACCACGACGCCAGCCAGGCCAAAGAAGAGGCGCAGAGCCTGTTCAAGTACGGCTACTTGTCGCTGCGCGAGCGCTCGCAGGTCGAGAAGATGTACTGGAACTGCTGCGAGAAGATCGCGCACACGCTGCGCCGACTCAAGTTCGTGCCGGAAGAGCTGCAGCACCTCGATCGCGATCTTTCCGCCATCTACTACTGCAACTTCTCCGTCTTCCAGTCGGCGCCCGACATCTGGGCCATCGACCAGCTGTTCCCGATCATGCCGATCCACCGGCTCGACGAGGAACCCCTGGTCTCGGCCACGCTCGCCGACCTGACGTGCGACAGCGACGGCTTGATCGACCATTTCATCGACGTGGAGGACGTGAAGGGCACCCTCGCGCTCCATCAGCTGAAGGAGACCGAGTCGTACTACCTGGGCATGTTCCTGAACGGCGCCTACCAGGAGATCCTCGGCGACTTGCACAACTTGTTCGGTGACACGCACGCCGTGCACATCGCGCTCACCGACGACGGCCATCAGATTCGCCACGTGATCAAGGGCGACAGCGTCTCGGAAGTGCTGCGCTACGTCGAGTACGTGCCCGAGGCGATGGTGGACGCCGTGCGTCGCCAAGCCGAGCGCGCCGTCAGCGCCGGGCGACTCACCAACGAGCAAATGCGCACGCTGCTGCAGCACTACGAAGAATCCCTACGCAGCTACACGTACTTGACCGCGGACTGACCGGTCGTCGCAGGCTCTCTATAAGTTTAATCATACCGCGCACTTGCAGTATTGTGCGCGGCGATGGAATGGAACGGGCGCGCGGGCAGTTTCCTGGACGCGGCGAGGCCCTCCTCGGTACGATCCTGCCCCAAGTCCCCATGGGCCAGTCCTCCCACCGACCCTCACCATCCCGATCCCCATCACGTCTGGTCCTGACGTCCCTGGGGGTCCTCGCCGCGACCACCCTGCCGGCGGCGCAGAGTCGCGCTGACATCTACCAAACGGTAGGGGCCGACGGCGTCATCAGCTTCTCCAACAACAAGACCAAGGGCGCGACGCTCTACCAGAAGACGCGCGACAAGGCGGCGGTCTTTCTGCCCGCCGATTCATCGCCCGAGCGCTACACCCGCTACGACGCCCACATCCGCGAAGCGTCGGCGCTGTACCAGATCCCGGAAGCGCTGGTGCGCGCGGTGATCCGCGTCGAAAGCGACTTCGATCCACGCGCCGTGTCACCCGCCAACGCGCGCGGGCTGATGCAGATGATCCCGGAGACGGCCGAGCGGATGCTAGTGACGGACGTCTTCGACCCCCGCCAGAACATCCTCGGCGGCGTGCGCTACCTGCGCGTGCTGGCCAATACGTTCAACGGCGATCTCGCGCTCACCATCGCCGCCTACAACGCCGGTGAAAATGCGGTCATCCGCCACGGCGGCATCCCGCCGTACCCCGAGACGCAGGACTACGTGACCAAGGTCATCGGCTACTACCGGGCGTACCGCGCGGGCTAGCGCCATACAAGGCCAGCGCGCCGCTCAGTTCGTTGCGGACGCGCTCGATGAGCTCCGGGGGCTCGAGCACTTTGGCGCGGGCACCCCATTCGAGGATCCAGCTCACGACCTGGGTCAGGTCGCCGATGGTCATCGTCAAGCGCACGCCGCCACCGGCGATGGTGGCGAGGCGCTGGCTGCCGTGCACGCGGCGCGCGCGGATGTACTCGGCGGCCTGCGCGTCGAACTCGATCACCACTTTGTGCTGCTGCGCGCTGCGCCAAATCCCGAATTCGCCCTGAAAGTACTGGTCGATGTGAAAATCGGCCGGCAGCTCGAAGCGTTCATTGATGGCGCATTCGGTGTCGCGCATGCGATCGAGCAAGAACGTGCGGATCTCCTGGCGCCCCGTGTGAAAGCCGACGCAGTAGATGCTGTCGCGATGCATCACGAGCGCGTACGGATGAATCGTGATGCGCTCTTCGTTGGCGCCCGCGCGCGCCGCGCTCTTGTACAAGAGCGAGAGCGGGCGCAAGTCGCTCACCGCCTGAAACAAGTCGTCGAGCTCTTCGGTCCGCTCCGCGTAGTTCTTGGGCGCGTGCGGCAGGTAGAGAAAGCGCTCTTCCAACCTCGCGTCGGCGAGCCCCGCGTTGGGGCCACGGCCTGGCCGTTGGGCCAACGCCAGCAGCTTCATGACGGCGTGATCGATCTCGTCGAACAGGGCCGAGCCGCGGAGGGGTTCGAACAGGCGGCGCGCCGCGAGCAGCGCGTAGGTCTGCGTGCGACGCAGCTCCACCCGACGAGGCATCTCGTTCGGCTT
>JBEHXA010000437.1:0-6626 GCA_048498935.1 Myxococcota bacterium
ATTTATTCGATTCGGCACCCCTATAGGTGGGTTTCAGCGCGGCGGGAAGAGCTGGGTAAGCGGGCGCTTTAGGGCCAGGCCCTGGCGCATGAAGTCTAGGAAAACCCTAGGAAATTCACGCTACAGGGGAAGCGCCACCTCGCGACCCTCGACCCCGGCGCGGGCCAGCACGCGAGCCCCCGCGGGTAGTCGCCGGGTGCTCAGCTCCAAGTCCCAGGACTCGCCGGGAAGTAGGCTCACGTAGTTATCCGAATAGAGGGTCGGCACGACCTCCCGACCTGCGGCGTCGACCAGCAGCAGCTGAGTGAAGAATGCCAGCGTTTTGCCCTCGTTGTGGAGTCGCACCGAGACCTCGTGCGCTGAGGCCTGCTCGCCTTGCTCGCGCTTGGGCTCGGCATGCGCACGGAGCTCCAAGCGCAGCTCGGGCGGCGGAAGGGTCGCCAGTTGATGAAACCGCGCATGGCCCTTCATCGGGGCCATGTACCAATTGGCCGTGGCGTAATCGACGACGTCGGCGTGGCTCGATAGCCAGTAGAAATTGCGCACCTTCCTCGCTCCGAGCAGCTCGAGCAGCAGGAAGTGCGTCTCTGCGAACGCCGCCCGATCCGGCAACCGACAGAGGGTGACCACCCCGTCGGGCGGCACCTCGAGCTCGGCCTCGTGCCGAAAGCGCTCGCGCACCAGCTGCTCCTCGAAGGCGCCACGCTCGAGCTCGAAGAGGCGAACTCGCGCCTGGAGGGCGCCCGAGGGGGCGACCAATTCGCTCACTACGCTGATCGTTTCTTCGCCCGCGTCGTACTGAATGTGCAGCGGCTCGCACGCCTTCTTGGTGCCGAAGTAGCCGCCCGCGGCGCGGAGCGCGTGATCCCAAAGGTGCCAAATCAAGGACGGCCAGGCGTTGTTGAGCATCCACTGGATCACGCCGGTCGCACGGTACTTGCGCCGTGCGTAGGCTTCGAACATCGCGCGCTCGGCCTCGTAGCACGCGAGCTGTGCTTTGTAGCAGTAGTCCTCGACACCGCTCGGAGCGCCGTAGCGCGCGGCCAGCGCGTCGTCGAACAGCGTGCGGTCTTTGAAGGGGCCGCCGCCGGAGTGCAGTGTCCAGCACTCGTCGGGGGGCCACAGGTGCTCGTCGCCGAGCATGTCGCGCAGCGTCGCTAGCGGTGGGATCGCAGGCCCCGGACCGATTTCGGTGGCGAAGCCGAAAGCGCCGCCGCGCTCGGTGTCTTCGAGCCAGTAGTTGGGAGGTACGTAGTCGTAGGGCCCCGCCATCTTCATGCCGCTCGGTCCCGTGAGCGGCGTCGGTTTGGCGGCGGCCGACGAGTGCGCGGGGTTCGGCCAGCGCTCTTCGGCCAAGACTGCGAGGTAGCGCTCCTCGACGTGCGGCGGAGGAGGGAAGTCGCTGCCGTACCACCACGCCAACATACAGGGGTGGTTACGCAGGCGCCGCAGCTCACTCCGCAGCGACTCTTCGGCGATTGGCAGGTCCGTAGGCTTCCAATTGTCCCATTTTTCCCAGTGATCGCAGCAGCAGAAGCCGCCGATCACCAGCACTCCGTCGCGATCGCAGCGGCTCAGGAACTCGGCTGATTCCACCATGCCTTCGAAGCGGATTGTGTTGAGTCCCAGGTCCTTGACGAACTCGTACTCGTAGAGCTCGCGCTCGGCGTTCGAGCGCAGGAGCATGTCGCGCGCCCAGCCGCCGCCCCGGATCAGGATGGGCTTGTCGTTGACGCGGAAGAGGCTGTGCTCGGCGTCGGTGAGCTCGCTCGTGACCTGGCGGATGCCGTGTTCGAGCTGTCGGCCATCCGAGACGGTGCCGGCATGCTCGACGACGAGTGAAACGCGGAGGAGTGGCTGCTCGCCACGTCCGCGCGGCCACCAGAGTCGAGGTCGAGTGACGCCCAGCGCGGGCAGCTGCGGTGAGCCGATGCATAGCTCGCGGCGTTCGCGCGCACCGAGCTCGACCGGCAGCGTGAGCGAGCCTCCCTCGACCTCGAGCTTCAGGTAGCCCAGCACGGGACTTTCGAGGGCGTTTTCGAGCGTCACGAATACTTCGAGCTCGGCGCGTGCAAAGCTCGGTTCAGGAAAGGTCGATCGCACCTGCGCTTCGGCAATGCGCAGCGGGCCGGTCGTGCGAAGCCGCGCAGGGCGCCACAGCCCCAGGTTCTTGTCGGGAGGCGACGGGTTCCAATCCACCCAGGTGAGGGCGAGGTCGTCGGCGCTGGGCGGAAATACCTCGAGTGCCAGGTGATTGGCTTGTCGCACCAGGTGCGGGTCGAGCAGCAGGGTGAAGTTTCGATAGGCGCCCACCAGTAGCGAGCGATCGGCTACCTGCGTCCCATTCACGAACAGGTTGGCGCTGTAGTTCAGTCCGTCGAGCTCGAGCCAGGTGTGCCGTCCGCCGACCGGCTGCGGCAGCTCGCTCATGAACCACCACGGCACTCGGAAGGGGCTGTCCTCCGGCATCGAATGATTCGAAAAGTTTTGATGATCGGGGCCTCGCCCCGGTAGGTCCAAGAATGCTTTGCCGGCGAACGGATCGGGGTAAACGCCGTGCTCCACCAGCACCGCGAGCACGGTGGCGGGGAGACGCGCCGCGTACCATGCTGAAGCGTCGCGAGCGCTCTGCGACCGCGATAGCTCGCGGCCGCTGCTCGTCGCCACGCTCGAGGATTGGACCAGCCAACGTTCGAGCGGGTGAATCATGCTGGGCCGCTCTCTGGTCGACGTCAGTGCGTCAGCGTTACCTTGCTCAGGCCGCGCGGCTTGTCGGGGTCTTGCCCGCTCGCCACGCACAGCGCGTGAGCAAAGAGCTGGCCCGCCACCACCGCCACGATCGGCGAGAGCCACTCGGGTACTTGATCCGGGAGCTTCAAGCCGAGCTGCGCGCGGGCCAAGACGTCGGGGCGGTCCGAGATCGCGAGGGTGCGTGCGCCTCGCTTGGTCAAGAGCTCGAACAGCGCGGGCATATCGGCTTGGGTGGCTCCGCTCGGGGCGATGACAATGACCGGAAATTGCCGATCGATCATGGCGACCGGGCCGTGCAGCAAGTCAGCCACCGAGTACGGCTCGGCGACGAAGTAGCACGTCTCTTTGATCTTCAGCGCGACCTCGAACGCGGTCGAGTAGTTGAAGCCGCGACCCAGGACCACCAGCTTACCGGCGTTCTCGAACGCGCGAGCCACCTCGGCCACGTTACTTTGCGTCGATGCGATGACCTGCTCGACGTAGCCCGGTACGCGCTCGAGCGCGGCCTGGCGCTCGGCGCTGGGATCCAGCGCAACACTCAACATGGCCAGAGAGAGGAGCTCGGTCGTGTAAGTCTTGGTTGCGGCGACGGCTTTCTCTTCACCGGCGAACAAGGGCAAGGTGGCGGTTGCGGCGCGCGCCAGCGGCGAGGCAGGGTCGTTACTGAGCGCAACCGTGACGGCCCCTTGCTCGGCGGCCGTGCGTACGACGCCGACGATGTCGGGCGACTGTCCCGATTGACTGATGCCGAGCACCACCGCACGTCCCATGCGGGGAGCTGCGCCATACAGCGAGATGAGCGAGGGGCCAGCCAGGCCGACGCCGAGGCCGTTGTACGCGCCGAGCACGTACTGCGCGTAGCGGGCGGCGTTGTCCGAGCTGCCGCGGGCGGCGATCAGCGCCCACTCGGGCGCAAACTCCCGGATTTTGGCGGCCGCTCTTGCCGCCGGTTCACGGCCTTCCTGGAGTAGGCGGCGCAGGGCCGAAGGTTGCTCCAAGATCTCGGTGAGGAACTGGCTCTGGTGACTCATGGTAGGGCACAGGCGTGCTCGGGCGGCTCGGCGATCCGCGCGAGCATTCCGAACATTTCCGGGTATAGCAGGTGCCTCGTTTCGAGGGTGGCACTGCTCGGAAATGCGCCGCTCGAATGAGAAGAATTGAAGATTGGGCGGAGCGTCGCGGTCGCTAGGCTTTCGAGCGTGGCCCTCGATTGTTCTCTCCTCTGTCCGCGTCCTCGCAAGCTAGAGCTCGGCTCCACGGAGCTCGTCCTCACGCGTCAGCCGCGCATCGAGCTCGACCCCACGCGAGCACCGGGCGGCGTCGAGTTGAGCTCGGGCATTCCGGCGGTCGACCGTCTCGAGCAGGTATTGCATGCCTCGGGCTTGCCCGCTGCGGGAGTCGACAGCGCGCGCGTAGTGCTGTGTTTGGAGCCGGGCGACGCGAACAGCGAGGGCTACAGCCTCAGCGTGCGGGAGGCTTCAATCGTCTTGAAGTCGGCTTCACTGGCAGGCCTTTTCTATGGCGTATGCACGTTGGCGCAGCTGTTTCGGCTCGGGGCGCGACCCGGCGCCGTCGCGCTGCCGCTGCTCGAGATCACCGACCGACCCAGCTTTGCGCGCCGCGGCGTGATGCTCGACATCAGCCGCGACAAGGTGCCGAGCCTCGAGACCACGCTCGGGCTGGTCGACCTACTGGCGAGCCTCAAGATCAACGAGCTGCAGCTCTACATGGAGCACACATTCGCGTACGCCGGTCACGAGCGGGTGTGGCAAGACGCCAGCCCTTTTACGGGCGCAGAAATCGAGCAGCTCGATCGCCACTGCCGAGCGCGTCACATCGAGCTCGTGCCCAACCAGAACAGCTTCGGGCACATGCAGCGCTGGCTGGCGCACGAACCCTACCGTTCGCGCCTCGCCGAGGCGCCAGACGGCTTCGAGCATGATTGGAACCCCACCCGCGAGCCTTATGGGCTGTGCCCGATCGAGCCCGCGAGCTTGGCCTTTCTCCAAGATCTCTACGATCAACTCCTGCCGCATTTTACCAGCCGCACCTTCAACGTCGGGCTGGACGAAACGTTCGACCTCGGGCTGGGACGAAGCCGAGCCGCGTGTGAAGCGCGCGGCACCGAGCGCGTGTACCTGGACTTCTTGCAGCGCATTCATCGCGATCTCGGGGAGCGCGGCTTCGCGATGCAATTTTGGGGTGACATCATCATCAAGCGGCCGGAGCTCATTCCCGAGCTGCCTCGCGATGCCATCGCGCTCGAGTGGGGTTACGAGCACGACCATCCGTTCGACGAGCACGTGTCGCGCTTCGCGGCTGCCGGCCTGCGCTTCTACGTTTGTCCCGGGACGAGCAGCTGGAACAGCATCGCTGGACGCAGCGAAAACGCTCTTTTAAACATTGCGTCTGCAGTGAAGCATGGCGCGGCGCACGGCGCGCTGGGCGTGCTCAACACCGATTGGGGCGACAACGGGCACTTGCAGCCGCTGTGCGCGAGCTACCTTGGCTTTCTCGCCGGCGCAGCCATGTCCTGGAAAGCCGAGGATGCGGCTGCTCCCCTCGAGTTACCGCTCGCAGACTGGATCGATCGGCTGGTGCTGGATGAGCCGGGCTGCGGCCTCGGTGCCATCGCGTACGACTTGGGCAACGCTTACCGCGAGCTCGGCTGTCGCCCTCACAACGCCTCCGGCCTGTTCTACTTGGTCGCGGGCAGGCCGGGCCAGCCGCTGAAGCTGCCGGGTGTCGAAGCGCGCCACTTTGACGCGACGCTCGCCTACCTCGAGCTCCAAGATCAACGGTTGGGGCGCGTGAAGCCGAACGGCGAAGAAGCGCGGCGCGTCCGCGCCGAGCTGTGCTGGGTGAGTGATCTGCTGAAGGCTGCTTGCTACATCGGCAAGGCCCGTCTCGAGATCGGCCTCGAATCGCCCGTGGCCGACCTGTCGCCTGCCGTGAGGGAGGCACTGGCTGCCCGCCTTGCGCCTCTCGTCGAGCGGCACCGCGCGCTGTGGCTCGTGCGCAATCGGTCCGGTGGACTCGCCGACTCGGCGCAGCAGATCGAGCGCGTGCTCGTACGACTGCGCAGCTGACTCCACCTTCCGGGCTCGTGGCGCTTGCTTGACGCTGAGCGCCGCTTGCGACACTGAGAGGGTGCATGGCAAAGCGTCGGCGCTTGGCTCGGCTTTTGGGCTGCCTGTGGTGCGTGGCATGCCAACATCCCCCCGCGCCCGCGCCGCAGGCTTCGAAGGCGGCGCCGGCTTCGAGCACGTCGCCTACGCGCTCGGTCCCGATCGCAAAGGCGGCACCCGCCATGCCGGGCAAGAACGTACCTGCCATCAAGGTGGATACCGTTGGCTACCCAACCGCGTGGCGCAAGGTAGCCATCTTCAACGTGCCGCCTGAAGGTGCAGTAATCAAAGATCAGCAGGGAAAGCTCGCCTACGAGGTGAAGCCTGCTGACATCGTGGACAAGGGGCGCGACGCGGCATCGCAGGATCCGACGTGGCAGGTCGACTTTTCGGCGCTCAAGGCGCCCGGCACTTACACGATCGAAGTCGGCACCGTGCGCTCGGATCCTTTCCGTATCGATCGCCATCTCTATCGCGAGGCGCTGAGCGCAGGGCTCAAGCACTTCTACTTTCAGCGCTGCCGCACGAAGCTCGAGCTGCCGCACGCGAGCTGGCAGGGCGACTCCTTCACGCGCGACGAGCCGTGCCACGTGCACGACGACGTGGCCTGGGACTACGCGGATTACCCGGAAAAAAAGCGCAAATGGCAGCCGCGTGCCGGCTGGCACGACGCGGGCAACTACGAGCAATACGTGCCCTCCACCGCGCCCACGGTGTAGGCGCTGTTGATGGCCTACGAGCAGCACC
>JBEHXA010000438.1:0-6599 GCA_048498935.1 Myxococcota bacterium
CACGCACATTGCAGCAGTACCTGCGCCAGCAGCACGACGAGGTCGCCGGCGCGACCTCACCGCTCTTCTATTGCATCGAGCACGGCCGAGTCGATCGCTTACAGCGCACGAGCGCCAACTCGATCAGCTACTGGCTCTTGGAGCTCCGCCTGCGCGCACGCGCCGCGCGCGCAGCAGGCGGCTAGCTTCACTCTTCGTCGGTCGTGGAGACGCCGTTGCTCTCGAGGTGGCGGTACAGCGTTTTTCGGCCGATGCCGAGCACGCGCGCGGCCTTGCTCTTGTTGCCTGCGCAGGCCTTGATGACGCGCGCGATGTAGCGCCGCTCCACCTCTTCGAGCGGCCAGAGCTCGTTCGGGTCGTCACCGGCCACCAGCACGTGACCGGGCTGAAAATCGCGCACCTTGCGCGGCAGGTCTTGTACCTCGACCAGCTCGCCGTGGCTGAGCGTGACGGCACGCTCTACGCAGTTGCGCAGCTCACGCACGTTGCCGGGCCAGTCATAGGCCAGCAGGCGCTCGGCCGTGGCCGGCGCCAGCTTCGACACCGGCTTGCCGCTCCGCACGGCCATTTCACCCAAAAAGGCCTGGGCGAGCAGCAGCACGTCACCACTGCGCGAGCGCAGCGGTGGCAGCTCGACGTGGATCACGTTGATGCGATGGAACAAGTCCTCGCGAAAGCGCCCCTGCTCGATCGCCGCTTCCAGATCGCGGTTGGTCGCCACGATGATGCGTACGTCTGCACCAGGAGCCGAGGCGCGCTGCTTGCGTTCCTCGAGCGCGCTCACCAGCTTGCCTTGCACGGCCAGCGGCATGTCGCCGACTTCGTCGATGAGCAGCGTGCCGCCCTCGCTCGAGAGCAAAGCACCAGCAGCGCCTGCCTGGCCAAAGAGCTCTTGCTCCAGCGCGGCCTCGGGCAGCGCCGAGCAGCTCACGCACACGAAGGGGCGCTCGCGACGCGGTCCCCGAGCGTGCAGCTCGCGCGCTACCAGCTCTTTTCCGGTGCCACTCTCGCCGCTGATCAAGACGGTGGTGTCACCAGCGCTCAGCTGGTCGACGGTCGCGTAGAGGCGACGCATCGGCTCGCTCGTGCCGATCAGCTCGCCGTAGCGCTTAGAGGTGTCGACCACGCGCCGCAGCGCGTCGACCTCGACGCGCAGCTCGTGATTCTCGACGGCGCGCTTCAGCACCAGACCGATGGTGTCGATATCGAACGGCTTGGTCACGAAGTCGTAGGCACCCGCGCGCATGGCCTCGACTGCCGCGTCGATGCTGCCGAACGCCGTCACCACCACCACGGGCAGATGCGGCTCGACCAGCTTGATGCGCCGGCACACCTCGTTACCCGACAGCCCGGGCATCTTGAGGTCGGTGATCACGACGTCGAACGGCTGCTCCTCGAGCCGCCGGATCGCCTGCACCGGGTTCACCTCCCAGACGGCCTCGAAACCGTGGTCGCGCAGCGCATCGGCGAGCATTTCGCACTCGGCGCGCTCGTCGTCGACGATCAGGGCGCGCGGGCTCAAGACGCCACCGCCGGCAAGAAGACCGAAAACGTGCTGCCCAGACCTTTTTGACTGCTCACTGAAATACTTCCTCCGTTTTCGAGAACGATGCCGTGCGCGACGCTGAGGCCCAAACCCGTACCCTGCCCGATTTCTTTCGTCGTAAAGAACGGTTCGAAGATCCGCGCGCGGATTTCTTCGTCCATGCCCTGCCCGTCGTCTTTGACCCGCAGGAAGGCGCGCTTGGCGCCAGCATCGGCTGAAGCCTCGACACCACAGGCAATTTCGACCTTACCGCCGCCGTCGCAAGCGTGAATGCCGTTGACCACCAGGTTCGACAGCACCTGCTCGAGCTGAACTGGGTCACCTAGCGCCATAGCGGCTCCGTCCGTGCTCAGCGCCACCTCGACGTTGTGGCGTCGCGCGATCGGCTCGACCATCCGCTGAATCGCGGCCGCGATGACGCGCAGATCCGTGGCGGCTCGGCGCGGCTCGCGGCGACCCGCAAAATCCAGCAATTGGCGAATGATCGTGGTCATCCGCTCCGCTTGCTCGGCGACGACGGCCAGGTAGTCCTTCTCCGTATCGCCGGCGAGCGGGCTTCGTCGGAGCATTTTGACACGCCCGCCGATCACATTGAGAGGCGTGCCCAACTCGTGTGCGATACCGGCAGCCAGCCGACCCACGGTGATCAGGCGGTCTGCGTGACGCAGCTGCTCGATGGCGTCGATGCGGGCCGATGTCTCAGCCTGAGTCTTGGCGTTGGCCTCCGAAAGGCGCTCGCACATGGCGTTCACCTCGCGCCCCAGCTCGCCGATCTCGTCGCGCTGCTCGAGCGAGAGCGGCCCGCTGAGGTCACCCTGACCGATGCGCTGAGCCTTGGCGGCCAGCAGACTGAGTGGCCTTCCCACCAACCAAACGCCCATCAGCAGCACGACGCCACCCGAGAAGCCGACCATGGCCAACGTGGCCAGTAGCGTGCTCACGATGTTGGAGCGCACGAACTCTTCGCGCCCACGCAGGCTCTCGGCAATCTCGACCGCGCCCAGAAGCTCACCAGCGCGGCTGCGCACCGGTACCCGTGAGACCAAGAACTCGCCACCGGATTCGAGCGGATCGGAGGTCACGAAATGGTCGAGTCGATCGCTCAGCGGGTGCTTGATGGATAGCCCGGGTGCGAGCAAGTTGCGGCTCCCGTCGCCGTTGACGAAGCCCATCATCATGTTGGGGCGTTCGGCATCGGCCTGGCGGATTAGCTGAACGGCGCGCTCGGGGCCGCCAGCCCCCCATACGTCAGCGACGCTGGTGGCGAGGGTCAGGCCGATGAGCGTGTGATCTTTGCGCATGTCCGAGTCGAACAGCGCGAGCTCGTGCTGGGCGCGAACCCAGCCGAAAATGACCAGCACGGCCAGGGTGCCGAGCACGGTGGCCAGGACCAGCTTGAGCGCAACTCTCATGGACCTGTGCGAACCATGTCACAGGGCCGCGCCAAGTCGAAGCGAGCCCCTCGCAGGATCGACAAAACCGACTTGTATCGAACAGATACAGATCGGCAGCGACGCGGCTCAAGATTGAGAGTCGGGGTCGCGCTGCTCGGCTTCGTCCAGCTTGCGCTCGACTTCTTTCACGTGCTCACGGTCGAGCGTCTGGCGCATCTCGCCGAGGGCGCGGCGCGCTTCGCGCAACTTCAGCGCTCCACGATCGAAGTCGATGCAGATCAGGCACATGCGCGAAAGCCTAGCAGGTGTGCTGCGCCCAAGTCAGAGCTCGTAGTCGACGACGCGCCGCTCGACCCGCAGCTCACCGATCAGTTTGGCCGCCGCCTGGTGCTCGGGGTGGTTTTGGTACGCCTCGAGCGCCTGCCAGCTGTCGTGCGTCGTGGTGAGCACGACATCGCACAGCTGCTCGCCACTGGCCGAGCCAAGCCCCACTTCGAGACTGGACATGCCGGGGATCTTCCCGACCAGCCCGAGGAGCGCGAGCTGCACCTGCTCCGCCTGAGCGTTCCGCTCCGAATCGGTCGGCCCCCGCAGCTTCCACATCACGACATGGCGAATCATTTGCGGCGAACCTAGCACGAGCCGCTGAGCGGAAATTTCCAGCGCCGGCGCTGATTCTGACGCTACTAGAAGGTAGCCCGGCGCGCCCTCCATCTCATCCAGTGCCCATGTCGCACCTTCTTTCACGCACTGCGTTGCTCGCACTGGCTGCCGGTTCGCTCATCACGCTCTCGGCTCGACCGAGCCGCGCCGAGCAATTCGTCCTGTTCGACCAGACGTTCACCATGACCTGGGAGGACGCGATCAACTCGACCCCTTCCAAATCTCACCACTACGTGAAGGCGAACAGCGGACTCAACGCTCAGCAACCGACCAACTGGGTGAGTCCAGTCGACTACCGCAACGGCAAGGTGCACATTCACCTCGAGGTGCTCGATAAGCCGGAGGGCGGGCAAAAACAGGGCTGGGCGCTTTGCTACGTGGGCAAAGCGGGCAGCTACGGGTGCCCCTACACCGACTACTACACCGAAGAAGGCGTCTACGACAAAGAGGTCAGTATGACGAACTTCTACAACGACGACACCATCGACTGGACCAAGGGCATCGGTGAAGTCGATCTCATCTACACCATCAACGACTCGGGCTCCGGTCACGTACACTTCTTTCCGGAGCTGAAGGACAAGACCACTCCCACAACCGTGCGCATCGCGATGGTGCAAGTGTCGGCCGGCAGCACCTACGACGGCAGCATCTTGCCGGGCGGAGCGGGCGGCAGCGGTGGCAGCACTTCGGGTGGCGCTGCGGGCAGCGGCGGCGCTAGCAACGGCGGAGTCGGTGGCGCACCCGCGGGTGGAACTGGCGGAGCTGCCAGCGGAGGCAGCGGCGGTAAAGGTGGCGGTCCGTCGGTGGGTGGAAGCGGCGGCTCGGCACCAGCCGGTACCGCAGGTAGCCCGGTGATTCCGAGCACCGGCGGCGGAGGCAGCAACACGGGTGGCGTCCCGACTGCAGGCGCCCCCGCCGCAAGCGGCGGCGCGCCGGTCACGCCGACCGTGATGCAGCCGGACGGCGAACAAGGTGGTTGTTCGCTCGCGAGCACGCGTGAACGCGGCGGCGCTCAGGGCGCGTGGCTAGCGCTTGCGCTCGCGGCGCTTTGGAGCGGCCGTCGTCGCTTCAAAGCTTGAGCCAGCGCGCCCGAAAGCGTTTGCGAGCCGCATCGGGCAGATCTTTGCAGGCTTGCCCGTCGATCATCGCGCTACCGTCGTCACTCAGCACGAGCAGCTCGTCGCTACCCGGAGGGGTGAAGAAGCCCTCCGGCGTCAAGCCGTCGAGTTCCCGAGCAGCCATCGAGCGGGGCTGTCCGTGACCGTCCCATTCGTACAGCTGCGCGCCCGGAGTGCTCGCGAACGCTCCCGCCAAGATGAGGTACCGCTCGCCGTGCAGCGATAGCGCTCGCACCCCCAGCCCCCCGAGCTCGAGCAGTTGAGGCTCGCCGAAGGAGGCACGGCTCCCCTGCGACAGTTGTTCAGGATTGAGCAACGGAATCAGCAAGGCCTTACCTGCCGGGATCGGATTGCGAAACCCGATCCACACACCGCCCTCTCGGCGTGCCGTCATGCCCTCGAGGTTCAAGCCACCCGGCGCTTTGGGAGCGAGCTCGGCTGCCTCGCGCAAATGAAAGGGTGCGAGCGGCGGGTGCGCCAGCAGATCGTCGAGGAGACCACCGTAAGCTTTTCCGACGACCTGAAGCTTGGGTGACGCAGCGGAGCTCGGCAGGGTAGTGGCGAAGAGCTTGAAGCGTTCGAGCTTCAGCTTGGCTTTCGAGTTTCGCCCGTGCGAGGTCATCCACAATGCGAGGTCGCCCAGGCGCGTTGCGGCCTCGATGTCGGCCTCCGGCGGCGCCTTGGCGGGCTTGCCCTGTTGGGCCGGCTTAGCGGTCACTCCGATGTCGTTCGATACGTCGACCGACCAGAGCGGCGGCCCAGGACGAGTGACGTCGTAAGCGCGAAGCACGTTGTCCTCGTCGTCCGCCACGATGAACGAGGTGCGATCGAGCGGAACCGCGGCCGAAGCGTCGCACATGCCAAAGAAGACGAGCTCGCTTCGCACCGCTGACCCGGGCGTCGTGCTGGCCGCCGGCGCGCTCGAACGCGGGCCCGCGACCGGGGCGGAAGCCAGAGTGTTCCCCGGCGGAGGGGCCGGAACCGGCGGAGGCACATGGCTCTTCGCGCACGACGACATCAACGCGGTCAGGAGCAGCCACCGGGAAAGCGCCACGGCGGCACCTTAGCAGGGCGAGCGTCATGGCTACCGGGACCGCCGCAAGTCGCGGAAAGGCCACAACAACGTCACTTGCCCCGATGCGCCAGCGCCGAAAAAGACCTCGCCAAGGTTGCGCGGTGGCGCGCTAGTCCCGCAAAATCTCAAATCAAACTGATCGCTACGGCCCCGGGCGGGGCACAGAACGATCGGCTTGCGCAATGACCTCGTCTCCTTCCGGTCGATGACTGCAGCATGCACCTTGAGTGACAGATTCCGGCGAGCATGGAGTGCAGGAGCCGCCACCTACCTGGTGGCATCACTCGCCTCAGCCCAACCCGATCCGAGCGCCCCGGAGCCTGCTCCCGTTGAGGCACCTGCGCCGCCTCCCGCTCCGGTGACGATATCGCCCGAGCCCGTCCCGACGGCCGAAGCCGCGCCACCTCGGGAAGAAACCCATAAGCACGACAAGCACGAGCACAAGCGCGACGAGCACAAGCGCGACAAGCACAAGCGCGACAAGGACGACAAACACGCCAAGGCCGACGACGCCGACAGCGAGCGCGGCTTCGTGATCACATCAGCGGCCGGAAGCTTGAAGCTCAAAGGTCGCGTGATGGTGCTCGCCGAGCTCTCGCACCACGAAGACGAGGTCGTGAGCGCCGGCGGCGGCACCGAGTCGCAGAGTCGCAACGCGCTCGACCTGTCGCTCGAGAGCGCTCGCGTCGGCGTGGAGTACCGCTCTCCCGACCGCTTTCTGTCTGCCGAGCTCGAGCTCGAGCTCACCGGCAAGCCCAAAGTGAAGGACGCATTCGTCATGGAGGGCAAGCGCTACTTCGCAC
>JBEHXA010000439.1:0-6579 GCA_048498935.1 Myxococcota bacterium
AGCTCGTCCACCATACGGTTGAACGAGCTGCCCAGAACCGCCAGCTCGTCGCCCGAGTTGATGTCTACGCGCGCATTACGGTTGCCACTAGCCAGGGCCTCGGCGGCGCGCGTCAGCTCACCGACCGGCTTGGTGATGTGCACGGTCTGGGCGCGGCTCAGCACCAGGCCCAGAGCGGCAACGGCGCTGACCAGCGCGACCATCAGCAGCACCGAGCGCCACAGGCGCGACTCGGAGTCCTGTTTGGCGCGCGCCAACGCCTCGTGCATGCGCTGCGTAGACAGGCCGTAGCGGATCGTACCGAGGAGCTCGCCTTCCTCGCTCACCACCGGGTACGCGACCTCGACGAGGTCCTGATTGAAGCGGACCACGCGCGAGACCGTGGGCTTTTTGACCAGCAGCTCGGGCTCGGTCAAGCCCAGCGTCTTCCAGGCGTCCTTGTCGGGCGGCTCGGCCTTGTCGACCGGGTCGCCGCGACGGCTCTTGGCAAGCGTCACGCGCTCGCCATTGACGAACACGCCGTACACGAGATCCTGATCGTCTCGGACGGCGCGCTCGACCAGCCGCTGCATGTCCAAGAAGGCGTTGTCGAGCGCCAGGCTGCGCAGCGCCAGGGCGTGGTTCTGCGTCAGCACCCTGCCTTTGCTGATGATGCCGTCTTGAATGTGACCCTGGACGGCCGCAAAGTGCTCCGAAGAGGCTTGCGCGCTCATCAGGACGACGATCGAGGTCGTGGCGAGCGCCATCAAGCAGGACACCACCAGCAAGATGCGGACGAACTTGCCGCGCAGGCTCTTCATTGCGGTTGCCATCAGCGCTCCAGCACCTTGTCGACTTGAGCCAGCGCGCTCGGCCGGAGCGCGAAGCGCTCTTTGGCTTGCGACAGGTCGACCGTGGTCGTGGTGGAGAGCGGCAGCTGCGTCGCCGCGCTCGGCAGTTGCCAGTCGTTGTCGGCGATCTCCAGCATCAGGTTGGCGGCCTGGCTACCGAGGGCCGTGTGATCCGGCAGCACCGCGAACGTACCGAACGACTGGTTCGGTGATACGAGCGACGCGGCGCCCACGATAGTGGGCACCCAGGGCGGCTCGTTCAAGCCGTGCAGCCAACCATCGGCGAGCAAGCGCGGCGTGAGCAAGCGATCGTCGTTCAGCACCCAGATGGCGTCGCAGCGCTGTTTGAGCCGACGCAGCGCGCGCTTGATTTCCGAGGAATTGGGCGCATGGCTGACTTCTTCGGCGACGACGGCGGTCTGCTCGCGGCCGGCCAGGGCGGCCTGGCGCCGCACGAAGCCGGCCAGCGCGGGCCGGTGCACGACACCGATGCGATCGATCGGCGTTGCAATGAGCTTGCGCAGGTTGGTGACCACGGTGATCAGCGGCACCTCGTAGCTGATGCCGGTGGCACCGCGCAGCTTGTTGGGCTTGCCCTCCAAAAACGAGCTCATCACGATCACCGAGGGCGGGAAGGCCGTTTGCTGGCTCGCTTGCGCCTGGAGTCGACGATAACCGTCGACGGTCGGGTTGTTCATCAGCACGAGCCCGGCGGGCTCGTAGCGCTTGATGCCGCTGGCGATGGTCGAGCTCACCTCGCTGCCTTCGGCGCGCAGCGCGATCAGCTCGAACTCGTGCGCCAGCTCGTCGGACAGGCCACGCCAGACTTCCTCGGTCTGCCGCGTCTCTGGCATGCAAACCAGAATCGATTTGGAGCCGGGCTTCTCCGCGTGCGTCGAGTACAGCACGCTGCCGCTGGAGGCGGGGCCACGCTCGCTCGTCGCAGCCGCGCAGCCGAAAAGCCCAACGCCAGCCAGCGCCGGGACGCCTGTGATGAAGGACCTGCGGGTTAGCGCCATTCTTCGACTCCGAGCAGCTTGGAAACGTCTCTGGGCATTCGAGCAATCACACTGAGCACCGCTGCGCCACCTGCACCGACGCTGGCGGCAGCCGGCAGACCGACCGTGACCGCGAGCTCGCGGTCGCTGAGGCTCAGGCGGCTGGCTGCGCGCAGGTCCGAGACCAGCCGGCTAGGCAAGAGTACGGCCTCCACGCGCTGCATTTGAAGTAGTGGCAGTAGATCCTCGATTTTAGTGACGCGTTCGACGCGCGCTTGCTGTCCCACCAGGCGCTTGACGAAGCGATTCGTGCCGTCGCGACCGAGGATGTCCAGAGCTCCCACCGAGCCGACCCGGCCGGCCTCCGGCGCAACGCCCGCGCCCACGAGCGAGTAACGCTCCTCGTTCGACCCCCGCGAAAGCCCACGCAGCGAAGGTGAAAGGCCCTGCGCAGCGAGCACTGCGGGCAAAGTCAGCACAGCGTCCGGCGCGTCTTGTAGCCCGCGTTCGAAGTCTGCCAGGCGGCCCACGGCGGTCGTAGTGACGCCGGGTAGGCCTGCGCCAAGCAGGCTTTGGAACGCACGCTGCTTCACGGCCACGTGCAAGTAGACGAGCAGTTTACCCATGTGAGGTGGGACGAGCTAAGCGAGGCCGAGGAGCCAAGGGACTGAGAGTGACAATCCGTTCTACGACGTGCAAGATTTTATGTTAAGCAGTAAAGTAGTTCGTTCGCTCGGCCGTCTCATTGTTCAGCTCGGCCCTCATCGCGTTCTGCGTTCTGCGTTTTGCGTTTTACCTCTTCCCTCAATGGTGTGATGCCGCACGCACCTCGAACGTACCTTGCGCTCAGCCGTACGTTCCTCTCGCACATGAAGCTGCCGCTTAGCTCGCTTGCCTGTTTTAGCCTGATTTGCCTGACGCCCACGCTGGTGCTCGGTGCGGACGCTCAGCCGAATGACGCTGCTGCGGCAGACTCCGAGGCCGTCAGTGACCTCGACCTGGTCAAGCTGCTCAACGTCGAAGTATCGACCGCCAGCAAGACGTCAGAGAGCGTGGAAGAAGCGCCTGCCGTCATCACCGTCGTTACGCGCGACGACATTCAGCGCTGGGGTTATCAAACGGTAGCGGAGGTGTTGTCGCACACTGTCGGATTCTATTTGATAGATGACCACATCCTACCCAACGCCGGTGTGCGCGGCGTGACGGGCGGCTTGGGCGCCGAAAGCGGGGTCATCAAGGTGATGATCGACGGTCGCTCGGTGGCCTACCGCAGCACCTCGGGCAACTGGCTGGGCGTGGAGCTGGTGCCGCTCGAGTCGGTCGAGCAAATCGAGATCATCCGCGGCCCCGCGTCGGCGCTCTATGGTGCCGACGCCTTCTTGGGCGTCGTCAACATCATCACGTCGTCGCCCGAGCAGGTTCGCCCGGTACGCGCCAAAGTGGCAGCCGGCCTGACCGAGACCAATCCGATGGTCCGCTTCGACGCGGCGGGCGGCGCGCAGATCGGCCATTTCGACTTCATGCTCAGTGCCGCAGGCGAGTACGACGATCGCTCGAACCTCGCGCTGCCCGCAGAATCACCGGCGCCGCGCGTGCCGCTCGACGTGGGCACGCGCCGCACGACGCTCGATCTCGAGCGACGCTCGCTGGTGGGCTCCGCACGAGTGGGCTACAGCGGTCAGCGCGGTCACGCGCGATTGAGCGTGTACGCTTCGGGTCTCTCGCGCGGCGGCGACTTGGCGCATTGGGCGCAGCTCACTGCGACGCCTGACGGACGGCGCGGCACGAAGGTCGCACTCGGCCAGATGCGCCTGAACCTCGATACGCTGCTAAAAGCCACGCCGGGCTTCGACCTGGCGTTGCAGAGCACCTATTTCCAGGGCGGCGTCTTGCCGAAGGATCGGGTCGAGATCGGCAGCGACCTATTTTACGTCGAGCGCCACCAGTCTTACAAAGGTGTCGATACCACGCTCGAAGCACGCATCACGCCTTGGTCGCGTGTGAGCATGGTGGTGGGCGTCGAGGGCTTGTACGATAGCGAGTTCGTGGGCGCGCCCGAGCGCATCAATCGAGCGACGGGAGAGTCGGTGTTGAGTGGCGGTGAAGACCGCACCGAGAACCTCGTGAACCTCGGCGCCTACGGCAGCGTCAACGTCAAGCTGCTCGATCCCGGGCTCAAGCTCACGGGCGGTCTGCGCGTCGATCACCACAGCGTGTACGGCACACAGCTTACCGGCCGCGTCGGCGCCACCTCGCGGCTGACCAAAGAGCTCGTTGCCAAGCTGCTTTACGGCAGCGCCTTCAAAGCGCCGTCACCCTATCTGCTTTACGCCACGCCGCTCAGGCCCGGTGACGTGGTCGGTAACGCCGAGCTCGATCCGCAACATGTGCGGACTGCCGAGTACCAAATGTCCTGGAACCCGGCGCGCATCTTCGGCATCACCTCCGGCGTCTCGTACAGCTGGCTGCGAGACAAAGCCGAGTTCACCCCGCAGGGCATCAACCAAACGGCACGCAACTTGGCGAGCCAGCGCACCCTGTCGTGGGAGACGCGCGCTGATCTGCGCAACCACGCCTACAACCTGTACAGCTCGTTCGAGCTGGTTCACTCCGAGCGTGACCTCGGACAGGACGGTTACGCGGCCACGCTGGTCGGCTCGGAGAACGTGGTGTATCCGCCCTGGATTGCGCGTGCCGGCGCAATGTTTGCAGTTCCATCGCTGCCGGACGTGCCGCTGGAGCTCGGCGCCGAGGGCATGTGGGTGGCTCCTCGCCGCGCTTCCGACGCTAGTATCGTCGAGCGCGGCGCCACCTTCGAGCTGCCCGCCTATTTCACGCTCGACGTAACGCTCGCGACGCGCGAGCTGTATTTGGTCCCCGGGCACGAAACTCGCATTGCTCTGCGCGGCAAGAACATCTTGGTTGCGCGCGGCCCGGACCCCGGATTCTCTGGCTTCGAATACCCTCTCCAGCCGGCGCAACTCTTCCTGGAGATTGAGCATGTTTACTAGTCTTTCGCGCGCCGCGTCGTGCGCTCTGCTGCTCGGGGCTTGTGGCTGCTCTGAGGCCGCGGCAGAGCCCGAGCCCGAGGGCTTGCGTGTGGGTTTGCTGGTGCCGTTCACTGGTAGCGCGTCGGCTATCGCCAGCGACTTCGAGCGCGCGGCGCTGCTCGCTGCCGATCGAGTCAACGCCGCCGGCGGCATCGATGGCAAACCGCTGCGCATCATCTCGCGCGACACCCATTCCGACCCCGAGCGCGGAGTCGAGGCTGCTCGTGAGCTGTCCGCGCTCGGCGTGGCGGCCGTGATCGGGCCGGAGAGCGCCGAGGTGGCCGAGGCCGTGGCTCCCGTGTTGGCCGCGGACGACGTGCTGTTCTTGTCGCCGTACGTGGGCGCGGCGGCCGATCCGGGCCGTACCTGCAGCACTCCCTGGTTTCGGCTGGCGCCTTCGGCTAAAGCGCTCGGTGAGTCGCTCGCCAAACGAGCGCTCGCGCACGGGGTGAAGAAGGTGGCTGTCTTCTACAGCAGCTCACCGTACGACAGCGTGCTGGGCTCGGCCGCCTCCACGCGCTTCACGCAGCTCGGCGGCACGGTGGCCGTGATGCGTGAGCTCGACCGGGACGCGCAGAGCTACGCAGGAGAGGTGCGCGCTGCCATCGACGCCGGCGTGACCGAGGTCATTCTGGCTGCTTCACCGCGCGCGGGCGCCATCATCATCAACGAATTCGACGCGCTCAGCCGCACGGAGCCGCGCTGGTTCCTGTCGCCGCTGCTCAAGACCGATCTGCTCGTCCAAAACGTCGCCCCGAAAGCGCTCGAAGGCGCGCTGGGCGTCGCGCCGAAAATCTACGAGCGCGATAGCACCTTCCCGGAGGCCTTTGCCCAGCGCTGGCTCGGCGATGTGCCGCTGGAAGGCGCCTACTTCTACTACGACGCCACGGCGCTGCTCTCGATCGCACTGGCCAGGGCCGCGTACGACGAGGCCAAGCCTACCCTCAATGCCGCCATGATCGACGCGGCGGGACCGAGCGGCGAGGCGGTGCGTTGGGACGAGCTCGAGGTCGGCATCGAGCGCACCCGCAAGGGCAAGGACATGTACTACACGGGGCTCAGCGGCCCGCTTCGGCTGGAGAGCTGCGGCGCCCGCATCATCGGCACCACGTCGTCGTGGACCGTCCAGGGCGGCAAGATCGTCGACTTGGACGAGTGAAGGTGCGTCGCGCGGCGTGCGTGACGTTCGCTACTTCAGGCTGAAACCGGCGCGGGTGAGCGTTCGTGCCGGCGTGCGACCGCTTGCGTTGGCCCTATCCGGACCACTCAGGCATGCTGCCAGTCGCGGGTAGCTCGATGTTCGTGTGCACGGCCAGCGCGATGGCATCGGTGAGCTGGCGCATGGCTTTCTCGCAAGCCGGGGTGGGGTGCTTGGGCGAAGAGTCGCGGCAGGCCTTTTTCTCGGCCTCGCGCGAGCGCGCCACGACGGCGTTCGTGAGCAGCGCTTGCTGCAGGTCGGCGCTCAGGTACTTCCAAATGATGAGCGGGCTCTTCATCGGAGCGGGGACGTAGCTCACCAGCATTTCGTCGCGGATGGTGGCGCACGTGCCGTCCCAGCGCAGCACGTCCACGTCGGTAGGGCCGCTGATGCGGGGACCCTTGTCGGCAGCGGGCGCGCGGCGGCGCAAGATCAAGAGCTCCTCACCGAACAGCATCCACGCCTCGCTCGGCGGGCCGCCGTAAACGTTCACCGGCTCGATT
>JBEHXA010000440.1:0-6572 GCA_048498935.1 Myxococcota bacterium
CCCTCCTTGAGGAAGCGTGCACGCTCCGGCAGGCTGCGTGCCTCGCTGATGCGCACAATGATGTCGGCGAGATGGTCGCGCGTCGCGGGCGGCAGTGCCATCGCGACCGAGGCTGCGGAGCGCTCTGCAGTCGGCGGTGGCGGAGTCGAGTTACGCGCAACCAGGTAGGCAGCCAGCGAGAAGCCGCCGAGCGCGGCCACGATCGCGAACACGAGGGTTCGAAAGCGACCCGGTGACGCGTGGGCGGAGCTTGGCGGTTTGACCCACGCTTCGCCGGTGCTGCGCGTCTTGGTCGCAAGCTGCCGACTCTCACGCATCACGGCGTCGAGATCCTCGAGCATCTCTCCGGCAGAGCCGTAGCGCTCGCTCCGATCGCGGCGCAGCGCTCGCGCGATCACGCGCGCCAGCTTCTCCGGCGTTTCGGGGGCTTTGACGCGCACGTCTTGGGCGTCGCGCGTGCAGATGGCGATCAGCACGGCTTCGTAGGTGGGCGCAGAGTGCGGCGGCTCGCCCGTCAACATTTCGTAGAGCATCGCGCCGACGCTGAACAAGTCAGTGCGGCCGTCGATGTCCGAGAAGGACTGGGCCTGCTCCGGCGACATGTAGAAGGCGGTGCCGAGCACTGCGCCCTTGTGCGTCAGCGTGTCGACGCCGGGCGCTTGCTGCAGCTTGGAGATGCCGAAGTCGACGAGCTTCACGAACACGGGCTCGTCGTCGCGACGGCACAGGAACACGTTGTCGGGCTTGAGGTCGCGGTGCACGATTCCGGCCGCGTGCGCTTGGCGCAGCGCCTTGAGCACCTGCACGCCGACGCGCACCGCCAGCTCTGGCTGAACGCGGCCTTCACGGCGCAGGCGCGCGCGCAGATCCTCGCCGGTGAGGAGCTCCATCACCAAGAACGGCAGGCCGCGCTCACTTCGACCCGAGTCGAAGATTTGGACGATGTGCGGGCTCTCGGCCAGGCTCGCGGCCTCTGCCTCGCGCTGAAAGCGCGTGGTCGCGTCGGCGTCTTTGCTGGCGCCGCTGTTCAGGAACTTGAGCGCGACGCGCTTGCCGATGCCGGCGTTCGTGGCTTGAAACACCGCGCCCATGCCGCCACGACCGATCAGACGATCGACGTGATACTTGCCGGCGACGGTCGAGCCGACGAGCAGGTCCAGCTCGTCGGTTCCGTTGTTCTGCCCACTCTCGAACATGCCTCTCCGGAGACGGTCGGGGCCGAGGCCCCAACCATCACGACGACGAGGCTAGCATCCCCGAGCGGGGCTGCTCAGGCCTTGGCGGATTTCGCCAGCGCCTTGGCGATGCGCGACGTGGTGCGCGCAGCCGTACGGGGATGAATCACGCCCTTGCTGGCAGCCTTGGCCAGCGCCTTCTCGGCGGTCGCAACCGCGCCCTTGGCCTTGGCCGAGTCACCACCGGTGACGGCGGCACGTGCCTTCTTGATCGAGGTGCGGAGCGCGCTCGTGGCGGAGCGGTTACGCTCGGTACGGACGATGCGTTGACGGTTTCGCTTTTCTGCAGACGGATGATTGGCCATGGATCAGCTTGCGGCTTTCTTCGCGTCGGCTTTCTTCGCGTCGTACCCTTCCGGGTGCACGGGGAACTTGGGGGTCTGCTCCAGCTTCTTACCCTTGCCGAAGGCACGGGCTCGAATGGCGCGGCGGCGTTCAGTTTGCCTGGTCGAAGAAACCATCGATAGCTACCTTAATGAGTCGCTCGGCCCGTGGTTCGGGCTGAGGGGCGGGGACTATGAGCGATGGTCCCAGCCTTGTCAACCCAGCGAACTTGGCCAAGCTTGGCGGGGTCGCTGCTAGGGCGGGCGAATGGTGGTCGTGGCGCTGAACGACTCGCGCGCAAACGGCTGAATGCGCGCCTTGGAGAGCGCTGCCTGAATGCAAGCTCCCGAAGGGCCGCCCGCGCTCACACGCAGCACGCGACCGTCCGGCGCGAACGTGACGACCGCCGACACCGGGTCGTTCTGCCCGGCCAGACAGGCTTGCGCGCTACTCCGCACCGACGAGAGCGCGGTGCTGACCGCGCCGGCGGATGGCGTGAGCGGCACGCTGCCGCTGTTTCCTTCCGCGGGCTTCAGCTCGGGCTCAGAGGTGGGCTCGGCCTTGGGTGGCGGCTCGGCGAGCGCGACTGCTTGCGCTGGCTGCGCGTCTTCTTCGAGCACCACGGCGCTCGGTGCTGCTGCGGACGGAGCAGTCGCAACCTTGCCTGCACCGGCCGCAAGCGCGCCTCCAGCCACCTTGGCCGGTGCGCCGGGAGCGGGCATTGCACGCGCTTGCGCGGCGGGCGCAGCAGTGAGCTCTTCAGGAGTGAGCACGCCTTCACTCTTGGGCATCGCAGCGATGCTGGGCGGCGTATTCGCAGCGGGCGAAGCATTCGCGTGTGCGGCCTTTTCTCGCGCCAGCGCGGCACTCGTCGCATTTTCGGTTTCAGCCGATTGCGAGCGCACGAAGAGCACGAACGCTGCGGCGAGCGCCAGTGCGCTACCGACGAGCGCGACGACGGAGCCGCGGTTACTGGACGGCGCAGCGGGCGCAGCCGCTGCGGCGGCTACGGGCTCGGCGCGCGCCACGACGCCGCTCGGGCGCTGCGCGGCCTCGCTGTTCGGCAGCGGTGTAGCGGTGGCGCTCGGAGCCTTGCCGGCGGCGCGCACGCGCTCGACCATCTCGGCCGTCGGCCTGCGGCTCTGCGCGGTGGCGGCCAGCAGCTCCTTGGCGAGCTGGGCAGCGTCGTCCTGCGGCTTGTGTAGGCTCTTGCGCGCCATCTCGGCGAAGTTGCTCTTCGGCGCTGCAGCGGCGCGCACGCGTGAATCGGCGGCGGGCTCCCCGGGCTCGGCGGCCAGGTCGGGCGGAGCGAAGAGATCGTCGCTCGACGCCGGCGCTTCGGCCTTCAAGCGAGCTTCGATCGCGAGCGCTTGCGCTTCGAAGTCGGGCTCGCCCGCGGGGAAGGCTTGCAAGAGCTCGTCGGCACCCGGCGTGAGCTTGACGGTGGGGGCCGTCATTGTTTGCCCTCGATGTCGTCGTCGTCGAAGCCGCGCTCGGCCAGCTTGCCGCGCAACTTTTTGCGGGCTTCGTGGACACGCCAGGCCACGGTGCCTTCCGGGCAGCCGAGCACCTCGCCGGCTTCGGCGTGGCTGAGGCCGTCGATGCACACGAGCACGAGCGTGGTGCGCAGCGTGTCGCTCAGCTCGTCGATGCCTTCGACCAGCGCTCGGCCGAGCTGCTTGTCGGCGCTGCTACGAGCGGGGCTGCCCGCGGCCGGGCGATGATCGATCAGCATGCCTTCGATGCGCGGATCGTCGGGTGACGACGCTCGCCTCGTCTTGCGCGAGCGAAGCGCGTTGAGCGAAAGGTTCACGCAGATGCGGTAGATCCACGTGAAGGGCTCGCTGCGTCCGTCGAAGCGATCGAGGGCGCCGTAGGCGCGCACGAAGGTGTCTTGTGTCACGTCTTCGGCCTCCGCCGCGGTCTTGAGCAGGTGCACCGCGAGCCGATAGACGCGCCGCTGATGTCGCCGAACCAAGAGCCCAAATGCTTCCGCGTCGCCCTCACGGGCGGCGGCAACGAGCTCTCGATCGGTACGCTCAGGCAAGTGCTGGCGCGCGGAAGTGACCACGCGAAATCTCCGGTCGGACGCTCACGATAATGCATTGCTCCCTGATTGGACAGCTGACCCGCGTGAGCGCTTGGGCGGGTCGGGAGCTTTCTGCGACGTCAGGAATTGTATTATTTTCGGGAGCTTACGCCAATACGCAATCGCGTGTCGGTCCCTGTCGGTGCCGGTAGGGGCGGCGGCTAAGCCAGCTCACTGCGGCTTGAGGCCGATGGTGAGCTCGCTCTTGGTGCCGTCGATCACCACTTTGCGGGTGACGAAACCGGGCTTGCCGAGCTCGAACGAACGGCGCTGACCGGCGGGTAGCTCGAGCACGAAGGGCGTGGTTCCGACCTCCTTGCCCTTCCAGAACATGCGCGCGCCTGGCGGATCGCTGACCACGTTGATGCGGGTGGTGCCGGCGCTCGGCGTGTCGCTCTCGCTCGGAGCGGTGGGTGCCGCGGCCGCTGCCGAGTCGCTCGCAGAGGCGGCCGGGGTGGCTGCGGACGCCGGAGCGCTCGACGGGGTCGGCTCGGGCGCAGCGCTCGGTGCACTCGGAGGGAGTTCTTCGAGGCCCTCGAAGTCGCTCACCGAATTGATGGCAGCCTTGGACTTGGCGGCAGGCGCTGCTGCAGCTGGTGCCGCCGCGCGCTCGGCGCGTGGGCTCGGCGGCGCGTGGTCGAGCGCGCGCAGCCCGACGACTCCGAGCAGCAAGATCGCCGCTGCGCTCACCGGCATCACCCAGCGCGGGCGCTGCGTGCGTAGCGGGGGCAAGTCGTCGAGCTCGCTCGCGCCGCTCACGGTGAGCGGCGTGTGAATCGCGGTAGGCGGAGCCGATCGGGTGGTTGCCGCGACCGACACGTCACGGGTGATGGGCGCGTCGCTCGCGAGCACGTCGGCGGGCGCTGAAGGGCGCTCGCTCTGCCGTGCTGCGGGGGCGGGAGTAGCCGTCGCCGTCTCGGGCTCGGCTGCAGGGGGCGCTTCGGACGCGCGCTCGGGGATGACAGGTGCGATGCCGAGCAGCGTCTGCTTGCGCAGCGGGTTGTCGGTGGGCGTGCTCGTGGCAGCGCTCGGTGGCTGCGACGCGCGCTCGGGGATGACGGGCGCGATACCGAGCAGCGTCTGCTTGCGCAGCGGGTTGTTCTCGTAGCGCGGCGGTGATGACGGCGACGCGGGTGCTGGTGCAAACGACGCGGGGCGGGGAGGGAGCGTCGACGTCGCTCGCCCCGTCACGGCCTCGGGGCGCGGAGGGAGCGAGGAAGTGACAGGAGCGCGAGCGGGTTCCGGCTGCGCAGCCACCGGTGCCGGGGCAGGTGCAGGCTCGGGTGCAGGCGCGGCGAGCGCGGGTGCGACGCTGGGCGAAAGCTGCGGCAGCTTCGGTGCCGCCGGGACTGCGGACGCCGGGTCGTCGCCCCACTCGGAGTCGATGTCGTCGGTGGGAGGGGCGATCGAAGGCAGGGGAGGCCTGGCGCTCGCACGTTCACTCACGGATCGCTTGTCGTTCATCGCCTGCGAGCCGCATTTCATATGGCGGCCCGAACGAATCAAGACTCGCCTTGCGAAAACGCCTCACGCACGCCAGCGTGAGCGGATGATTCCGTCAGCGGCGAAGCGGCCAAGGGCGCTGCGATGCTAGTCTTCGCGCGTCGCGCCCGAAATGCGCGCTTTTAACAAGTCGCCGAGCGTGCCGAAGCCGCCCTCGGCCTTGAGCTTCTGCCGGTACTCTTTGTGAGCGCGGCGCTCCTCTTCTTCGGCGAAGCCGCGGATGCTGAGCTTCGGCTCACCCGTACGCGGATCGACGTCGAGCACCTTGGTGTCGAGCACCTTGCCGGCTTTGAAGGCTTTGCGCAGGTCGGTCCCGCGCTGCGTACCGGTCTGGCCCGCCGGGATGAAGCCGCGACCTTGGCGACCGGTGACGCCGAGCACTCGGACGATCAAGCCCGGTGCGTCCGCCTTCACCACCTCGACCTTGATCAAGGCGCCGCGCTCGATGCGCTGAAACTGCTCCTCCGCTCGATCGGCAGGAGGCGCAGGATGGAGCGCCACCTTCTTGCTGCGGAAGTCGAAGTTCGCGATGAGCACGTCGAGGTCTTGCCCCTCCTTGAGCAGTAGGTTCGGGTGCTCGACGCGATCGAACGCCAAGTCCGCCACGTGTAGCAAGCCTTCGATGCCCGGCTCGAGCTCGACGAAGGCGCCGAACTTCTCGAGCCGCGTCACCTTGCCGCTGTGACGGCTACCGCGCGCGAATTTCTGCCGCGCGTCGCCCCACGGATCGGCCACCAGAGCCTTACGGCTGAGCCAAATCTTCCCCTTCTCGTCGATCTTGATGATCTTGACCTCGAGCTTCTCGCCGGGGCGGAGCAGCTCGCCGAGGGGAGCGCGGGGGTCGTGGCTCGCTTCGGTGACGTGCACGAGGCCTTCGAGGTTTTCGGCCTCCGGCAGCGCGATGAACGCGCCCCATTCGACCACGGTGCGCACTACGCCCTGCATCACCTGGCCCTCTTGGAGCAACGTGAGGGCATGCTTGCGGCGCTCGTGCGCCTCGGCCTCGAGCATCGGACGACGGGTGACGACCACGTCGCGCCCCGCCTTCTCGTACTGCACGACCTTGAACTCGAGGCGCTGACCGAGCAGCGACGCGAAGTTCGCGTTCTGCGGGTGCAGGTCCATGCCGGAAGCGGGCGCGAAGGCACGTAGGCCGTAGATGTCGACCTCGACGCCGCCCTTGATCACGCCGGTGATCAGGCCGCTCACCAGGTTGCCGTCTTTGTGCGCCTGCTCGACCTTGGGCTTGATCTCTTCTTCGCGCAGGGGCTTGCGCGACAGCACGACCAGGCCGCCGCGGATGCCGTCGTTGTGCACGCGCGCCACGAAGCGATCGCCGATTGACGGCACCAAATCGTCCGCTTCCATCTCGGAGCGGTCGAAGATGGCCAGCGCCTTGCCGGACAGGTCGATCATGATCG
>JBEHXA010000441.1:0-6571 GCA_048498935.1 Myxococcota bacterium
CGTTTCTGGCTACGCCGTCGACCCCGCCGGTGGGCGTGCCAGAAACGATAGCTTGCGCTTGAAGTCCATCGGTTAGGGCGCGACCTCCAAGACCGACACCGTGCCGGTGGCGGTGCTCAGGATCAGCCGCCGGCGCGCAGCGTCCCACACCGGACGCTGGGGCAAGCTGCCGAGCTGCACCACGAGCGGCTCGCCCGTCGGATAGACCAACCGCACGTCGCCGTTCGCGGCCGCCACCGCCAAGAAGCCGCTGGCCTGCACCGGTGGCGTCACGCAATCGCGCGCCAGGGCGAGCTCGGGGCGCGCCGCGATCGAGCGTGATTTGCCGTCTTCGCAGGCAAAAACGCTGCGATCTGCCGTGAGCAGCAGGCGGGCGCCGAGCGACAGCGGCTCGGGCAAGGGCGCGCGCTCGAATCCGTAACCCTTCAGGATTGCGATGCTGCCGTCCAGGATCAGCGCTGCCCGGCCGTCGCTCAAGATGGCGGGCGCCGAGCGCGCCGCCGGGGACGCGAGCCGCAGCACCAGCGCGCCGCTCGTGGTCACGCCGTACAGGTGATCGTCTTTGCCGACGAACAGCAGCGTGCCTTGGGGCGTGAGCGCCAACTCGCTCTTGGGAGCGACCGGCAAGGGGAACACCCAGCGCAGCCGCGCATCGGGCTCGAACGCATACAGTCGAGCTTCGCTGGTGGCCACGAACACGCGCCCGGTCTTGCCATCCTCGATCGCCGGCGCGGCAATGCGGCCTTTGACCGTGTAGCTCCAGCGAAACGTGCCGTCGGGCCCGAGCGCGTGCAGGTAGCCCTCGCCGGTGCCGACATAGACGTCGCCTTGGGGGCCGACTCCGGGTGGCGCAAACAGCGCGGCGCCCGCAGAGAAGCGGAACAGCTCGTGCGGCTGGGGCCGTCGCTTGGCCTCGGCCCGAGGCGACCCGATCGCAAGCGGAGCGGCTAGCAGGGCTGCCAGCGCCAAGCGAACGAGCCAGGAAGCCGAACGAGGTTTCACGCCGCCCAGCCTTTCGGAACCTGCCGCCCGGGGCAAGCCCTACGAGAACCATCAGCGGGGCCCCCCAATCTCACGCCTCGCTCCGAACCCGACCGGCGGCGCGCTCTGCTAGTCTGCGGGAGTGACGCTTCGCGTGTTCGGCCTCACGGGCGGTATTGCCACGGGCAAGAGCCAGGTCGCTGCCCTGCTCCGCGAGCGAGGCGTGCCGATGGTCGACGCCGACGAGCTGGCGCGACAAGCGGTCGATCCCGGGTCGAGCGGGCTGGCCGAGGTGATCGCCACGTTTGGGACCGGGGTGTTGGCCGGCGACGGGAGCCTGGACCGGCAGCGGCTGGCCGCCCTAGTTTTCTCGGATCCCGAGGCCAGAAAGCGCCTGAACGCGATCGTGCACCCGCGGGTGCGAGAGCTGTCGCAGCAGCGCTTTGCGGAGCTGGAGCGCGCCGGGCAGCAGCTGGCGTGCTACGATGTTCCGCTCTTGTTCGATGTCGGCCTCGATCGGGCGCTGAAGCCGGTCGTGGTCGTGGGCGCGAGCGAGAGCGCGCAGATTGCGCGGCTCGCCGAGCGAAGCGGCATGACCGAGCCTGAGGCGCGAGCCCGCATCGCCGCGCAGCTGCCGCTCGACGAAAAGCGCGCGCGCGCCGACTACGTGCTCGAAAACGACGGCTCGCTCGAGGAGCTGGCGAGCAAAGCCGACGCGCTCGCCGGGTGGCTGCGAGCCGGCTCAGCGCCGCGCTGAAATCCGCATTTTTGCGGCCTTCAGGGTGTTTTCGAGCAGGCAGGCGATGGTCATGGGACCGACTCCGCCCGGCACCTTGGTGATGAAACCAGCGACTTTTTCGGCGGCTTCGAAGTCGACGTCACCGCAGAGCTTGCCGGCAGCGTTGCGGTTCATGCCCACGTCGATCACAGCCGCGCCGGGCTTCACGAAGTCGCCGCGGATCACCGCTTCGCGCCCCACCGCCGCGACCAGCACGTCCGCCTGGCGACAAACACCGGCCAAATCGGCCGTTTTGGAGTGAGCGATCGTGACCGTGGCGTGCTCGGCGAGCAGCAGCGCGGCCACTGGTTTGCCGACCAGATTGCTGCGTCCCACCACCACCGCGTTCGCGCCAGCGAGCTTCACGCCCGCCTCGCGCAGCAGGCGCATGCAGCCGGCAGGCGTGCACGAAACGAGGCCCGGAGCGCCGGCCCACAGCGCGCCCACGTTCATCGGATGCAGGCCATCGACGTCCTTCTCCGGGGAAATCGTCGCGATGACCTTGGTCTGGCTGATCTGCTTGGGCACCGGGAATTGCACCAGGATACCGTCGACGTTGGGGTCGAGGTTGAGCTGGCGCACGCGCTCGAGCAACTCCCCTTCGCTCGTGCTGGCAGGCAAGCGGTACACCTTGCCGTCCATGCCCACCTCGGCCGCGGCCTTCTCTTTGCTGCCGACGTAAACTGCGGAGGCTTGGTCGTCACCCACCAGGATGACGTGTAGGCCCGGGGCGCGGCCGTGCTCGGCCTTGAACGCCGCCACGCCCGCCTTGACCTCGTCACGAACCTTCTGCGAGACCGCCTTGCCGTCGATGATTTGGGCCATGAGCGCCGCCTCTAGCAGCGGTGGCGCGCGCTGGCCAGGGGTGCTCAGGGCGCGGCGACGACCGCGTTCACGACGGTGGTCGCGCCGGCGGCGATGGTCACGTCCACCTGCGCCTTCACGGCACCGGTCAGTGCGATTTTGACCGGGGTCAGCGCGACGCTGGCCGCGACATTGCCGAAGAAAACCATGCCGCTCTCGTCGGTCGCGATGGCCTCGGTGAGCCAGGTGTCGCCGTCCCGGTAAGCGATGAGCTCGGTCGTGAGCGAGGCCTGGACGCCCGCAAGCGCGCTCCCCTTCGTGTCGATGACGCGCATCACGATCTGGGCGCGCGTGCTGCTGCGCTCGGTCGACGCGAGGCTTTGCTGAAAGATGCCGTCAATCAGCCGTTCGCTCGCGAGCCCAATCCCGAGATCGTTGATCCGCAGCCGAGTATCGACCGGCGTGATGGTCGGGAGCATGCCGGAATCCGCTTCCGGCTCGACCATGAACCAGTTGCTGGCCGTCTTCAGGACGTCCTCGAGCTCGAACGACGCGCCTTCGTAGTCGTCGCTCACCCGGGCGCTCGAGTCGCCCATCGCCGACACCTTGGCTGGCCGGGCGTACGTCACGCCGTCATCGAAAAAGTCGTCGGTGTACTGGAGGACTCGCCCGGAGGCGGTCCCGGTCTGATCACCGCCGGAATCGGCGCCGCCCTGCCCTGGGCTCGTGGGTCCGCCCCCCGACAGGGGCGGCTTGCCGCAGTTCATGGTGGCGGGATCGCAGGGGTCGGCGGACGGCGGGTGCTGGTCTTCTTCCCCGCACGAGAGGCTGAACAACGCCGCGACGAGAGCGGGAAAGTACGCGCGCATGACCACGATCCTAGGCTAGGAGACGGCGCAGCGCCAATTCACGCCCGAGATTGCTGCCCGGGTCACGGCACCGAGGGCTCAGGCTGCTGCCGGAGCAGCGGGCGCGGCGGGCGGTGTGGGCTTGCTCAGCCGCGAGTGCAGGTAGGCAGCGAGCGCCACCAGGATGAGCCCGATGAGCTGCGACGTGCTCAGGCCGAGCAAGCCGCCGCGGTCGTCGTCGCGGAAGAACTCGATCGCGAAACGCGCGATCGCGTAGAGCGCCGTGAATGCGAGGAAGATTTGCCCGTCGTAGCGCTTGCGTTCGTGCAGGTAGAGCGTCAAAAACGCGGCGATTGCGAGCGAAGCCACCGACTCGTAGAGCTGAGTCGGGTGCACGGGTAGCGACGGGTTCGAGGGATCTGGAAGGAGCTTGTCCTTCCACTGAGCTTCGCTTGCCGGGCTATGGCCGGGGAACGAGAGCGCCCACGAGGACGCCCATTGCTTGCCGAAACAGCAACCGGCGAGCGTGCAGCCCATGCGGCCGAACGCGAGCCCCACCGGCACGACCATGCCGGCCATGTCGGCGCCCTTCCAGAACGGGAAGCGATCGGCCTTGAGCAGGAACCAAGCGGCCACCGACGCGCCGATGAAGCCGCCGTAATAAGCGAAACCGCCGCCGTAGAATTTCGCCCAGGCGAAGCAGTCCGCTTGCTTCGGGCGGCAAACACCCTGCATGGCGTTCCAAACGCCGTCGTACGTCGACACGCACTCGCTGCGCGTCACGTGCCAGTCCACCTTGCTCGGATCCGTGCAGAGGTGCACGTAGTCCCAGAAGTAGCCGTCAGCGAAAACGTGCAGCAGCCGTCCGCCGGCCACGCCGGCGAGCAACATGGCGAGCCCCAAGTCGACGATGACGTCCGGATCTTGTCCGACGCGCTTCGCCCAGAGGCAACCCAAGATCGTCGCGAACAGAAACCCGACGATCAGCAGCACGAAGTAGCTGGGCGCAGGAACGGTGTAGTCGCCGCCGAACGCGGAGAAGTCGAGCGTGAACAGGCGGCTCTGCATGGGGCCGAACTTTCGAGCTTTACGCTTCGGGCTTCAAGGGCGGAGTCGGGTCTGGAACTTTCAACCCCAGCTCGGGGACCGGCGGCCGGGGCGGGATCGACGAGGAGGCGCCGCGCCGCGACGTGAACATATCGACCGCCATCAACCCCACGCCCACGCAGATCGCGATGTCCGCGACGTTGAAGGTGGGCCAGTGATCGGTCACCGACCAGCCCGAAACGGCCTTGGCGACCAGGCGATTCATCGCCTCTATCCACTTGGCCTGGTAGTCGATGAAATCGATCACGTTCGAGCGCACGACGCGGTCGGACAGGTTGCCGAGCGCCCCGCCCAGGACGAGCGGCAGGCCCCACTTGAGGGCGCGCTGCTGGGGCGTGAGCCGACCGTACAGATTGATGATGAAGCCGATGGCCAGCAGGCTGACCAGCAGGAAGAACGGCCGGCGCACGTACTCACTGTGACGCTGAAACAAGCCCCAAGCCCCGCCGGGGTTGTATGCCAGCGTGAAGGCCAGGTGGTCCTTGATGAGCTCGATCGAGGGAGTAAGCGGGTCGCGGCGCGAGAGGGTGATTTCGGCCCAGGCTTTGGTGCTCACGTCGGCGAACAGCGAAACTGCGGCCACGACGCCGAAAAAGATGAAGGTCGGTCGATTACCGCCCGGGGTGAGCGAGAGGCGCGTCGAAGCCGGGGGCGGGGCCGAGAGCGGCGGTGCGGGCGTGGCGCCCGGCTCCGGAAATGTCCCAACGTCCTGGGGAGCAGCGGCAGCGGCCGGCTCGGGCGCAGGTTCGGCTGCTGGGGCGAGCTCCGGACCAGGAGCGGGCGAGCGCGCAGGCTCCGCGGAGGAATCGAGCGGATCGGTCATACGGGCAGGAGCGGGAGGGTCTACGACAGGTTGAAGCAAAGGACCAGTCTCCGGAAATGCGGCGATTGCCGCTGAACACCTGGCGGGCCCCGATGCTTCCTGGAGGCGCACGGCAGGGCCAACAACGGCCGAACAGCCGGATTGCCGACTACCGCACATTTGTTTAGTCTTCGCGCCATGCCTCGTGCCCCCTGGTCGAACCCCTCCGGCGTTCGCGCGGTCGTCGAACAATGGCAGGCGAGCGGCGCCGTGAAGCGATGTTTCGCCGCCGAGCGCAGCATGCCGCCCAGCTCGGCCGAGCTCGGTGAGGTGCCGGCAGGGATGCCCCAGTCGCTGCGCGATGCGCTCGCCCGGCGAGGAGTCGAGTCGCTGTACTCGCATCAAGCGCAAGCGGTGGAAGCAGCGCTCGCCGGCAAGCACGTGGTGATCGCGACTCCGACTGCGAGCGGCAAGAGCCTGTGCTTCCACCTGCCCGTCCTCACGGCGCTGGCGCAAAATCCGACTGCGACAGCGCTGTTCGTGTACCCGACCAAAGCGCTGTCGCGCGACCAGGAGCACAACCTGCGCGAGCTCATGGGTGAAGCGGGGCTGCCCACGAGCGCGATGGTTTTCGACGGTGACACACCTGGGGACGCGCGGCGCGCGGTGCGCGAACGCTGCCGCGTGGTGCTCACCAACCCGGACATGCTGCATGCCGGGATCCTGCCCGGGCATGCGCGCTGGGCGAACCTGTTTCAAGGCCTCAAGTACGTGGTGTTGGACGAGCTGCACACCTACCGCGGCGTGTTCGGCTCGCACATGGCGCACGTGCTCGGGCGCTTGCGCCGCGTGGCTGCGTTTCACGGTTCGCGGCCCACGTTCATCGCTGCCACTGCCACCATCGGCAATCCGCGCGAGCACGCGGCGCGGCTCATCGGTGTACCGCCCGAGCAGGTGGAGCTCGTGGATCGGTCGGGCGCGCCGCGCGCGAGCCGTGAGGCGTACGTGTACAACCCGCCGGTGGTGAACGAGGAGCTGCAGCTCCGGGCCAGCACGCTCAAGCAAGCGGTGAACCTGGCCGCCGACCTGGTGCGCGCCAAAGTGCCGACGATCGTGTTTGGCCCGTCGCGCAACTCGGTCGAGGTGATGCTCAAGTACTTGCGCGCCAAGGTGGGCGACGTAGCCGGCGCGGGCGCCGTGATGGCCTATCGCGGTGGCTACTTGCCGGAGACGCGCCGGCGCGTCGAAGCG
>JBEHXA010000442.1:0-6552 GCA_048498935.1 Myxococcota bacterium
GATCTGCAAACCGCGTATCTGCTGGGCGGCGGCGCCGGCGCGCAGGGGGCAGCCGAATACCTGGCGTACGAGTCGGGCCTGCCGGTCATGCCGCTTCCGGCCTTGGAGCTCGAAGGCGTCTCGGAGGATCGCGTCGAGAGCGTCGCGCGCTTCGCCAAGGCGATCGCGCTTTCGCTGTCGGCTGCCGGGCGCGGGCGCGACGTCGACCTGCGGCGCGGTCCGTTGGCCTACCAGCGCGGCTTTGGCTTCCTGAAAGATAAGCTGCCGGTGCTGAGCGGGCTGGGCGCGGCGATCGCGATCAGCTTCGTTTTCTCGAACTGGGCGGAGATGCGCGCGCTGGAGCGCGAGCATGAAGTGCTCGCCGGACAGCTGGAGAGCGTGTCGAAGGAAGTCTTGGGCGAGGCAGTGAGTGACTCCGAGGCGGCCAGTGAGGCGCTGACACGCGCGCAGGCGGCCGAAGAAGCCGACCCAATGCCGCAAGCCGACGCATTCGACGTGATCGTAGGGCTCTCGAAGATCATCCCGATGTCGATGACCCACGACATCGAGGAGTTCGACATGCAGCGAGCACACGTCAAGCTCTCAGGCATCGTCGGCTCCACGGCAGACGCGCAGACCATCACCACGGACATCGGCAAGCACCCCTGCGTCAAGGACGCCAAGACCGCCAAGATCACGCAGATGGTCAATAGCGATCGGCAAAAGTACGTGCTCGAGTTCGACGTGCGCTGCGGCGACGACGCCAAAAAGAAGCCGGCCGGTGAGAAAACACCCGATTCCGGCGGCAAGGAGGAGGCGCCATGAACCTCGGCGAGCGACTTGCCAGGCTCGAGCCACGTGAACGGCGTCTGCTCGGCATCTTGGGAGGCGTGTTCGGCGCGATGGCCTTCCTGGCGTTGCCGATCGGCATCGCCGCGTCCGTGCACAGCGAAGCTAGCGAAAATGCCTCGCTCCGTGACGCCATTACCAGCATCGATGACGCGCGCGACGCCGTCGCCAAGCAGAAGGCGGTCCGTGAAGCAGTAGCGCAGCGCTACGCCAGTCCCGCGCCGCCGATTGCCCCGCTGCTGGCCAAGTACGCGGGCGAGGTGCAGCTGGGCAGTATCCCGGAGAGCCAGGACCGCCAGGCGTTGCCGCACGGCAAGCGCTACTCCGAGCGCGCGACCAAGATCACCCTGCGCAAAGTGGGCATGCTCAAGCTCGTCAAGTTCATGGAGAAGGTCGAGACCTCGGGTCACCCGCTGTCGCTGAGCTCGCTGAACATTCGCAAGCGCGCGAGCGAGCCCGACTCTTACGACGTGGACATGGTGGTGAGCGCCTTCGATCGCAAGGCCGCCGAACCGAAGAAGACAACGCCCAGCGCAGCCCCGAGCGCCGGTGATGACCAGAAGGAGCCGAGCGAATGAAGCTCAGCCCGCGCCTGCGCCAGATCCTGAAATGGGCAGGTTACGTCGCATTTTACGTGTTTTCGCTGCTGGTGTTCGCAGTGCTCACGTTCCCATACGACCGCCTCGGCGATCGCGTCGTGCAGGAGTTCAACGCGCGCCAGACGGGGCCGAAGCCGATGCGGCTCAAGCTCGGCCACATGAGCTCCTACTGGCTGAACGGCGTGGAAGCCGACGACATCACCTTGACCTCTCCTGGTGAGCCGGACGAGCAAGGCAAGCCGGGCAAGCCCAAAGTGCTCAAGGTGGACACCGCTCACGCCTCCGTCTCGCTGTTCCGGTTGCTGTTTGGGACCGTGAGCATCTCGTTCGGCGCGGAGGCGTTCGGTGGCGAGGTGTCCGGTCACACCGTCAATTCGGATGAAGGGCGCACGCTCGAGGTGGAGCTCGACGAAGTCGATCTGGGTCAGGCGCCGATGATTGGTGACATCGTCGGGCTACCGCTCTCGGGCAAGCTCACCGGCAACATCGAGCTCTTGATGCCGGAGCAAAAGCTCTCCAAGGCGGACGGCAAGATCACGCTCAAGGTGACCGAGCTCGGCGCTGGCGACGGCAAGGCCAAGATCCGAGACACCATCGCGCTGCCGAAGCTCGAAGCGGGCGATCTGGCGTTCGAAGCCGAAGCCAAAGCGGGCGTGCTGAAAATCGCGACTTTTGGCGCGAATGGCCCGGACCTGAAGCTCGACTCGGACGGGTCTCTGCGGCTGCGCGACGAATTCGATAGCAGCATGCTGAGCCTGACGCTCACCTTCAAGTTCCAGGAGCGCTACACCAACAAGAGCGACATCACGAAGAGCTTGTTCGGTGGCGGCAGCATGCCGGGGCTCTTCGACCTCGATCCCAAGATGAAGCGCGCCAAGCGCCCGGACGGCTCCTACGGGTGGCGTGTCAGCGGCGCGCTGTCGCGGCTCAATTTCATGCCGGCGCCGGCGAGCGAGCACGGCGCCAAGCAGCAGCAGACGCCGGTCGAGTGAGCCCAGGCGCGCGAGCTTGGCTCGGCGCGCCCCGGACGGTTCAGGGGCTCAGGAGTCGACCGCGATGCCGAGCTGCTGGCGGAGCCGGAAGTAACCGCTACCGACGCTGAACAGCACGAGCTCCTTCAGACGCTCGTCGGTCGCGACGGAGCTCGTGCTCTCGTCGGATGCCTTGATGATCTGAGTGGCGGTCTCGAGGTCGTGCGCGAGCAGGAAGCCGACGCGATCGGCGGTGAGGTCGACACCGCGGACCCAGCGCTTTAGATCCAGCGCGGCGCCGGACGTGAGCAGCTTGGCCACAACGCGCGTCAGGTGGTCACGGGCCTGCCCGGTGACGCCCGCTTCCAAGGCGTGCATGGCCTCGGTGACCGCGCCTTCCAGCTCGGGTGCGACCGGAAACTGAGGAGAAGTGAGCTTAATCGCTGCGAAGAGCCACGCCTTGAGCACGGTGCCGCTCGCCAACAAATGCCGGAGGTAGAGGCCGGGACGCAGGTAGGTGAGCTGCTGGCCGGCGATGAACGCCGCCGGCTGGAGCGGCACGTCGGCGCGCAGCGCGGTCTGTCCGAGCACTAGCGCGGGCTCGTGCGTGAACAAGAAGGACAGGCCGCCCGGATCGTTCGGGTTCTCGAAGGCCGGGGGAACCGGCATGCCGAGCACGCCGGCGGCGTAGTACAGGCTCTGGCAGACCGGAGCCGGGTGCTGCGTGACGTCGACCAAATAGCTGGTGTCGTAGCCGAGCTCTTGAGCGGTTTGGCTGCGCCGCGCGATGACCGCCGGCTCGATCAGCGCGAACACGCTGCTGAGCAGCGCGTCGGCGTCGGGGTGCATCAGCTGCATCAGCCATTCTTCGTCGCCGAGCGTCGCTTGAGCGGGAGCAGCCGAGTCGCTCTTCATGCGCTTGTAGAAGCGCTCCTCGTCGGGCTCCGCCAGGTTGAGCACGCTGAGCGTCTGGCAGAGGCACCACGAGGCGTCGGCTTGCTTGGTCTCGGTGTAGAGCCGGCGGAGGGCCTTATACGACTCGGCCCGGAATGGGTTTTGTCGCAACAGAATCGCCTGACTGGCGACCGCCTTATCCAAGTATTTGTCGGCGTCCGTGGCGTACAGGCCGCCCAGGTGCTCAGAGCGGTCCTTGTTTTCGGGCTCGAGCGTTTGGGCCGCTTCGTAGGCGTCGATGGCCTGGTCCATCAGGCCCAGGTTCTTTTCGTAGAGCTCGCCCAGTTGCTGGAAGCTCTCGAGCATGACCGCCTTGTCGTCAGCCTCGGTGGCGGCCTCGAGACGGCGACGCAGGCGCCGCTCCATGCCGTCCCAGTTGCTGCGCTCGCGTTCGAGCTCTACGGCTTCGCTCAGGGCCTTGTCGAAGCGCGGCTCCAGCTCCAGCACTTGCTCGTAGAAGTCCAGCGCCCGCTCCACGTCGCCGGCCTGGCGCGCCGTGACGATGGCGGCGGTGTGTAGGTATTTCACCTTCTGCTTGGGATCGTCGACGAACGCGGCGAGGCGCAGCACCACCTCGACCAGGCGGTTCCAGTCCTTCTCCTCGCTGTAAAGCTGCATCAGCTTGGTCAGCAGCTTGCGGTCGTCGGGGCGCTCTTCGAGCGCGGCAACGAAGCTCTTGGCCGCGAGCGCGCGATCGTTCAGCTTTTCGCCGGAAATGTCGCCAATTTCGAGGAGCAGCTCGACGCGCGCGTCGCCGCTCGCGATGTCCAGGTGGCGCGTCTTGACCTTGATGACGTCCTGCCACTTTTCCTGGCTCTCGTAGACCTTCGCCAGCGAGACGAGCGGCGCAGCGTGAGAAGGCTCTGCGTCGGCCGCGTCTTCGAGCGGCTTCAGGGCGCCGGTCAAATCGCCGACTTGGCGGAGCGCCTCGCCCAAGCGGTACTGCGCCCGGCCGCGTTCGATATCGGTCATGCGTGAGCCGAAGCGGGTCAGCAAGTCGCTGAACAGCTCGGCCGCGCGCTTGGGAGAAGCGTTCTCGAAGGTGACGAGCGCGACGCGCTCGAGCGCTTCCATATCGTCCGGCGCGATGCGCAGCAGCGTGTCCATCGGTGCGAGGGCTTTTTCGGTCGAGCCCGTCTGCGAGAGGGCGTCGACGTAGCGCACGAGTACGCGAATCGCTTCGGCGCGCTCGAGCGTGTCGGCGCGGCCGACTACGCCTTCATACTGCTTGACGGCTTCGAGAGAGCGCTTGGCTTCGAAGGCGATGTCACCCAGCACCACCAGCGCGTCCAGGTTGGTGGGGTCGAAACCCGTGGCCCGGCGAGCGGCTTCTTCTGCGCGCTTGTCGTCGCGCAGGCCGTCGCGCAGGAGGCGAGCGAGCTGGCCGGCGAGCTTGCCCTTGGCTAGATCGCCTTCGGTTTGCTGAAGCTCGCGTTCGATGAGCTGGACTGCGGCGTTGTGGTCGCCGCGGCTGGCGAAGGCGCCACGCAGTGCTTGCGCGGCCTGGCTGTCCTTCGGGTTGGCGTCGAGCGCCTTTTGGAAGCGCGCGATCGCTCCGTCCTTGTCACCTCGGGCTTCGAGCAGCTTGGCGGCGCGCACCCATTGCTCGGCGCGAGCTTCGGGCGTGGTGGCTTTGGCAGCGAGAGCTTCGATGGCCGCGACAGCCGCGTCGGCGTCACCGCTCGTCTCGCGCAGCTTGGCCAGCGACTCGAGGGCGCCCGGGTGATGGGGATCGAGCTCGAGCGCTTGCTCGTACGCGGTGATCGCGCGATCGGGCGCGCCGATCTGCTCGGCCATCAGCTTGGCGCGCGCCAGCACCAGCGCGAGGCGCCGCGGCGGCTCGGTCACGAGCTTGATGTGTCGCTCGTAGAGGTTACCGACGTCTTCCCAGCGTTCCAGGCCGCGGTAGAGGCGGACCAGCGCGGTAAGCACGTTTTCGCTGTTGGGGTCGAGCGCGAGCACGTGCTCGAACGCGGCGGCCGCTTCGCGCGGATCGATGAATTCCTCTTCGTAGAGCGCTGCGACGCGCTCCCACAGCGTGACCTTCTGACGCGGCGTGGCCGCGGCTTCGATCTGCAGCTTGAGGTTCTCGAGCAGCTCCTGAAACCGGCCGAGCTTGGAGTAGACGCGGTCCAGCCCGCGCAGGCCTTCGGCGTGCTGCGGATCGAGCGAAAGCACGTCCTTGTAGCGACGGATGGCTTCGGTGTCGTCGCCGAGCTGAGTTTCGTACAGCTCGGCGATGCGCGACAGCGAACGCAGCTTGTCTTCGCCGCGCTCGGCCTCCGAGCGACGCACCAGCAGCTTGACCAGGTTCATGTAGTCGCCGGTGCGCTCGTACAAACGCGCGACGGCTTCGCTGGCCCGAGCGTGGCCCGGATCGTCGGCCAGCACTTGCTCATAGAGCGAGCGAGCGCTGGTCGAGTCGTTCAAGTGCTGCTCGAGGATTTCGGCGGCTTCGGCGCGCAGATCGCGCGCGTGCGCGGGGGTGCTGGCGGCGTCGGCGCGGCGCGTGAGCACCATGCCGAGCTCCTGCCATTGCTGGGCCTTCCGATAGATTTGCGACATGCCGGCGAGCGCGGCCTCGCTGCCGGGATCGCTCTGAGCGACGTTCTGGTAGCAGGGCAGCGCCAGGTCGGGGCGATGCAGCTTGTCCGTGTACCAGCGCGCGAGCTTGAGCCAGATCTGGCTGCGCGTTTCGGCCGGGACGTCCTCCTCGGCGGCTGCGCCCTCGCAGGAGCTGGCGACCTCGTTCCAGCTCTCTTGGCTGTTGCCGCATAGTTGCTCGAGCTCGGTAGCCACCTCGGCGCGGCTCGGGTCTTCACAAAACGACTGGGTGAAGGCCACGACGGCCTGCTCCTTGTCGTGCAGCTGCTCGGCGTACAGCTTGCCGATCGCGGCGAACACGCGCGCGCGCTCGCTGCGGCTGCCTGCCTGCTCGCTCTTGGCCAGTAGCAGCTCGATCAGCTCGTCGTGCTTGCCGAGCTTGCGCAGCGTTTCTTCCAGGGCGCGACCGGCGACGGCGTCGCTCGGATCGAGCTCGACGATCTCGGCGTACACGGCTTGCGCTTGCTCGAGGTTTTGGGCAGCGTCGTGGTAGACGCGCGCTGCACGGAACAAGAGGCTCTTGCGCGTCTCGGCGCTCTCCGGACCTTCGCACGCTCGTGCCGCCAAGCTGAAAGCCTGAGCGACCTGTTCGGCCA
>JBEHXA010000443.1:0-6535 GCA_048498935.1 Myxococcota bacterium
GCGTGTCGGCCACGATGGCTTGCGTGACCTCGGCGGCGCCTTTGAAGTCCACGCCCGTGCCGGGCATCGTGCCGGTCGCGTCGATCGGGTAGCCGGCGTCCTGATCGCGCCACAGCCCGATCGCGTCGTAATTTTCGAGCGCGAAGCCCATCGGGTCGGTGACGGCGTGGCAGGCCGTGCAGGTGGCGCCCGCCTTCTTATGCAGCTGGTCGAGGCGCTGCCGCAGCGTGCCCTCGAACGGGACGTTGGGGTCGAGCGCCGGCACGGTCGCGGGCGGCGGTGGCGGTGGATCGCAGAGCAAGCGATCCAGGATCCACTTGCCGCGCTTGGTCGGCGAGTTGCGATCGGGATGCGAGGTGAGCACCAAGAAGCTGCCTTGGCGCAGCACACCGCCGCGCTTGCTCGGGTCGACCTCGACCCGTTGAAACTGGGCACCCAAGCTGGCTGCGTTGGGCAGGCCGTAGAAGGTGGCAAGCTCCTGGTTCACGTACGTGTAGTTGGCGGACAGCAAGTCCGTCGCCGGCGCCGTACCTTTCACGATCGGCTCCAGGAACGCTTTGAGCTCCTGTTCCATCGCCGTGCGCAGCGTCAGCTTCCAGGCTGGAAAGATGGTCGCGTCGGGCTCGGCGTAGCGCAGGGCCACCGTCTGCATCCATTGGCCCGCCAGCACCTCCGAAAAGGCGGAGGCCTTGGGATCTGCCAGCATGCGCTGCACCTGTGTCACCACGCCGTTCGCCTGCGTGAGCTGCCCCTGACTGGCGGCTTGAAACAGCGGCTCGTCAGGCATGCTGGACCAGATGAAGTACGAGAGGCGTGAGGCGATCTCGTAGTCGTTGAGCGCGCGGACCACGCCGGGCGTGGCGTCCGGCTCCGCCCGGAACAAGAAGTCCGGCGAAGCGAGCAGCGCCGCGAGCGACAACGCCAACCCTCGCTCGGCGCTGTCACCCTGGCCCTTCGCGACCTGCACCAAGCCCAGATACGGCGCGAGCTCTTCCGTGGAGACGGGCCGACGGAACGCGCGCCGTGCGAACTCTGCGACCGTGGTCGACAAGCACTGCGCTTCAGTTGCCGCTTCGAGCGAGCAGCTCAAGATCCGCGCGCGCGCCCCGGCATCGGCCAGTGCGGAGTCGACCACTTGTTGAGCGCTCTGCAGGTATTTTTCGGCGCCGAGCGCCGACGTGGTGAGCACATCACCGTCGTTGTCGAAACCATCGCCCCATTCGTCCGCCGGAAACTCCAGCGACACCGACGTCTTCAGGTCGAGGCCGACCAAATCGCGAATCGTGTTGTCGTATTCGCGGGCGTTGAGCCGATGCAGGGTGACGCGCCCAGCTGGGGTAGCGGTGGGTGCAAGCCCGCCAGCTCCGACCACGGACCCGCCAGTGCCACTGGTCCCACCCGTCGAGGTGCTGCCGCCAGTCGGCTGCGGTTGCCCCTGCTGCGGCGCGGGAGCGCCGCTGGCGCCACCGCCGCACGCCATGCCAAGGGCGCCTACGACCACCAGATTTAGCTTCAAGCTCCTCATCGCAACCTCGAGTGGCCTGCGGGCGTCGCGCCGCGCTCAGTAGGGAAATGGGTGGAAGAGCCCAAAGACTTCAGCCGGACTGGAGAGGCCCCCGAGCGAGCCCGCCGGCGCCATCGTCCGAGGCAGGCGGCGAGCCCGAGCAGAACGGCCGATTTGCCGCCCCCGCCGAGGTTCGAACCGCCGATCTGACACGAGGCATCGTTCGCGGTCGGTGCAACCGGCGCGCCTTCCGTGCCGCCCGAGCTGACAAGCGGGTGGCCGCCAGCACTACCCGATGCGCCTCCGCTGCCCTGAGGACTGCTGCCGCCCGCTCCACCGCCGCTCACGCCCGACACCGCAACGGTGCCTCCCGTGCCCGGTGCACCGGCACCACCCATGCTCACGCCGCTCCCTCCCAGTCCTCCCGCAGCCGAGCCGGAGCTGCCCCCAAGACCGCCAGCTCCGCCGCCCCCTGCCCCACCGGCGCCTCCTGCTCCGCCGGTCGGAGGCTGACAGCCGAGCGGGCCTTGCGGAGTGAAGTCGAGCAGCTCGTCCAGCGTCGAGAAGGCGTAGCCACGCTCCTTGAGCTTGGGCACCAGGTACTGAGCGAGCTTGAGCGGCCCGTCGATACCGACGTTGAACTCGGGGCGGTCGTGCATCAGAAAGATGCCGCGCTGACCGGGCCGCTTGTCGAGGAGGCCGAGGTAACCGTCGCCGCACGCCTCGATGCTGGTGCCCTTTTGGTAGCAATCCCAGTCTCCGCCATCGACGTCCCAGTTGACGGGTCCGACCAGCTTGTCGAGCTCGGGTACACCTTGCGCCAGGGCCGCTGCCTGGCCGTCCCAGATGCCGAAAGGCGCTCGAAACAGCAGCAAGCCGTCGCAGATGTGCCGGTCGACGATGTGCTGCGTGGTCAAGAGCTCGAACGCAAAGTCTTCCGGATCGTCCTGACCGTTGAGGTGGCAGTGATCGGTGGTGTGGTTACCGATGCGGTGCCCGAGGGCGATGACCTCGTCCAGGATCGACTCGTGGTAGTAGATCGGGCTTGCCACAGGCGCCTGTGCCTGACCGTCGTTGCAGGGCCTCGTCTCGGGCGGCTCCACGCAGACCTCGCCCTGCCAGGCCTTGCAGAAGCGCCGGCCGTTCACGAAGAACGTCGCCTTCACGCCCTGTTGGTTCAGGTACTGCGCAAGCTCCAGGGTGTGCTCGTCCGGGCCGTCGTCGTAGGTGAGGACGACGGTCTTGTTCGGCAGGCCGCCGCCGTAGATGTTGCCCTGCATCAGCACTGGCGACCGACTCTCACCAAGTGGCGAGCTCGGTGAGCCTGATGCCCCTTCGGAGCAAGCCAGGAGCCCGAACGCAAGAGCTCCGATACACGCTTTGTCTGAAAGGCGTGTTCGCTTCGAATCAGCGGTAAAACAAGCACAAAACACGACCTTCAAATGGCTGGAGAGGCCCTCTGGCTTTCATGTTTCGGAGTGACCCACCGACGCGGGCGAGGTCCCTTCACACCGCCGAGTGCCGAACGCGGTAGCCTCACCCGCGTGACCGTTCTCATCGTCAACGCGGGCCTGGGAGGAAGCTCCGGTAACTGCCAGGTCGTGGCCGAGCACGCCGCACGCTGGCTGAGCGAGCGCGAGCAGGCGCACGAGCTGCTGGTACTGCGCGACCAAGACGCAGACTCCGCCGGCCGCGCCATCGCCCGGGCGAGTCGGCTCGTCTTCGTGACCGGCACCTATTGGGGCGGTTGCTCCAGCTTGCTTCAACAGCTGCTCGAGGAGCTCACGGCCACCGAGGGCGGCGCGCACTGGTTGGGCAAGCCGGCCGCCGTGTTCGTCACCGCACACCAAGTCGGCGCGCAAGAGGTGCTCTGGCGGCTGCAGGGCACGCTCGTAGCGCTCGGCTGCCAGCTCCCCCCGATGTCGGGCGTCGTGATTCTGCGCACGTCCGAAGAGCTGCGCCGCCTCGCGCCCGAGGCATGCACCGACGTGTGGGGCCTCGACGACGTGGCCACGTCGCTCGAAAACCTGCTCGCGTGCGCTCCTGGGCCCTTTCGAGCCTGGGAGGTCGATCGCGAGGATTTTCGGAGCCGCTGGCTCAGGCCTCGATAGCGGTCAGGCTCTCGGTGACGTGGCTGTCGCCGCCGCCGAACTCGGTGAGCTGCAAACCCATCATGCGCGCGAGCGACAGCAGCACCATCGAGGTGCTTTCGCCCTTGCCCTTGTGGTGCACGCCGGGGCTCTTGAAGAAGCCGCCGCCCGTGCCCGCGATCAGGATCGGGTAGTCGTCGACCGAGTGCGCCGAGCCGTCCGAGGTGTCGGAGGTGGCCATGATGGAGCTCTGCTTGAGCAGGTTGCTGTCGCCCTCAGTCGCCGCTTGCAGTGCGCCCAAGAACACGCCGAACTGCTCCATCGTCCAAATCGTCGACTTGTCGATGTCGCTCTGGCCGCCCGCGCCTTCGTGCGAAATGTCGTGATTGCCCTGCGAAATCCCGATTGGGTGGAACACCGGATTCGACGCGCTACCGCTGAAGTGGATCGAAAACACGCGCGTGAGATCGCAGGCCAACGCGAGCGCCAGCACCTGGCTCATCGCCTTGGTGCGCTCCACGAAGGGTTCGCCGTCGGGGTTGTTGCCGAGCGCGCCGGGCTTCGTGGGCGAGACGCATTGCGCGGCGAGGCTGCCGCCGCTGCCGGCAAGCCGCATCTCGATGGCGCGGATGTTCTCGGCGTGCTGGTCGAGGCGCAAGCGATCGCGCCCGCCAACCCGCTGCTTCAGCCCGTTCAGGTCGGTGAGCACCGAGTCGAGCACGCTGGCCTTCATTTCGGCGGCCTTCTTGATCAGCTCCGGATCTTGCCCGACCGGCGTGGTTCCGCCGGCGAAGACGCGGTCGAACAGCTTGACCGGATCGTACTCTTGCGGGTTACCGGAGTCCGGCCCGTTGTGCGAGATGAACTGAAGCGTGGTGCCTTCGCCCTTGTTCACACGCTGGCTGATGCCGATTTCGAGCGACTTGAAGGCGGACTGAGCGCCAGCCACGGCGGCGATCTGCTGATCGATGCTCTTGTCCTTGAACGTCGACCGGTACGGCGCGTTACCGGCGGGCTGGGTCACGAAGTCGTTGCCCGAGAGGATGCCGACGCTGCCGCGGTGATGCCCCTGCGGGCTGTTCGCCAGCTTGACCTTGAGGCCGCTGACGAGGGTCAGCTGATCCTTGTAGGCCATCAGCGGGAGCAGCTGGGGGCTCAGGTCCCAGGTGGTGCCGGTCTGCGCCGGGTTCCAGCGCGACGCATCGATGCCGCGGCCGTTACCCCAGAAGAAGACGCCGAAGCGCCGCGGCAGATCCGTGCCGTCGGCGAAGGCTTCGCCGTTGGTGCCCAAGAATTGCTCGAGAATGGGTAGCCCCACCGCGACCGGCGCGCCGAACGCTACGCCGCGCAAGAATGCGCGACGCTTCAGGCTGCGGTGGATCATACGAAGCTCTGGTTTCATGGATCGAGCTCTCCGACGTTGACGAAGCTCGAGGCCGCGACGGCGCTCGTGAGCAGCTGTTTCATCTGGTACGAGCTGCCCTGGAAGGCGCTCGTGAGCTCTGTAATGAGCGGTTCGTCTGCCTCACCTTCGAGGCGACCCCAGGCGTAGCGGAAGACCGAGCGCGACAGGCAGCTCGGCACCGCGTCGCTCTTGGCCAGCGCGTCTGCCAGCTCCGCGGGCCCGTTGAAGGCCACCCCGTCGAGCTGGCCGGTGGCGTCGATCGTGATGCCGTTGTCCTGTGTGCGGTAGGCACCGATGGCGTCGTAGTTCTCGAGCCCGAGGCCCATCGGATCCATCATTTTGTGGCAGGCGGCGCAGGTGGCGTTGGTGCTGTGAATGGTGAGGCGCTCGCGCGCCGTCTTGGCCTCGCTCTCATCGGGCAAGGTCGTGTCCACGTCGGGCGGCGGAGCCGGAATGCCCTGACACATCAGGATTTGGCGCACGAACTTGCCGCGCAGCGTGGGCGAAGTGACCGAGGCGTGTGCGTACAAGCTCATCAGGCTGGCGTTGCCGAGCAGGCCGCGGCGCGGCGCCGGCAGATCGACCTGAACGAACTGAGTGCCCGTTACCCCTTGAATCCCGTAGAGCTGCGCCAGCTCGCCGTTCACGAACGTTTTGGAGCTGTTGAAGACGCTACGAAAGTCTTGCGTCCCGGTCGCCGCCTGGCTGAGCGACATCAGCGTTTCGGTGCGCATCGCGCTGAGCAGCGTCGGGGTGAACTTCGGGAAGCGCGAGGGCAGCTTTTCGATCGAGGCCAGGTTGGTCAGGTTCAGGTAGTCCTCGAACCAGCCTTCCAGACCCTTGGCAAAGCCTGCCGCGGCCATGAGGCGTGCAGCCTGCGCAGCCAGCGCGCCGGGCGCCCTCAAGCCGCCGCTCTCTGCCAGGTCCAAGAGCTCCTTGTCGGGCGGACCGTTCCACAAGAAGTAGGCGAGCTTGGACGCGACTTCGACGTCGGTGAGCGTGCGGGGCGTGGGGCCACCTGCGCTCGGCTGACCGAGCTCGACGCGGTAGATGAAGTTCGGCGACGTGAGGATCGCCATCACGGCGTACTTCATGCCCGCGGCGCCGGTGCCGAGCTTTTGCACGCCAGTCGAGTAGATGCCGACGAAGCGCGTCTTCTCTTCTGCCGTGAGGCTACGCCGGAAGGCGCGACGGCCGAAGTCGGCCAAGAACGTCTCCGCGCAGCTCGCTTGCGAGACGTCGCAGCCAGCCGTCGTTTGCGCGGTGGCGGCGCTCCCGAACCCGTGGTCGGCGACTACCTCAGCGGCATGCAGGTAAGCTTCAGTCGCCTTCGGTGAAATAGCGACGTTGGACGACCCGATGGCGTGCAGACCATTCAGAGCGACGTCGTCCTCGAGATCGAAAGTCAGCTCGTCGGCATAGCTGACGAGGGTGCGGAGGGTTGCGCGGTACTGCGCCTCCGTCAGGCGACGGATGCTCGGCGGGCCGGCCTTCACCGACGGTTCGCTCTGGCTGCAGGCCGCCAACGCAACCGCT
>JBEHXA010000444.1:0-6534 GCA_048498935.1 Myxococcota bacterium
GATGCTGTACGCCAGGGTCTGTATCGCCGCGTCTGTCTCTCGCGCGGCCTGGCTTGGTCCGAGGAAGCCGAAGCGGCGTGGGTCAAGAGCGTGCGCGAGCAGTACGGCGAGTCTGCTGCTGAGGAACTGGACTGCGTGCCAGTTGCGAGCGGCGGTAGGTACCTGTCGCGTTCCTTGCTCGAGACACGCGCCGTCGCGGCGCCCGTGGTTCGGTGGTCGCTACCTGACGCCTTCGTTGACCGCGGCGAGCACGAGCGGACGGTCGAGTGTCGGGCGTTCTGCGAGGAACAACTCGCGCCACTCCTCGCGGGGCTCGCGGGCACGCGCTCCTTCGTGGGCGAGGACTTCGGCCGCTCGGGCGACCTAACGGTGATGTGGCCGCTCGTGGTGCTTCAGGACCTGCACCGCTCCACCCCCTTCATTCTGGAGCTGCGCAACGTCCCATTCCAGCAGCAGGAACAGATCCTCTTTTACCTCATCGACAGTCTACCTCGCTTCGCTGGGGCAGCCCTCGACGCACGGGGCAACGGGCAGTACCTGGCAGAGGTGACGCGCCAGCGCTATGGCGCCGAAAGCGTCGCTCAGGTGATGCTGAGCGAGGGTTGGTATCGCGAGCACATGCCGCGCCTCAAGGCCGCGCTCGAAGATGGCACGCTCGACCTCCCGCGCGATGCTGACGTGATTGACGATCTGCGGTCGCTGGAGGTGGTCAACGGCGTAGCGCGCGTGCCTGACAAGGCCCGCAGGTCAGCCACTGGCCAGAGACACGGCGACGCAGCGGTTGCGGCTGCGCTGGCGGTGTTCGCTTCCTTTGAGCTTGACGGTACCGGCGGTGTTGCCCAGGTGATGGTGTCGGGGGGGCACGGCGCTGCCGACGCGCCCGGCGCCTTTGGCGACGATCAAGCGGCTGACTGGTCGAGCTTCATGCTGCCGGGCAACCCGCGGAGCTGGTAGGCGCCCGCTCGCCCGGGCTCCAACGGGGCTCAGTCGCGCGACCCCAACCGGCCCGGAGGCGTGCCAAACTCGTGTCCCGAGATCTGGCGTGTAGGACGGCGGCTTATGCCGTGGCTGCACTTGGGCTACTGACATTAACTCCGCGATAAATTGACATTAACCGCGCGCGCCTACATCGAGCCGCGCGTCGACGTGCGTCGATTGCGCAGTCTTCGTAAGTCATGGAACGGCACGAACCACGAAATCCTCGCGGATCTCCCCGCCTCCCCGCCTCCCTGTGAATCTCGCAGGTACTTCGGCACGAGCCGTCCGGACAAGCAGCTCCAGACTCGCCGTTCGGCGAGACCCGAAGCCGCTACGTGAGCCTCTGCAACCGGGCCGCGGCTGGGCAGCCCTGCTTCAGTTCTTGTCGCGGGGTGAGACGTGGCCTTCGACGGGCTTGCCGGAGGCTTCGTCTTCCTTCTTCTTCGCCTCTTCGGCGGCCTTGGCGCGCTCGTCGTCGGCCTTTTCTTTGGCCTCGATGTCGCGCAGCGCCAGCTCGTCGCGGTCCCAGCGATCGACCCGTCCGTCGAAGTCGAGATCGACGCCCAGGCGCTGCAGGCGCCCTTCGTCGTAGATCTCCCACTGGTCGGGCTTACCGTCGTGGTTGGTGTCGCGCTGAGCACGCGCCAGCTTGCCGCCGACGTAGAACTTCACTTCTTCCGGCTGGCCGCGGCCCGCCTTGTCGATTTGCACCTTGGCGATGCGACCGCGCGCGAACGTGATCCAGGTGTCGACCTTGCCGTCGAAGTTCGTGTCGGCCAGCTCGTTCAGCGGCTCGCCCTTGTCGGTGTAGGTCCGCATCACGTCCTTGGCGCCGTCGAGGTTGGTATCGACCTCGCGACACAGCAGCACGCGCTTGCGATCTTCACCCTCACCCACCACCGAGAACACGCGGCGAATGTTGGGGTGCTGCGAACCGGGGCCCCGTACCTCTTCGACTTCGCGATCGGCCCGGCCGCGGTAGTCGCAGCGCGACGCATCGTCCGCCGCCACGCCTGCGACCTGCTTGTCGGAGAGATGTGGCTGCGATTGAGCGCTGTTGGAGCCGCCGCACGCTACCGCGAGCGCGCTCAGCAGCACGCACGCCAAGTGCTCGATGCGTACCGCGCTCATTTGCCACCTGCCGGTGCTGCCGGTGCCGGGGTCTCGGCGGGCTTGTTCTCGAGCTCGGTCGGCGTCGAGACCGCCTTGTTGAAGTCGGGGCTCTGCGTCGCCGCAGGGCCTTGTCGCTCGGGCGGCACGTAGCCAGTCTCTTTGCAGTAGTCCACGGTCGCTCCGGGATCGGGCTTGCCGTCGTTGTTCACGTCCGAGTGAATCATCGGGCAGCCCGGCTTCGTGTACTCCCACCACTGGTCGATGATGCCGTCGCCGTTCGAGTCGCGCTCGCTGCGAGCGAGCGTACCGTTTTGATAGAAGTCCCAGGTATCGAGGCGGCGCTGCATCGACGTCGCCTGGTCCTTCTCGGTCAGGACGCCGTTCTGGTAGGTCGCGATCTCGTCGATGAGCCCGTCGCGGTCGTAGTCGTACTCGCGGCGGCGGAGCTTCCCGCTGCCGTCGTAGTAGGCGTAGGAGTCGATGACGCCGTCGAAGTTCAGGTCGATGGCTCGGCAACCACCGGCCACGAAGATGTCGGGGCGACCGTCGTTGTTGGCGTCAATCTTCTCGGACGCCCCCGCGGTGTCGCACTTCTCGTGAGTGATCTGGGTGTCCCTACGGGTGACACCACCGGTGTTGGCTCCGGCGCCAGCGCCGCCGGACCCCGCGCAGCCAAGGGCCGCGAAGAGCGGCGAGCTGAGCGCGATGAACAGCGCTGCGCGTCCGGTGACGCGGCCGTGCCAACTCCTCGACTCCTCTGTGCTTTTCATCTGTTCTTCCCTGCCGCACGTGAGCGATGCCCAGCCGGCCGAGCTTGCTTTTTACCGCGATGCCGCTCCCCCGTATAGCCTCGGCAAGCGGCGGCACTTGGCCGCCCGGCAGGTCGGGGTGGCTCTCTCCGCACTCCTCAGAAGGGAGGCAGATGAAGCAGCAGCCGAGCCTGCAGACCTGCCCCTACACGCCCGATAGTTTCATGTTAACTGTTTGAAACATAACAGCATTTTAAGGTGTGGCGCCCTGGTAACGGATTGACAACACGTGTAGGGGCATCTATTGTAACGGCTGGCACTGCGGGCGCCATGTCACGCAACAAGATCTCCACCACCGTCTACATCACGCAGGAGCAGAGCGATAAGCTGCGCCTGCTGCATACGCGCACGAAAGTGCCGGTCGCGGTGTACATCCGGGAGGGGATCGACCTCGTGCTCAAGCGCTACGAGCACGCTTTGCCGGGCCAGATGAGCCTGGCCGAGCCGGCTCCCAAAGCCTCGAGCGCCAAGAAGTAAGCGCCTCGGTCGGGCAAACGCTGGTAGCGAGCCGCACTCGGCGCTAGAGAGCCGCGCGCGCCGACTCCTGAACCTCATGCCGACCGACCCCAGCAAGATCCGAAACTTCTCCATCATCGCTCACGTCGATCACGGGAAGAGCACGCTGGCTGATCGCATCCTCGACGTGACCGGAGCGATCACGGCGCGCGAGCAGGTCGATCAGTTTCTCGACAAGCTCGAGCTCGAGCGCGAGCGCGGCATCACCATCAAGGCGCAGTCGGTCCGTCTGCGGTTCCGTGCGCAAGACGGCAACGAGTATCAGCTGCAGCTGATCGACACGCCCGGACACGTCGACTTCAACTACGAGGTGTCGAGCAGCCTGCGCGCGTGCGAGGGAGCACTGCTCGTCGTCGACGCCACGCAGGGCGTGGAAGCGCAAACGGTGGCGAACGCTTACCTGGCCATCGAGAACAACCTCGAGGTGATCCCGGTCCTGAACAAGGTGGACCTCCAGTCCGCCGACGTCGACAAGGTCGCCAATGAGATCGAAGAGGTCGTGGGCTTGGACTGCAGCGGCGCGCTGTTCGCCAGTGGCAAGACCGGGCAAGGCGTGAAAGAAGTCTTGGAGGCGGTGGTGCTGCGCATCCCCCCGCCCACCGGCGATGCGAACGCGCCGCTGCGTGCCCTGCTCTACGACAGTTGGTACGACAGCTACCGCGGCGCGGTGATCCAGCTGCGCGTGATGGAAGGCACCCTCAAGAAGGGTGACCGCATCAAGTTCATGGCCACCGGTCGCACCTTCGACGTGACCGAGATGGGCTGCTTCTCGCCGCACCCCGTCGCCATCACCGAGCTCGGCCCGGGTGAAGTCGGCTTCGTCGCCGCCAACATCAAGACCACCGAAGACACGAAGATCGGCGACACGGTGACGACCTTTCACGGCGCCGCTACCGAGCCGCTGCCTGGCTTCAGAGAGGTGAAGCCGATGGTGTTCGCCGGCTTCTTCCCGACTGACCCCGCCGACTACGAGAGCATGCGTGACGCGCTCAGCAAGCTGCGCTTGAACGACTCGTCGTTCCAGTTCGAGCCGGACACGTCGGACGCGCTCGGCTTCGGTTTTCGTTGCGGATTCTTGGGCCTCTTGCACATGGAGATCATCCAGGAGCGGCTCGAGCGCGAGCACAACCTGGACCTGATCACCACCGCGCCGAGCGTGGTCTACCACGCGCACACCAAGACCGGCGAGACGGTGCGGGTCGACAATCCTTCCAAGATGCCGGCGGTCAGCAACCTCGAGAGCATCGAAGAACCGATTCTCAAGCTGACTGTGCACGTACCTTCCGAGTACGTCGGTGCGGTAGTGGCGCTGTGCGAGGCGCGTCGCGGCCGCCAGCTGGGCCTGCAGTTCGCGACGAAGGATCACATCGTGATCACGTACGAGCTGCCGCTGGCCGAAGTGATCTTGGACTTTCACGACAAGCTCAAGAGCGCCAGCCGCGGCTACGCGAGCATGGACTACGAGCTCACCGGCTACCGCGCGGACGACCTGGTGAAGCTCGACATGCTGCTCAACGGCGAGCCGCTCGACGCGCTCAGCGTGATCGTCCACCGCGAGGGCGCCTACGTGCGCGGACGGGCGCTGGCGGCCAAGCTGAAGGAGCTGGTGCCGCAGCAGCAGTACGAAGTCGCGATCCAGGCGGCGATCGGCTCCAAGATCATCAGCCGCGAAACGGTGCGCGCGCTGCGCAAAGACGTGACCGCCAAGTGCTACGGCGGCGACATCTCGCGCAAGCGGAAGCTCCTCGAAAAGCAAAAAGAGGGCAAGAAGCGCATGAAAGCCGTCGGCAGCGTCGAGCTCCCCCAGGATGCGTTCCTCGCCGTCCTCAAACTAGAAGAATAGGAAAACTCCCCGCCACCCGGCCTCCCTGTTTTCTCGGGGCTTGCCAGGGGAGCGGCGGGTAGCTACCTGTACCGGATGCAAGCGGCGAGCCTGCGGCAGGCGGGCAAAGTTCAGAAGCAGCTCGAGGCGATCAACGAGAAGGCGCCCGAGCACGGCAAGCTCGAGTTCGTGGAGTCGGTGCCGTTCGGCGCGTCATTGAGCATCGACCGCTACCGCATGCAGAACGGACTCGCGATCTTGCTGTGCGAGGACAAGAGCGCACCCGTCGTGTCGGTGCACACCTGGTTCCGGGTCGGCTCCCGTCACGAGGTCGAGGGCAAGACCGGCCTGGCGCACTTGTTCGAGCACTTGATGTTCAACGAGATCGAGGGCCGCGGTCCGGGCGAGTTCGATCGCAAGCTCGAGGAGGCGGGCGCCGAGAGCAACGCCTCCACCTGGCTCGATTGGACGCAGTACAACATCGCCATTCCGAAGGAGCAGCTCGGCCTGGTCCTGGAGCTCGAAGCCGAGCGCATGAGCAAGCTCGTACTGCGTGAGCCGCAGGTGACGAGCGAAAAGGAAGTGGTCGCCAACGAGCGACGCTACCGCGTGGACGACGACGTCGAAGGCGCCGTGAGCGAGCTGCTTTGGGCGACCGCTTTCACCAAGCACGCCTACAAGTGGCCGACCATCGGCTGGATGAAGGACATCGAGGGCTTCACCACCCAAGACTGCGAGAGCTTTTACCGGGCCTATTACGCCCCGAACAACGCGGTGCTGGTGATCTCGGGTGACTTCAAGACGCCCGACTTGCTGCGCTTGATCAGCCAGCGCTACGGCGCCATCCCCGGCTCGACCTTACCGCTCGAAAATAGCCAGCCGGAGCCGCCGCAGACCAGCGAGCGGCGCGTCGAGGTGCGCAAGCCGACCAGCACCGAAAAGGTCGTCGTGGGCTACCACTCCCCTGCTCTCGGTGACTTCGATCACCCCGCGATTTCGCTGCTCTCCGAGGTGCTGTTCGGGGGGCGCGCCAGTCGGCTGCACCAACGCCTGGTGCGCGAGCTGGAGCTAGCCAGCGAAGTGCGCGCCTTCGTCGGCCCGTTCCACGATCCAGGGCTCTTCGAGCTGTTCGTGGCGGCCCGTGAGGGGCACACGGCCGAAGAGCTGCTCAAGGTGCTCGACGAAGAGCTCGCCAAGGTGCGCGTCACCCAATTCCACAATGCTTTTGATGTCCTTTGCGTATTGAGCGATGACAGCGTTGTCAAATCCAAAACTCTTATCTCCCATCAATGCTTC
>JBEHXA010000445.1:0-6533 GCA_048498935.1 Myxococcota bacterium
CGTCGCCGAGCTGCTTGGCGATGCCGAAGTCGAGCACGCGCACGATGACCTCGCCGTCTTCTTCGTCGAGGATCAGGTTGCCCGGCTTGACGTCCCGATGAATGATGCCGATGCGGTGCGCCGCGCTCAGTCCTCGCGCGGCTTGCAGCGCGATACGGACGGCGGTCTGGGGGTCGAGAGCGCCCAATTCCTCGAGCACACGATCGAGGTCCCGTCCCTTGAGCAGCGGCATCACCAGGTACAGGAGGCCCGCGGCCTGGTCCTCACCGGCGTCCAAGGTGCGCACCACGTGCGGGTGCTTGAGGCCTCGCACCAGCTCGCTCTCGCGCAGGAAACGCTGTGCGGTCTCGCCACCCATCAGCTCTGGGCTGAGGGTCTTGAGCGCGACCTCCGCTCCCGTGGCCGAACGAGCGCGGTAGACCGCGCCCATCGCGCCTTGACCGATGAGCGCCTCGAGCTGGTAGCCCTGCCCCAGCCGCTTGCCGACGAGCGCCTGGGCTCTTTCTTCTGCGGTGTCGGTCACGGGACGGGCTTGCTCACGAGTAAGCCTCGATCATACCAGCAAGGCCTGCCCCAGCTAGTGCTAAGGAGCGCTCATGCAGGCACGCACGCCCTCCAGCAAACCGCGAATTTTAGTGGTGGCTGGCTCGGATTCCGGCGGGGGAGCCGGGATTCAGGCCGACATCAAGGCCATCACGATGCTTGGTGGCTTCGCCATGACGGCCGTGACCGCGCTCACGGCGCAGAACACGCTGGGCGTCGTGGACGTGCTGCCAGTCGATCCGCGCTTCGTCGCCCTGCAGATGACGACTGTCTTGTCCGACTTGGGTGCCGACGCGATCAAGACGGGCATGCTCGGCTCGGCGCGGGTGGTGAATGCGGTGGCCGACGTATGTGAGTCTTCGGCGGCAGGTGTGCCGCTCGTCCTCGACCCGGTGATGGTCGCCAAGGGCGGAGCCGTGCTGCTCGACGATGGAGCGCGCGATGCGCTCGTGCTGCGCCTCTTGCCGCTCGCTTCGCTGCTAACGCCGAACGTGCCCGAAGCGGAGCACCTGACGGGCCTCAAGATTCGCTCGCCACGCGATCTCGAGCGCGCGGCCGACGCTTTGCTCGGCTTGGGACCGAGCGCGGTGCTGATGAAGGGCGGTCACCTCGAGGGTGACACCGTGGTCGACCTACTGCGGACAGCTGACGGCGAAGAGCACCGCTTCGAGAGCCCGCGTATCCAGACGCGCTCGACGCATGGTACCGGCTGCACGCTGGCTTCGGCGATCGCGGCGGGTGTGGCGGAGGGACTCACGCTGCAGGGCGCCGTGGCCCGGGCGCGCGATTACGTGAGGCGCGCCATCGAGCTAGCTCCGGGGCTGGGACGCGGACACGGTCCGCTCGAGTTCGGCCACCCGCTGGACCTGCCGCGCAGCTGAGACGCCGTGCGCGGAAGCTCCGGCCGGGCTATGGTCGGGGCATGGTTTGGCTGCGGTGGTTGCTCGTCACGGTCGCGCTTGCGGGCTGCACTACCAACCACGACACGCTCGCGCGCCGTCCGCCGGCGACGGGCGGCGCCTCCGGCAGTGGAGGCACGGGCGGCTCCGGCTTCGGTACCGGCAACACCGGTAACTTCGCGAGCGGCGGGCGCGTCAACCCCGACGACGAGCCAGCGGGAGTCGACGTCCTCACCATCGTCAATGGCGTGGTCGACGCGGACAGCGTTCGCCTCTGCTTCGCGCGCCTGGGCGAGGGAGCGGCCGAGGGAGAGCTCATGGGCGATCCGATGCCTGAGCTCGGCTACGCGCGTTCGACGGTATTGACCGAGCTACCGGGTCTCGATTTCGAGACCGACTCGGTCCAGCCGTGGGTTTTGTCCGGTGACTTTTCGCTGCTCGACGGTCTGAATTGCCAACAAAGCGTCGAGGTCGCGCGGCAAGAAGAAGCGAAGGTGACTCCGGTAGGAGAGCCGAGCGACGGGCTCGGTGGCGCGCCGGGAGCCGAAGAAGCGACGGGCGGCAGCGGCGGTGAGGCGGCTGAAGCCGAAGGAGGTGCCGGTGGGGCGGCCGAGGATCCTGGGCCGCCGCTCGAAAAGCCGGCGCTGCGAGCGCGGCCGATCGCGGCATTACCGGTCGGTTCGCTGGTGACGGGGCGCAGCCTGCTGATGGTGCTCAGCGGTTGTCTGGGCGGCGCCTACTACCGCGACGCGATCCAAGCTTCCATTTGCGGTGACGGCTACGCGCCCGACCAGCCTTCGGTGCAACCAGTGCTGGTGAAGCTGTCGCGTGACCTCGCGTTCGACAAGGTTGGGCTGCAAGCCGTGCAGGCGGCCTTGCCCGTGGGGACTGTCGACGTGAAAGCGGGCAGCGATGGCGCGCTCACCTTCGCGTCGGGCCTCGGCTTCGGCAGCATCGCGCCGCGCCCTGCCGACGTGCGCTTCGGGGTCGTGGAGCTGGGCCTATCGGCGATCGACAGTGGGCTCCAAGCGGTGGGTCGCGATGGAGTCCTGCTCGAACGCTCCTGGTTCTCGATCCGCGATGCTTCCGGCATCGCCTCGATCACTACCGCCCGCAGTTACACCGCGGTCTTGATCGGCCCCGACCCCCTCGTGATCAAGCAGGGCTTTTGGCACGAGGCGACGTTCACGCTCGTGGACAACGACCCGACGCGCAAATAGCTAGTGATACAGCGATACTTCGGCCAATTTCCCCTTGGCTTCGTTGATGTGAGCGCTGGTGGGAAAGCGGCGGATGAACGTGCGGAGCGTCGACTTGGCGTCGTTCCACGCTTGAATCTCGAGCTGGGCGTGGGCGAGCGTGAGCGTGGCTTCGTCCATCACTTCTTTGTCGGCGGACGACTCCGACAATTGCATCAAGAGTGGGATGGCTTCGCGGTGCAGGCCGAGCGCGATGAGCGCGCGCGCGAGTTGGTAGTTGGCTTGCGGGCTGTGCGCCGCGTCGCTCTTGTACTGCAGCGACTCGCGCAGTGATTGCTGGGCTTCGTGCCAGCGCTGCATGCGAATGTGATCGACACCGGTCTGGTAGGCGATCAGCGACAGCTCATTCTTGGCGCGCTCCACCGCTGCTTCGAACACGGCGCGCTCGGTAGGAGAGAGCTCGAGCTTGCTCACGGCGGCGTAGCCGTCGATGATCTCGCGTCGTTTGTTTTGGATCACCAGGCGGTAGAACTCGCCGGCTTGGCGTGACGCCGCTGTCCGCGCTTCTTCGCGGCCCTGCGCGAGCTTCTGCTCTTTTTCCAGTTGCTCCAGCTGATCGCGCGTTTCGCGATTTTCGCCGCGCACCGTCTCGATGCGAATGTCCCAGGCCAGCTTCACGAACACCAGGATGATGGCGATGGTAACGACGTAGCCGGTGGCGCTGGTGACGAGCACCCGGCGCTCCGAGCCTTGCTGACGCTTGGAGATACTCTTCAGGTCGGCCGCGAGCGCATTGACCAGGTTGTTGGTCTTGATGGTCAACGCGCGGCTTTCGACGATCTCGCGCTTGACCTGCTCGAGCTCAAACTCGTCCATTCGCGGGCGATAGTAGCGCTTGTTCCGCCGAGGAACTCAATGCTTGCGGGGAACTAGGCTCGGCCGGCCTGCCCGGCGGCTTGCGCGGCCCTGGATCGTCATGTAAAGGAGACCACCTTCGAACTGGCCTCCGGCCCCCGGATTGCCTCAAACGCGCTAGGACCCACGATGGACACGAGTGACATTCGCAAAGGTTTGAAACTGATGATGGACGGGCAGCCGTTCGTCGTGACCGACTTTCAGTTCGTCAAACCGGGCAAGGGCCAGGCCTTCACGCGCACCAAGATGCGCAACATGCTCACCGGCAACACCATCGAGCGCAACATCCGCTCCGGTGAGCGTTTCGACCCCGCCGACGTGGAAGATCGCACCCTGCAGTACATCTACCAGGAGGGCGAAAACTACGTGTTCATGAACTCCAAGACCGGTGACCAGGTCAGCGTTCATCAGGACGTGGTCGGTGAGGACTCGGGCTTCTTGATGGACGGCATCGACGTCACCATCACCATCTACAACGGCAACCCCGTTTCGATCGCCCTGCCGCCGCACATCGTGGCGCAGATCACGGAGACGGAGCCGGGCGTGCGTGGCGACACCGCCACCAACGTCACCAAGCCCGCCAAGATCAGCACCGGCGCCACCGTCGCGGTCCCGCTGTTCGTGACCGAAGGCGAGTGGATCAAGATCGACACGCGCACGTCGTCGTACATCGAGCGCGCCAAGGCGCCCTCGCTCGCTCCTCGCTGAGCACGGCGTCAGCCGCCCCGCTTGAGCAGCACGGCCTTGCCGTCGACCACGCACGCGACCGCGGAGCGATCATTCGCTACCACGCAGTCCTGTGCGTGGCGGGTGTCGAGCGGAGCTTCGGGTAGCTTCCACAGCTCCTGATTCGGCCCGGACACCACGAGTCCGACCGGCGTCGGCGCCACGAGCCACCGCCCGTCGGGTGATCGCGGCGAGCCCGGGCTCGGGAGCGCGCTAGTCGGCTTCTTGGGCTGCAGCAGCGTTCCGGCGACGAGGACCGAGAAGCCCTCGTTGGTTGCCGAAAGTGGCGTCGGATCGGGGCAAACGAAGCGCGCTTTGCAGCCGCCGGGGCGCGGCGCGAGCAGCTTCGTCGGCGCGAGCTCCAGCGCACCGCTCGGTCCGCTGCTGGCGAGCTGCACCTCGGAGCTGTCGCAAGAGCAAATCGAGCTCGTGAGGCGGCGACCCGCTGGGTCGCTCACGTCGAGCGGCCAAGCCTGCGCGGCGTCGCCCTCGACCGGCGTCTCCGTCGCTCCGTCGCGCGAGGCGCGGACCAGCCCTGCTTCGGTGGCAATCAACAGCGCCCCGTCGGGGTCGAACCACAACGAGCTGAAATGCGGACCTTTGAGCTGTCTGGGTCGCGCCGTGAGCGCGCTGGCAGTGGGGGTGACCGCGAGCAGGCGCTTGCCGAGCTCTTTGGAGATGGCCTTCTCGGCGTCGTTGGAAATGCGCTTGTAGTACCAATCTGCGCGGGTCAGCACCGAGGCAGCACCGATCGCGTCCTTGGCTGCCAGCCGCGCCAGCACTTCGGCGCGAGCGAGCACGTCGACCACCGCGCCCAGGTCGTCACAACGGAGCGGCGCGCCTTCGGAGTCGAAGACGCGAGGCGTCGCGCCTTCGGCGCATAGGGTCGCGAGCAAGCGGCGCTGCGCGTCGATCTCACCGAGCGTGGTCGAGGTCGGTTTGGCGAGCGTGGCCTTGGCGTTCGTAAGCAGTGAGGTGCGCGGCTCCGTGGCGTCGCGTGATACGCCTGCGGCGCGGTCGAGGAACGCCAGGTTCGCGCTGGCGCGGGCGCCTTCGGGGCCAGTCAGCGTGAGCGTGAGCTGGACGTCCGCGCGTCCGTCTCCGTCGCGATCGCGCGTGTCTGCCGCGACGCTCAGCGCTTCGCCGTTCGCAGGCGCGGCGAGGCGCAACGTGAGCAGCTCTTGGCGTGGGCTACCGGGCGAAACGATGCTCACGGCTTCCACGGGGACGCGCGCCAAAAGCGGCGTGGTGCAAGAAGCCACGGTGTCGACCAACACGCTGCTCGGTCCCGTTTGCTCCAGGCGCGTCGTGTGCGTGCAGCCGGGGGCGCTGGGCACGAAGGTCGGCAAGGCGCTGATTGGCCTGCGCTCACCCTTCGCGTTGAATGCGATCAAGGCGCCGGGGGGGGCGTCGGGGGCTTCTGCGTCGGCCTTGATCCAGGCGACTGCTTGCAGTGCTTCGCCTTCGCCCAGCACGAGCGCGCGGTCGAAGCTGTAACGCGCCGGTGCTTCGAGCATCAGCTCGCCCATGCGCAGCTTGCGCGAACCGGCTGGTGCGACCACAGCCGGCTCGAAGGCGCCTCGCTCGGCCGTCGCGCTCGGACTCGGAGCGACTTGCGCCGTCTCGGGATTGGTCGAGCTGTTCGGTAGGGCCGAGGTCACCCCGAAGGGATTGTACGGCTTTTCCTGTTGGCAGCCGTTGCAGCCGCTGCTGAGCGCGGCCAGCAGCGCCAGCGACAGCGCTTTCAACTCAGCTCTTCTGCCCATGCTCGTCATAAACGTAGAACCCGCGGCCACTCTTTCGACCGAGCAACCCGGCTTGGACGAGGTTTCGCAGCATCGGGCACGGACGATACTTCGAATCGCCGAAGTCGCGCTGCAGGATCTCGGCGATGGAGAGCACCGTGTCGAGGCCAATCAGATCGGCGAGCTCGAGCGGGCCGAGCGGATGACCGAGGCCGAGGCGCGCACCGGCGTCGATGTCCTGCTTGGTGCCGACTCCTTCTTCGAGCGCGAAGCACGCCTCGTTGATCAGCGGAATCAGCACGCGATTGACCAGAAATCCTGGGCGATCCTGACTCACGATGCACTCTTTGCCGAGCAAGTTGCCGAAGGCGAGGCCGGCCGCCAGCGTGGCCTCGCTGGTGAGGGTGCCGCGCACCACCTATGCCGGTCTCTTTGCTCTCGTTGCTGTGACGCCCGCGATCGCGCAGGTGAATAGCGTCTACTCGAAGGCCATCCCGCCCGACAAG